>NZ_PHGS01000017.1:0-2468 GCF_003031125.1 Agrobacterium sp. LAD9 | reverse complement strand
AGGCTGGGCAAACGTGCCTCCGGGCACCCGCACCTCGCTTTACAAGAACGCCGAGTATGAAAAGGCAGCCGCCTTCGCCAAGCCGACGCTTGCTGCAATGGATGCCGCCGACATTACCAAGCCGACTGTAAAGCCCGTGCCTTATACCGGTGGCCAGTTCGTGGCGATCCCTGAATTCCAGGCGCTCGGCACCACGGTTGGTCAGCTGTTCTCGGCGGTTGTTGCCGGCCAGTCCAGCGTCGATGATGCGCTTGCAGGCGCTCAGTCGACGGCAACGCGCGAAATGACCCGCGCCGGTTACATCAAGTAATCCTCCCGAAGATTGCTGTCCGGCGCCAATGCCGGGCAGCGAACTCTCCGGGTCTAAGCCGCCGGTTACGCGGCGGCCTTTATGCCTTTCAAATCAAAACAAGAATGAGCCGGTTCTTCCGGATATACCGGGCGCATGTCGTGATGCCCGGGCCCAAGGGGAGGTGAGTGTAATGGCAACACGAAACACGAGCGGTCTGGCGCGGGTGATGCTAGCGCCTTCGGTCCTGCTTTTGCTGGTATGGATGATCGTGCCTTTGGCGATGACTTTGTGGTTCTCGTTCCAGAACTACAATCTCCTCAACCCCGCCAATGTCAGCTTCGCCGGCCTGTTCAATTACCAGTATTTCTACACCGACCCGGCTTTCTTCCAGTCGATCTGGAATACGCTGCTGATCGTCGGCGGCGTGCTGCTTATCACGGTGGTTGGCGGCATCGCCATTGCGCTGCTGCTCGACAATGACATCTTCGGTCAGGGCATCGTGCGCATCATGATCATCTCGCCGTTCTTCGTCATGCCGCCTGTCGCAGCACTGGTGTGGAAGAACATGATCATGCATCCCGGTTACGGGGTGCTCGCCGATCTGTCGCGCTTCTTCGGCCTGCAGCCGGTCGACTGGTTCGCGCAGTTTCCGCTGCTTTCCATCGTCATCATCGTCGCCTGGCAATGGTTGCCCTTTGCAACGCTGATCCTCTTGACCGCCCTGCAATCGCTCGACGGAGAACAGAAGGAAGCGGCCGAGATGGATGGCGCCAACTTCATCAACCGCTTCGTCTACCTGACGCTGCCGCATCTGGCCCGCGCCATCACGGTCGTCATTTTGATCCAGACGATCTTCCTGCTCGGCGTTTATGCGGAAATCCTCGTCACCACCAATGGCGGCCCGGGTTATGCCTCGACCAACCTTGCCTTCCTCATCTATCGCACGGCGCTATTGGGTTACGACGTCGGCGGCGCATCGGCCGGTGGCATCATCGCCGTCGTGCTCGCCAATATCGTCGCCATCTTCCTGATGCGCGCCGTCGGCAAGAACCTCGACCGTTAAGGAGAAGCGATCATGGCCCGCAAGACAACCACACGCGCAAAGATCGGCTTTTCCATCGCGGCATGGGCCGTGGCGCTTCTGCTGTTCTTCCCGATCCTTTACGCCTTCCTCACCTCGCTCAAGACCGAGCCGGAGGCGATATCAGGCTTCAGCCTCATTCCGTCAGGCACGCTCGAAAACTACATCACCGTGCAGACCCAGCGTGATTACTTCAAGCCGTTCATGAACTCGGTGGTGCTGTCGCTCGGCTCGACGATCATCGCACTCATCATCGCCATTCCCGCCGCCTGGGCCATGGCGTTCTCGCCGACCAAGCGCACCAAGGACATTTTGATGTGGATGCTTTCCACCAAGATGATGCCGGCGGTTGCCGTGCTGGTGCCGATCTACCTGATCTTCCGCAATGCCGGCCTGCTCGATACCCGCATCGGCCTCACTGTCATGCTCACCTTCATCAACCTGCCGATCGTGGTGTGGATGCTTTACACCTACTTCCGCGAAATCCCCGGCGAGATTCTTGAGGCAGCCCGCATGGATGGCGCATCGCTGTGGAACGAGATCGTGCATGTGCTGACCCCGATGGCGGTTCCGGGCATTGCCTCGACGCTGCTTTTGAACGTCATCCTTGCCTGGAACGAATCCTTCTGGACGATCCGGCTGACGACCACCAATGCAGCACCGCTGACGGCCTTCATCGCCTCCTTCTCCTCGCCGCAGGGGCTGTTCTGGGCAAAACTTTCGGCCGCCTCGATGATGGCGATCGCCCCCATTCTCGTCATCGGCTGGTTCTCGCAGAAACAACTCGTGCGTGGCCTCACCTTCGGCGCCGTGAAATAAGGAACGACAATAATGGGCAGCATTTCCCTTCAGAACGTGTCCAAGCTCTTCGGCGAGGCAAAAGTCATCCCGTCGATCGATCTCGACATCCATGACGGCGAGTTCGTCGTCTTCGTCGGCCCATCCGGCTGCGGCAAGTCCACGCTGTTGCGCCTGATCGCCGGGCTGGAAGATGTCTCCGGCGGAAAGATCGTCATCGACGGCAAGGACGCCACCGAAAAGGCCCCGGCCGAACGCGGCCTTGCCATGGTGTTCCAGTCCTATGCGCTTTATCCG
>NZ_PHGS01000016.1:0-351512 GCF_003031125.1 Agrobacterium sp. LAD9 | reverse complement strand
CCGCGCAACCTCTTCGTCGCCGGTTTCATCGGTTCGCCGCGCATGAACCTGGTGACCGGCGATTACGCCCGGCAAAAGGGAGCGACTACCGCCGGCGTGCGGCCAGAGCATCTGGTGCTGTCGAAAGAAAGTGGGTTGTGGCAGGGCAAGGTGACCGTCGCCGAACATCTCGGCTCCGATACCTTCCTCCACCTCGACGTCCAGGGCATCGGCCCGATCACTGCAAGGACCGATGGTGAGTTCGAATGCAGGCATGGCGATACCGTGTTTATCACCCCCGATGATACCAAAATCCACAGGTTCGATGAAAAGGGCATCGCGATATGACGGGAAGACTGGAAGGCAAATCCGCGCTGATAACAGGTTCGGCGCGTGGCATTGGCCGCGCCTTTGCGGAAGCCTACATACGCGAGGGCGCAACCGTCGCCATCGCCGATATCGATTTCGAACGCGCCAGCAAAACCGCCCGTGAAATCGGCGAGAACGCCTATGCCGTCGAACTCGACGTGACCAAGCAGCACTCCATCGACACGGCCATCCGCACGGTGGAGGGCCAGACCGGTGGCCTCGATATCCTCATCAACAATGCAGCACTCTTCGATCTCGCACCGATTGTCGAGATCAAACGCGATAGCTACGAAAGACTGTTTTCAATCAACGTATCAGGCACGCTGTTCATGATGCAGGCCGCCGCAAAAACAATGATTGCTCGGGGAAAAGGCGGCAAGATCATCAACATGGCAAGCCAGGCGGGCCGGCGCGGCGAGGGACTGGTGGCGATCTATTGCGCCACCAAGGCCGCCGTCATCAGCCTCACCCAATCGGCCGGGCTCGATCTCATCAAGCACGGCATCAACGTCAATGCGATGGCGCCCGGCGTGGTCGATGGCGAGCACTGGGACGGCGTGGATGCGTTGTTTGCGAAATATGAAAACCGCCCGGCCGGTGAAAAGAAGCGGCTGGTCGGAGAGGCCGTGCCCTTCGGCCGCATGGGCCGTGCCGAAGACCTGACCGGCATGGCGATCTTCCTTGCCTCCGATGAGGCCGAATACATCGTCGCCCAGACCTATAATGTCGATGGCGGCAACTGGATGAGCTGAGTATCGGGCGCTTGCCGCCCGGCCTTGGCACGAACAACGTTTCCCCTTCGAGGATCGTGACATGACATGCAAACTCTCCCTCGCAACGCTTGACGAAGCCAGAAAAACGGCTGCGGTTCCGGCCTATTCCCGGACCGATCTTTCCGCCGGCATCGTGCATTTCGGCGTTGGCAACTTTCACCGCGCGCATCAGGCGGTTTATCTGGATGACCTCTTCAACACGGGTGCGGACCATGACTTCGCCATCATCGGTGCGGGTGTTTTGCCCTCCGATGCGGTGATGCGTGAGAAACTTGCCGCGCAGGATTTCCTGACCACTGTCGTGGAGCAGGACAATAACCGCACCGGTGCGCGTGTTACCGGGCCGATGATCGACATTCTGCAAGTTGGCGATACGCAGCGCATCATCGATACGCTCGCCGATCCGAAAATCCGCATCGTTTCGATGACGATTACCGAAGGCGGTTATTTCATCGACGCTTCCGGTTCCTTCAATCCGCAGCACCCGGCAATTGCCGAAGACGGGCACAACCCGGCGACGCCGAAAACCGTGTTCGGCTTCATCGTCGCCGGGCTGAAGGCGCGGCGCGACAGGGGGCTTCAACCCTTTACCGTCATGTCCTGCGACAACATTCCCCATAATGGCAAGGTCACCAAAAACGCGGTGGTCGGGCTGGCGGCTTTGTCCGATCCGGCCTTCGCCAACTGGATCGGCGAAAACGTCGCTTTCCCCAATTCGATGGTCGACCGCATTACGCCCGCCACCGGCGAACGCGAACGCAATATTGCCCGTGACGATTTCGGCATCGACGACAACTGGCCGGTCTTCTGCGAGGAGTTCAAGCAATGGGTGATGGAGGATAATTTCCCTGCCGGTCGCCCGGCGCTCGAAAAGGCTGGCGTGCAGTTCGTCAAGGATGTCGCGCCTTACGAGCACATGAAAATCCGCATCCTCAACGGCGGCCATGCGGCAATCGCTTATCCGGCCGCGCTGCTCGACATTCATTTCGTGCATGAGGCGATGGAGCATCCGCTGATCCGGGCATTTCTGGCAAAGCTGGAAAAGGAAGAGATCATCCCGGTCATTCCGCCGGTTCCCGATACAAATCTCGCGGACTATTTCGGCCTGATCGAGCGGCGTTTCCTCAACCCGAAGATTGGCGACACCATTCCGCGTCTGGCGCAGGACGGATCCAACCGTCAGCCGAAATTCATCCTGCCGTCCACCGCCGACCGTCTGGCGCGCAGCGAGGATATCATAGGCCTTTCGCTGGTTTCGGCGCTCTGGTGCCGTTATTTCTACGGCACCACCGACAGCGGCAAGCAAATCACCTTCAACGATGCCAGCGCCGAGCGTCTGCAGGCGGCGGCCATCAAGGCCAAGGATGATCCGATGGCCTTCCTCGCACTCGACGATATTTTCGGGGAGGTTGCCGAATCGGAGCTTTTCCGTAAACGCTTTGCCCATGCATTGAAGACGTTGTGGCGCGAAGGCACGGCGAAGACCTTGCAGCTTTATCTGGATGACAAGCTGGCTGAAAAGTGACCACGAGATGGAAGACGAGACCGCGCCCCTTTTGATTTTCGATTGCGACGGCGTCCTCGTCGACAGTGAGCCGGTCTCGATTTCGGTGCTTCTTGACATGCTCGCCCATCTCGGCGTGACGATGGGAGAGGAAGAGGCCTATGAGCGCTTTCTCGGCCGCAGCGTCGCCAGCATGACGGCGACGCTGTTTGAGGACTACGGCGTCGAGACCGACATCGATTTTCTCGATCATATGCGCGCAACGCTGTTCGAGCGTTTCCGTACCGAGCTTCGGCCGATTGACGGCATTGCCGAAACGCTGGACAGGCTGTTGCCGCTTCGGCGTTGCGTCGCTTCCTCAAGCCAGCCGGAGCGCATCCGTTATTCGCTGGGACTGACCGGCCTGATCGACAAATTCGAACCGCATGTCTTCAGCGCCACCATGGTGAAGAACGGCAAGCCGGCGCCTGATCTTTTTCTGCATGCGGCGCGCCAAATGGGTGCTGATCCGCGTCACTGCATCGTGATCGAGGACAGCCCGGCGGGCATTGCTGCCGCAAAGGCCGCCGGCATGGGCGTTTTTGCCTTTACCGGCGGTTCGCATGCCCGCTTTCCCGCATTCCGCGAAAAGATCGCCGGGCTTGGGGCGGATGCCGTGTTTGACGCGATGCCGGATTTGGTCCAACTTGTCGGCAATTATGTGGGGAAGGGCGGTTTTGACAGGCGGGCGGAACGCGATGCAGGCTGAGCGGGACTCTGCCTGCTGCCGTCCGGAGGTCGTTGCGCAAGGGATGGAATTGCAGTCTTGATGCGTCAAAATCTCGTCGCTGTCGATGTCGGCACCGCCAGCGCCCGGGCCGGAATTTTTGATCCGGCCGGCCGGCTGCTTGCCCGCTCCACCCATCCCATCCTGATGCAAAGGCCGCAGGAAAACCACGCCGAACACGATTCCACCGATATATGGAACGCCGTCTGCATCGTGGTGAAGGCAGCGCTTGCCGAGGCAGGTGTTTCGCCACAAAGCATCGCCGCCATCGGCTTTGACGCCACCTGCTCGCTCGTCATCCGTGATGGGCGGGGTGAGCCTGTTTCAGTTTCCGTTACCGGTGAAGACCGGTTCGACACCATCGTCTGGCTCGACCACCGGGCGATAGGTGAGGCCGACCGGCTGACGGCATCCGGCCACCGGGTGCTGGATTTCGCCGGCAACAGCGTCTCGCCGGAAATGCAGATACCGAAGCTGATGTGGCTGAAACAGCATATGCCGGCCAGCTGGTCGCGCATGTCCTTCGCCTTCGATCTGGCGGACTTCCTGACATGGAAGGCGACCGGCTCAGCGCAGCGTTCAAATTGCACGCAGACGGCGAAGTGGAATTTCCTGGCACAGGAAAATCCCGGCTGGCAGGCGGATTATCTGGAACTGGCGGGCCTTGCCGACCTGAAGGAGCGGGCGGGCCTGCCCGAAACCACCGTGATGCCGGGAGAAAGCATCGGCCCGCTTTCGCCCGAAGCCGCCGACGAGCTCGGCCTCGATACCGGCTGTGCGGTGGCGGCGGGCATGATTGACGCTTATGCCGGCGCGCTTGGCGCGCTTGGCGGCTGCCTGTCTGCAGATGTCGGCCGGCATGTGGCGCTGATCGCCGGTACATCGAGCTGCCTTGTCGCCATGTCGGAGCGACAGATGCCCGGCCACAGCCTCTGGGGGCCCTATTGGCAGGCGATCCTGCCCGGGCACTGGCTGGTGGAAGGCGGGCAATCGGCCACCGGTGCGCTGCTCGACCATATCGTGCGCATGCATGCGGCAGGCGGTGAGCCGGATACGGCGCTGCATGCCCGCATCGTTGCGCGGGTAACGGAGTTGCGCGCGCTTGAGGGCGAGGCCTTCGCCGAGCGGCTGCACGTGCTGCCGGATTTCCACGGCAACCGTTCGCCGCTTGCCGATCCACATGCCGTCGGTGTCATCAGCGGGCTGACTTTGGATACGTCTTTCGACAGTCTCTGCCGTCTTTACTGGCGCACCGCCGTGGCCATTGCGCTTGGCGCCCGCCATGTGCTCGATGCGATGGAGCGTTTCGGTTATGCGGTGGAAAGCCTGCATGTCACCGGCGGACATGTGAAGAACCCGCTGCTGATGGAGCTTTATGCCGATGTGACGGGCAAGCGCATCGTGGTTCCCGCAACCGCCGACGCGGTGCTTCTCGGAACGGCAATGACGGCGGCGACGGCTGGCGGGGTGCATGCGAGCCTTGCGGCCGCCGGGGCCGCCATGTATCCGGGCAATGCGGAAATATCAGGCAACCGGGCGCTCGCCCCCCGTTATGAGCGGGATTATCGTCGTTTCCTCGCCATGTATCGGCATCGGCAGGAACTGGAGAGCCTTTGATTTTCTGAAGGAAAATACAAGGCCGAGTGGGTGCCGCGCGTTTCTTCTCCCCGCCGGGGAGAAGGTGGCCCGAAGGGCCGGATGAGGGGGAACGCGAGCGATGAACGCACTCTAGCCCCCTCGTCCCGCTGCCGCGGACTTCTCCCCGGCGGGGAGAAGAAACGAGCGGCAACCGCTCGATCCATATGCCGCCGCTGCTGCTAGCCGCAATCAACCACGCAGCGAGCGTTTCAGGGCGGTTAGGTTCTTTGCCCTTGCCCTGCCGTTATCATCAGCGCTGGCGCCAAGCGCACAGAGGGTGAATTCCAGCAGGGAAACCAGTTGCAGCAGGCCCTGGCCGCCATTCTGCGCCTGCGGCATGGCAAGACAGAGATCGGTGCTTTCCGGGCCCCATTCATAAAAGCGTGTGGTGATCAGCAATGTCCTGTAGCCGCCCTTGCGCGCCATTGCCGACAGGCGCTGCAGCGGCGACAGGCTGCCGCCGCAATCCATGATGACGAGCAGGGTGTGAGCGGGGTCGAAATCCCACAGGGCGACATAGGCCGCGCTATCGCTGCCGAGATAATGGATGTGGCCCCGGCTCTCCAGAAGCCGCCCGTAAAAATGACGCCCGGCGTCGAGGCCTTCCGGGGAGGTTGCCAGAAAAACATCGCCCGCCGTGGCGATCTCGTTCATGGCAAGCCGCCAGATCGACTGGGTCGTCATGTCGAAGGCGGTCTGGATGGCCTGGATCTGCTGGGACAGAAGCTGCGAAAACGGGTTGGACTGGCGTTCGCCGCCTTCTGCCGTTGCTGGCTGGTCCGCACCGGCGGTTTCTTCGGCATGGCGCAGATCGGCGCGGATGTCGCTGAATTGCCGGTATCCCAGCGAACGCAGGAAACGTCCGACCGTCATCGGGCTGAGACTGAGCTTGACAGCCAGCGTCTGCGCCGTCTCGAACGGTAATTCGTCCAGATGTTCGATCAGATATTTAGCGATCTTGCGCTCGGAAGGCGTCCCTGCCTTCATGGCGCGCGTAAGGTTCAACAGCAGCTTTTCCACCAACGCCTCATTCTTTTATCTTTATTGAACGATGATGCATGCGCGCGCGCAAACGAGCGTGCGAACCGCAATTTGACGGTGGGGGATAGCTTCTCCGGCCTTGTCCTCCACCGGACCGGAATGCGAATTATAATAGATAGATTATTATATTTTAGAGATACCTTTTATTCAAGAGAAATTCCATCTGCGGTTTAAATCCAGACATCTGGCGTCTTTCCACCTGTCTTGCAGAGCGGGCGGGCAACGCTTATCTCTCGCCTGATAAGAGTGTTTCAACGCTAAAGGCGTCGAGGAGTTCCGAATGATTTTTGATGCGGCGAGGCTTGCCTTTCACAATCTCTTTGCCGCCGAAACCCGGTCGGTGTTCTGGAAGGTTCTGGGGCTCACGCTTCTCGTGCTGGCGGCGCTCTGGTTCGCCATCCGCTCGATCTTCATTTATTTCGCCCTGCCGTGGGTGGATACGCTGATACCCGGCGTGCCTGATTGGGCGGGCTGGCTGAGCTTCGTTTTCGCCATTTTCGCCGGAATAGGCCTTGCACTGGCGCTCGCGCTGCTCATTTCGCCGGTCACCGCCGTCATTGCCGGCCTGTTTCTCGATGATGTCGCCGAAGTGGTTGAAAAAAAGAGCTATCCGAACGATCCGCCCGGCGAGGCGATGCCGATCGGCGAGGCCGTGCTGTCGTCCATCAAGTTTTTTGGTGTCGTCATTGCCGGCAACCTCGTCGCGCTGTTGCTGCTTCTGGTGCCGGGCGTCAACCTCATCGCGTTTTTCCTGGTGAACGGTTATCTGCTCGGCCGGGAATTCTTCGAATTTGCGGCGATGCGTTTCCGAACCCCCCTGGAAGCTAGGCAGTTCCGCTCAAAACACCGCGCCACCGTCTTCATGGCCGGGCTGGTGATCGCGGCCTTTTTGGCGGTGCCGTTCCTCAATCTGCTGACGCCGCTTTTTGCCGCCTCGATGATGGTGCATCTGCACAAGGCCGTCAGCCGGCGCGATCCCTCATTCGCCGCCGGCCGCACCGAACAGCTGCGCGGGTAATTCCACCAGCGGCGCCGGAATATCGAAGGTCTTTTCCGGCGACTTGCAGATATCGGCAATCACGCAGCGCTCGCATTCCGGCTTGCGCGCCTTGCAGCAATAACGCCCGTGCAGGATCAGCCAGTGATGGGCATGGAACAGATATTGTTCGGGAATGATGCGGATCAGCCGGTCTTCAACCTCGTCAGGGGTTTTGCCCGGCGCAAGACAGAGCCGATTGGCAATGCGGAAGACGTGGGTATCCACCGCAAGGGTGGGCACGCCGAAAGCCATCGACATCACCACATTGGCCGTCTTGCGGCCGACGCCGGGCAGCGTCACCAGCTCTTCGCGGGTCTTCGGCACCTCACCGCCGAAATTGTCGATCAGCATCTGCGACAGGGCAATGACGTTTTTGGCCTTGTTGCGGTAAAGCCCGATGGTCTTGATATGGCCGATCAGCTGTTCCTCGCCGAGCGCCAGCATCTTTTCCGGCGTATCGGCCACCTTGAACAGCGCGCGCGTGGCGCGGTTCACGCCCACATCGGTCGCCTGTGCGGAAAGCGCCACGGCCACCAGCAGGGTGAAGGGATTGGTATGTTCCAGCTCGCCTTTCGGCTCCGGCCGCTGAATGGAAAAGCGGCGAAAGATTTCGGTCAGCTCATCCTTCGAATAGACCGTTTTCACCCGCGCCGGCTTGCGGACGGATGCCGGATTTGACTTTTTCAATGTTTGGGTGCTGGATCGTTTTTTGGCGACTGTCATGGACTATCTATAGCCAGCCCGCCCAAAGGAAAGCAACGTGGATACGCTCAACGACCAGCCGATTTTCGCGGCGGAACTCGTTCCGCACCGTTCGCTTGGCAGAAGGGGTTTCCGGCTGCTCCTGCTTGTCTCCGGTCTGGCCTGCCTTGTCTATGGCGGCTTCTTCCTCGCCACCGGGGCATGGCCCGTCGGCCTGTTCTTCGGGCTGGATTTTATGCTGCTTTATGTCGCCTTCCGCGCCAATTACCGGGCTGCGAAGGCGCGGGAAGAGGTCAGCGTCTCGCACACCAGCCTGTCGATCCGCAAATTTTCTCCGGCCGGGCGTATGGTGGAGCATCGCTTCAATCCCTTCTGGGCGCGCTTCAGGGTCAGGCGGCATGACGAGATCGGCATCGTCTCCATGCATGTGACGGGTGAAGGCCGGGCGACCGATATCGGATCGTTTCTCAATCCCGATGACAGGGAAAGCTTTGCGAAGGCGTTTGGCGGTGCGTTGGCGACCGTCAGGCGGCGGATGTGAGGGGATGCTCTGCCGCCCTCATCCCTGTGCTTGTCACAGGGATCCGGCCAGCCCAAGTCCCTGGGCTGAAAGAACTCCTCCTGCCACGCGGACGCGTGTCTGCTGGATTCCTGTGACGAGCACAGGAATGAGGGTGAGTGCGTGTTCCGGCTAACGAACATTCCTTGCGTATCGTGATACCGCGCAAGAAACGGGTGGAGACGAAGTCGCTTTAATGGTTTTCTCTTACCCGTTAGGAGATTTGCGATGAACGCCAATATTACGCTGAACGAAGACATCACCCCCATCGGATCGGACTACGACACGGTGCGCGGGGTCATCGAGCTTTTGACGCTGGATTATCGCGAGCAGCCCTCCCTTGAAGCCATCGCCGCAGAGCTCGGCCAGTCGCCGACGCAATTGCAGAAAACCTTCACCCGCTGGGCCGGTCTGTCGCCCAAGGCCTTTTTGCAGGCCGTGACGCTCGATCATGCCAAGCGGCTGTTGCGCGAAGAGGATCTGCCGCTGCTGGAAACCTCGATCGAGGTCGGCATGTCGGGGCCGGGACGCCTGCACGATCTGTTCGTCACCCATGAAGCCATGTCGCCTGGCGAATGGAAAGCCAAGGGTGGCGGGCTGACGATCCGTTACGGGTTTCACGCCTCGCCCTTCGGCCTTGCGCTGGTGATGGTCACCGATCGCGGTCTTGCCGGCTGCGCCTTCGCCGATCCGGGTGAGGAAAAAGCCTGTTTCGAGGACATGGCCGGCCGCTGGCCGAATGCTGACTATGTCGAGGATCGCGAAGCGACCGCGCCCTATGCCGCGCGCATCTTCGACCCGTCCATGTGGTTGGAGGACAAGCCGCTGCGCGTCGTGCTGCTCGGTACGGATTTTCAGGTGCGGGTGTGGGAAAGCCTGTTGAAAATCCCGATGGGCCGCGCCGTCACCTATTCGCACATCGCCTGCGATATCGGCCAGCCCACCGCCTCGCGCGCCGTGGGTGCAGCAGTCGGCGCCAACCCCGTCTCCTTCGTCGTTCCGTGCCACCGCGCGGTCGGTAAAAGCGGGGCGCTGACCGGTTATCATTGGGGCCTGACCCGCAAGCGGGCGATGCTCGGCTGGGAAACCGGAAAGGTGTGACGGGGGACGATTACCTTTGCCGATCCGTCGAGGATCGGCTATTCTTTGCCCATGAAGAGCATGATCGAACTTCCCGATGATCTGAAGCGCCGGATAGACCTTCTGGCCGAGCGCTCGAATTTGAGCCCCAGTCGCATCATAGAAGATGCGCTGTCGCATGGCCGTTCCCTGGCATGGCAGGAGAAGTGGACAAGCGGTGTCAGGGCTGGGCTGGCTGAGGCAGAAGCCGGAGAGTTCGTTTCCGAAGAAGAGATTGACGCTGTTTTGAACAAATACGCCAAGGCCTGAAACGCGTGCGGTTGGTCTGGACACCGCGTTATCTTAAAGAACTTGGCGGTATCGGCGACTACATTGCGGGGCGTAATCCGCGTGCGGCGACAAAGGTCGTTCGGGCAATCCACCAGACAACGGCACGCCTTCTGTGCGCAAATCCTTATCTCGGCCAGCTGGTTATTTCCGGTCTGCCCTACATCGTGGCTTATCGCGTGACGGACAGGCAGATCGAGGTCCTATTCGTTCAGCACGCCGCCCGGGAATGGCCTGACGAAGCCTAAACCAGCTCCATCAATGCCCTTGCCGCCGCCTCGTCCGTTATCAGCGTATTGCACCCGATGCGCTTGATCGTGGCGCGGATGGCGACGGCGCGATGGGCGCCGCCGGAGGCGAGAACGATGTGTTTGGCCTTGCGCAGCGTATCGAGATCGATGGCCATGGCGCGCTGATTGATCGGGTGATCGACGGAGCGGCCTTCAGCATCGATGAAGTTGAACATCGTGTCGCAGACGCAGCCGGCGTCGATGAGTTCCTGCAGCGTCGCCTTCGAAATGAAACCCTCCGACAGTGAGGTCGAATGCGGGCCGATATCGCCGCAGGAGACGATGGCGAGATCAAGCGTTTCAGCGAGATCGTAAAGCGTCGCGAGTCCGCATTTTTCAATCAGCGCCCGTTTGGTCTCGACGGAATCCACCAAAAGCGGTGCGAGGAACATGTAACATTCCGCCCCGAGCGCGCTTGCCAGCCGCCAGGTGTAATCGAGCGGGTTGGTCTGATGCACGGCGACGATACCCCCGAGCAGCGAGACGACCTTGCAGTTTTCCCGGCGCGGCGGGCGGAAGCTGGAAAGCGAAGCGGTCATGGTGCGGCCCCAGCCGACGCCAATGGTGGCGCCGTTCGGCACCGCTTCGGAGAGAAATTGCCCGAGCGCCAGGCCCACGGCCTTGGCCGTGCCCTCGACGCTTGCCTTGTCGGGGGAGGGAATGATGACGGCCTCATCCAGCCCGTAAGCCGCCTCCAGCCGGCCGGCCAGTTCGACGAAATCCTCGATGCCCTCGTTGATCCAGATCTGCACCTCGGAGCGTTTCATCGCTTCATCGAGAAGGCGGATGACGGTGGAGCGGCTGATGCCGAGCTTCTCGGCGACATCTTTCTGCGTCATGCCCTGATTATAATAAAGCCATGCGGCGCGCAGCCTCAGCGAAGCCGCTTCCGAATAGGCCGTATGGGTTTCTCTTCTCAGTTTCGCCACGGTTTCCGCCATTCTTTATGTTGGCGGAGTATCGCAGGCGTGAAACTTATGTCAATTGCGATGCGCAAATGTCTTGACTTTGGGCCGTGCCGCTTGCGATAGTCGGAGCCGGACAAACCGCGATTTCGGCCTTGGGCGCACCCATGGTGCGGGAACGAAAAGACGGGTGAGCAAGTTTTCAAGAGATCATGAAGGATCATTCGATATGACGTCCAAACTCGAACAACTTCGCGCCATCACCACGGTTGTTGCCGACACCGGCGATATCGAGGCGGTTGCGCGCCTGAAGCCGGTGGATTGCACCACCAATCCCACCATCGTTCTGAAAGCACTCGGCACGCCGGCCTTTGCGGATGCGGTGAAGGAAGCCGTCGCATGGGGCAAGAAGCAGGGTGGCCAGTCCGACGCCGTTGTTGCCGCCGTTGCCGATCGTCTGGCCATTTCTGTCGGTGCGGCGCTTGCCGGCCTCGTTCCGGGCCGCGTTTCGACCGAAGTTGATGCCGACCTTTCCTTCGATACGGAAGCCTCGATTGCCAAGGCGCGCCACATCATCGCGGCCTACAAGGAGCGCGGCATCGAGCGTGAACGCATCCTCATCAAGCTTGCCTCCACCTGGGAAGGCATCAAGGCTGCCGAAGTGCTGCAGTCCGAAGGCATCGACTGCAATCTGACGCTCCTGTTCTCGCAGGCCCAGGCGATTGCCTGCGCCGAAGCCAAGGTCTTCCTCATCTCGCCCTTCGTTGGCCGTATCCTTGACTGGTACAAGAAGTCGACCGGCGAGAACTACACCGCCGAGACCGATCCGGGCGTCGTCTCGGTGCGCAGCATCTACAACTACTACAAGGCCAATGGCATCAGCACCGTCGTCATGGGCGCGTCCTTCCGCAATGTCGGCGAAATCGAAGCGCTGGCCGGTTGCGACCGCCTGACGATCAGCCCGGCGCTGCTGGAAGAGCTGGACAAGGATACCGGCAAGCTGGAGCGCAAGCTTTCGGCTGACAACGTCAAGGCAGAGCCGCTGCAGTCGCTCGACGAGAAGGCATTCCGCTGGGCCATGAACGAAGACGCGATGGCAACCGAGAAGCTTTCGGAAGGCATCCGCCTGTTCGCAAAGGATCTGGTGACGTTGCGTGAGATGGTCCGCAAGGAACTGACGCTGGCTGCGGCCTGACACATAAAGGGGGGAACCATCCACGTTCCCCCGACGTTTAAGAGATATAATCTCCAGTCACTCAAAACGCGATCGGGTCCCTGCCGGTCGCGTTTTTTTTGTGCGTTTCAGGAATTTCCGTTCCCTGTCGCCACTTCGGAAATCCGCTTTGCCGCCTCGCGGATCAGCACTTCGCAGGCCTCGCGTGTCGGCGCCTTGCCGCCAAGCGGCGTGATATAGGGGCAGGTGATGACGGCGAGCGCCGTGCCATCGAGCGTCAGTACCGGCGCGGAAATATTGCGCACGCCGGCGGTCTGAAGGCTGTCCATGGATTCGAAACCGTTTTTGCGCACCTCCGCCAGCCGCTCGGCGAGGGAGGGCGGCACGGTTTCGCCGCTGCCGCGCACCTGCTCGGTTATCATGATCTCACGCTGCGCCTCGGTCTGGAAGGCCAAGAGCACATGGCCGGAGCCGGTGTGGAACAGACTCATCTGCGCGCCGACCCGCATGGACATGGCCCAATAGGTGGCGGATTCCTGCTGGGCGATGACGACGACGCTACCGCGGTCATAAACGGCCAGATGACAGGCCTGCTCAGCGCTGGCCGAAAAATCGCGCATGACAGGTGCGGCAAAAGAGACGAGCCGGCGTATCGGTGCATGGAAATGCGCCAGCCCGAACATCTTCAGCGTCAGCGAAAACCGGTCGCCGTCAAGCCGCTGCACGTAGCCGCGGCGCACCAGCCGGTCCAGCATGCGGTAAAGCTCGTTCGGGCTTTTACCGATAGACTTGGCGATCTCGATCTGCGTCAGCCCGCCATCGGTGCGGGCCAGAAGCTCGAGAATGTCGAGACCCTTGTCGAGGGCGGGAGCGCGATATCTTTCGCTGTCGTCGTCGGTCATCTGGCCTCGATGTGTTTTCTATGAGTGCCCGGTGGAGGCGCCATAAAATATGGTTGCCCGATACCCGACATCCGCGCAAGTTTGCTTGACGCCATATGAATACCGCGTTTACATATGAATTGTCGATCCATATTTGAGATCATCGAAATTCAGCGGTCCGATCCCCGAAGGGCGGGCGCGCCTTAGCGGGAGGCTATTCATGGTGCAGGATTTTAACGGCCGGACAGTGGTGATCACCGCCGCCGGTCAGGGTATCGGCCGGGCGACGGCGGAGCGGTTCATCTCGCTCGGCGCGCGCGTCATCGCCACTGATATCAACGAGCAGGCGCTTTCCACCCTCAAGGGCGCGGAAACCCGCGTTCTGAACGTGCTTGATGGCGATGGCGTCAAGGATTTCGCTGCCGATATCGGCCATGCGGATGTGCTGTTCAACTGCGCCGGCTTCGTTCATTCCGGCACCATTCTGGACTGTGAAGAGAAGGACTGGGACTTCTCCTTCGATCTCAACGCCAAGGCCATGTATCGCACCTGCCGCGCCTTCCTGCCCGGCATGCTGGAAAAGGGCAAGGGCGCGATCGTCAACATGTCCTCGGTTGCATCAAGCGTGAAGGGCGTGCCGAACCGTTTCGCCTATACCGCCTCGAAAGCTGCCGTGGTGGGCCTGACAAAGGCGATTGCCGCTGACTTCGTCACCAAGGGCATCCGCTGCAACGCCATCTGCCCCGGCACGGTCGACAGCCCGTCCTTGCATGACCGCCTGCGCGCCACCGGCAATTACGAACAGGCTCTGGCCGATTTCATCGCCCGCCAGCCGATGGGCCGTATCGCCATGCCGGAAGAAATCGCGGCACTCGTCACCTATCTTGCTTCTGATGAGGCAGGCTTCACCACCGGCCAGATCCATGTGATCGATGGCGGCTGGACTGGCTGAATTCCGTTACGGGAGAGAGGAGAGGCGACCGGTGTAAAACCCGGTCGCCTTTTTTCATTCAGACGACGGCGCTTCCGGCCATCAGTGCAAGCACGAGGAAGACCAGGAAGATCACCACGGCGATGAAGAACAGGATACGGGCCACGCCCGCCGCGGCTGCCGAAATGCCAGTAAAGCCGAACACGCCTGCGATCAAAGAAATGACAAAGAAAATAAGAGCCCACTTCAGCATGGTGCTTCCCCTTTTGCATAATTTTACCGAGCCCGCCGTCCCGCGACTGGCTCAGTAAAATGACGCGCAAAAGGGGAAAATGTTCCACACGCCCGCAAAAATCGTTGTTTTAGAAGCCTGTTTCCCCCGCCGCGTCGATCCGCCGGGCCTTCCAGGTGGTGCGGATGAAGGTGGCAACGAAAGCAAGGCTCATGAACATGACGATGGTGGGGGCAGGCGCACTGTCGATCAGGAAGCTCAGCCATATGCCCGAAAGCGATGAGGCGACCGCCACCGCCATGGCCACCAGCAGCATGGCGGAAAAGCGCCGGGTCAGCAGGAAGGCGATAGCGCCCGGCGCCACCAGCATGGCGACCGAGAGGATGATGCCCACCGCCTTCAGCGCGCCAACCACGGTCAGCGACAGAACCATCAGTAGGCCGTAATGCAGGATACGCACCGGCAGGCCGATGGCTTTGGCGTGCTGCGCATCGAAGGCGTTGACCAGCAGGTCCTTGCGCAGGATACCGAGAAACAGCGTGGCGAAAAGCGCGATCAGGCCCGTCTCCAGCATGTCTGAGGGCGCAATGCCGAGCATGTCGCCGAAGAGGATGTGATCGAGATGCACGTCGCTCTGCACCTTCACATAAAGCACCAGCCCCAGCCCGAACATGCCGGAAAAGACGATGCCGAGCACCGTGTCTTCCTTGATACGGCTGTTTTCCTTGATGAAACCGGTGCCGAGCGCACAGATCATGCCGGCGATGAACGCGCCGATGGACAGCGGGATGCCGACAATATAGGCCACCACCACGCCGGGCAGCACCGCATGGGAAACCGCATCGCCCATCAGCGACCAGCCCTTCAGCACCAGAAAACAGGAGAGCATCGCCATCGGCACCGCGATCATCAGGGTGATCACGAAGGCATATTGCATGAAGGGCAGCTGAAACGGCAGGATGGCGAGTTCGAGATATTCGCTCATGGCGTTTCCTCCAGCGCCTTGCGGGCCTTGGCACGCGATGCGAGAAGCCCGTGTTTGGGCGCAAAGACGAAGGCAGCAAGGAAGATCGCCGTCTGCAGCACGACGATGACGCCGCCGGTTGCGCCATCCAGGAAATAGCTGAGGTAAGCACCGACGAAGCTGGTGGCCGCGCCGATGATCAGGCTCATCAGGATCAGCCGCTCGAAACGGTCGGTCAAGAGATAGGCAGTGGCGCCCGGCGTTACCACCATGGCAACGACGAGGAAGGCTCCAACCGTCTGAAGGGCGGCAACCGTGGAGGCGGCCAGCAGGGTGAAGAAGATCACCTTCAGCACTTCCGGTTTCAGCCCCACGGTGCGGGCGTGGTTCTCATCGAAGAACACCACCATGAAGTCACGCCATTTCAGCGCCAGCACGATGAGGCTGATACCGCCGATCAGCGCCAGCTGGATCGTGTCTTCGGTGGTGATCGCGAGAATATTGCCGAGCACGATGGTCTGGATATTCACCGAGGTGGGCGAGAGCGACACCATGAACAGCCCGAGCCCAAAAAACGAGGTGAAGATCAGCCCGATGATCGCGTCTTCCTTCAGCCGCGTCTTCTGGTTCAGGAACAGCATGGAGCCGGCCGCAAGCCCGCCGGAAAGGAACGCACCGAGCGAAAAGGGCAGGCCCAGCATATAGGCGCCCGCAACGCCGGGAACGATGGCATGGGAAAGAGCATCGCCGATCAGCGACCAGCCCTTCAGCATCAGATAGGCCGAGAGGAAACCGCAGACGCCGCCTACCAGTGCGCTGACCCAGATGGCGTTCAGCATATAACCATAGGTGAAGGGCTCAAGAAGGCTGTTTATCATCGACTTTTTCTTTCGGAGCCTCAGGATCGTGCCCGTTCTGGCCGTTCTTGCCGTAGATCACAAAGGGCCGCTCATCATCGGTAATGACCTTCACCCGCCGCGGATCGGCGTCGTTATGCAGGTCGGCCCCGCCAAGCACGAAGTGGCGAAGGCTGCCGCCAAAGGCCTTCTGCAGGTTCTCCTCGTTGAAGGTATCCGCCGTCTTGCCTGATGCCAGAACCGTGCCCTTGACGAAGACGGCGCGGTCACAGAATTCCGGCACGCTGCCGAGATTATGGGTGGAGACCAGCATGACCCGGCCCTCGTCGCGCAGCGCCTTCAGAAGCGTGACGATCTGCTCTTCCGTTGTCACATCGACACCGGTGAAAGGCTCGTCCAGCAGGATCACCTGACCCTCCTGCGCCAGCGCGCGGGCGAGAAACACCCGCTTCTTCTGTCCGCCCGAGAGTTCGCCGATCTGGCGCTTGCGATAATCGAGCATGTTGACGCGTTTCAGCGCCTCTTCCACCATCTGGTGGTCGCGTTTCGAGGGGATGCGCAGGAAATTCATATGGCCATAACGGCCCATCATCACCACATCCTCGACCAGCACCGGAAAGCTCCAGTCCACTTCCTCGGCCTGTGGTACGTAGGCGACAAGGTTTTTCCTGAGCGCTTCCTTCACCGGCAGGTCGAAGATAGAGACGGAACCGGCGGCCAAAGGCACGAAACCCATGATCGCCTTGAAAATCGTGGACTTGCCGGCGCCATTGACGCCGACAAGTGCAGTGATCGTTCCGCGGGGGATGGAAAAGCTGGCATTTCTTAATGCGGTGTGGCCGTTTCGATAGGTCACTGTCGCATTTTGAACCGTCAGGCCGCCGCCTGATTTTTTACTGCCCATTCTCATGAAGACAGCCCCTTGGCGATGGTTTCGCTCGTCACGCGCAGGAGGTCGAGATAGGTCGGAACCGGACCATCGGCTTCGCTCAGCGAATCCACATAAAGAATGCCGCCATAGGCCGCACCGGTTTCCTTGGCCACCTGCTGGGCGGGATCGGCGGAAACCGTGCTTTCGCTGAAGATGACGTTGATATTGTGCTCGCGCATGGCGTCGATCACGCCGCGAACCTGCTGCGGTGTGCCCTGGCTGTCGGCATTGACCGGCCACAGGAACAGTTCCTTCAGGCCGAAATCACGGGCGAGATAAGAAAAAGCGCCTTCGCTCGTTACCAACCAGCGCTTGTTTTCAGGCAGGACGGAAAGCGTGTCGCGGATCGGCTGCACGGTGGCCTTGATCTTGTCCGAATAGGCCTTGGCATTGGCGGCATAGACATCCGCATGGGCGGGGTCGATATCCGTCAGTCCCTTGCGGATATTCTCCACGTAGATCAAGGCGTTATCGGGCGACATCCAGGCGTGCGGATTGGGCTTTCCCTGGTATGCCCCGCCGCTGATGGCCATGGGTTTCACGCCCTCGCTCACCGTCACGCTCGGCACGCCGGAAAGGTTGACCAGGAACTTCTCGAACCACAATTCCAGATTGAGGCCGTTGCGAAGCACCAGATCGGCCTTGCGGGCTTTGAGAATATCGCGCGGCGTCGGCTGGTAATTGTGAATTTCCGCACCCGGCTTGGTGATGCTTTCCACCTCGGCCGCATCGCCCGCCACGTTGCGCGCCATATCCGCGATGATGGTGAAGGTCGTCACGACAACAGGTTTTTCCTGGGCAAGGGCCGCACCGGGGAGAAAAAGCGAGAAGGCGAAAACTGCATGCCGGATTTTTTGAAAGTTCACGGGGCTCACCAGATTTTGTTGCGATTAATTCGCAATACCATCTGTTATAAAATCACCCTTGTCAACGCTATTGCAAATCATTCGCAAATTAGTGGATTTCAAGAATGTCTGAAAATGGTGCGTTTTTGCCGGTACCGCGCCGGTGGGGTTAAACTTTTTTCAATGAGAAAGCGGCACTATCGCAGGGCTCGGACAGCGTGGTCCGTAGCTTGTCCCGCGTGTGTTCCTCATCCATCGAGCCACGTTTTGGGGTGAGGGCGTAAGACGGGGTACTTGATGTCAGGATGTTGCGGGTGAAAGCTGTATTCGGACGAATGCGGTTTTCGCGCAAGCTCGTTATGATCGGAGGCGGGATCCTGCTTTTGGCGGGTGCGACCGGTTCTGCTGCCGTGTTCATCGGCAGCGATCGGCTGCTTGGTCCATCCTACGCTTCCACCAACGGGCTTTCCTGCGACGCGGTCCAGACAGTCAACATTCGCAAGAACGGTTCTTTATGGGTCCGCAAATTCATTCGTACCCAGGGCGGTGACGGCACCGAGCGGCTGAAGACCGCGCTTCGCGTCGCCAGGGCGGTTTACGACAAGCAGAAACCCGATCTGGTTCAGGTCTCCGTGCTCGACAAGAACGGTCCGCAGCTGCGCTCGGAAATGCGCGGCCGCGCCATTGCCGCACAGGTGGTTTTCATTCCGGACCTCGCCAAAATCCCTGAGGGTGCGGAGGCGCGGCGCTATTCGGCCTTTTATTACGATGGCGCGGCAAACGGCACCGGGCAATTTTATGGGCTGCGCATCGATCTGCCGCTGGAAGATACCGAAGCGCTGGCAGCAAGCCTCAGCGATTCAGCCGATTGCGCGACCCCGGCTCTGGATGCAGGCTCCGAAGGCCACGACGCAAAGCCCGCAAAGGGCGCGACGGGACACGGCGAAACCAAGGATGATGGCGCAGGCGGCCACGGTGGCACGCCGGCGGAAACCAAGGAAGGCGGGGCCGGTGCGGAAGCCCATGACGAAACCCCGTCTCCCGAAGCGCATGGCGAACCTGCCGCCGATGAACTTCTGACCTCGACACCGGAAGCCGATGGCGGCAGCATCTTCAGCCTGTCCTACCTGAAATCGCTGATCTTCGGAAAAGGCTCGACGACCGCACAGGCGGCGGAAGAGAAGCCGGCGACCGAAAATGCGCCGGCAGAAGAACCGGGTGCGGAGAAAAAGGCCGCAAGCCACTAAGCGGGCGAGGGCGGTTCTCGGAGAAACCTTCCGGCGACCTTGCCCCCGGTGCGTCAGATATCGGGTCCGATCCGCAGACGGCCAGCCGGATTTGGAAATTTCTTGCGCTTGTTGACGATTGCCGGAGAGAAACTCTGCGACAGGGCGGCAAAGGCGGCAATTCGGGCGATCAGCTTTTCCCGTTCACCCTTCGTCACGGCTTCGTAGCTTTTGATCTCGTCAATGTAACCCGTCAGCCATTCTTCATATTTGCCTTCGCTCCACAGACGCCCAGTCGCAAACACCGCGTCTTCCAGCCGATCATAGGCAACAAGCGTCCGTCGCCAGCGATGCTCGTCGAAATCCAGCGCGCCATTTGCAAAAAGCGATCCGACCTCAAGGCCGTAGCTCATCAGTTTTGCCGAGCGTTCCGGTGGCATCGTTAGGTTTAGCCCGCCTTCCTCCTCATTGAGGAAAACGCGGGCGATGCGCTCCCTTTGGCCGGGCATGGTGGCAAGGGATTGGTCCTGCCAGTCCTTCGCCGAACTGAGGATGCTGCCCAGGAAGCCGCTCATTTTTTCCATCTTGTGAACGGGCACGCCTATCCCTTCGCCGGCCGCCTGCGGGATAGTGACGCGCTTCTTGCTGCCGGCGATGGATTTCGGCAATTCATCAAGGCTGAGGGCGAAAGTCGGACGCGACGGAAGCAGGGCGTCGAAAAGATGAATGGGAAAGTTGCTGCTGATGCCGCCATCGGAGAACCAGATTTTCGCCTTCATGACGGGCCGTGCGTCGCCGCTGATGCGTCGCACGATATCCAGCGTGCCGCGATCATTGGTATAGGCCGGAATGGCCTTGAACAGGACCGGGAAACTCAGGCTCATGCGCGTTGCGATGATGACGGGCAGCTGGGCGGGCTCCGGAAAAGCCTTGAGTTCAGGAAAGGGGCCGCCCGGTGTTGCGATCTGCTTCAGCCAGTCCATCACGCCAGCGGGGAACAGCTGGCTCCATTCCTTCGGGTCGTAGGCCACCATGAGAGTCGTTGTCGGAAGCGTGTGCGGCCGCCGCATCGACAGGTTCGTCGTGACCATCTTCAGGTTTATGACCGGCTTCTCCGGCTCCGCGCCAATGAGATCGCCAAAGGTCAGCGGCGGCGCTGTCGCAGCGTCGCTGCCGAAAGCAATGTCCTGGATCGAGGCATGCAACCATTCCGTCAGGCCCGGAACCTCCCGATCGGAAACCGTCAGTCCTGAACAGAAGCCGAAGCCGTCCTTCGGCAACCGATGAAAAACCAGCCACAGGATCTGGCCAAGGATGCCGGCCAGCATGCCCACCAACCCGCCGAGAATGGACCCGGCGCAGCCGCCACCCAGAGCCCACAAGATACCGGCGCCGATGACAATGCCTGTTATGGCTGCCAGCGGAAAAGCCATGGGCAAGCCCAAAACCTTGCCCGGCCAGCCACCGGCCTGCGCCCACAGCAGATAGCGCATCAGGGGGCGAAAACGGCGCTCCGGCTGGAAAAGCCTGTCCAGAATAGTGGGTATCGCGTCGCAATGGGCCTGCAGGCGGGTGAACCCATCAGGGTCTTTCCTGACGGTGCGGGAATATTCCGCCGCAGCCGCGAAAGCGGCGGCAATCGCCCCGGCCGATGTGCCGCCAATCGAGCGGAAACGGTATCGGCGCGCCAGTTCCAGAACCGCATAGGGATAAACGACACCGGAGGTGATGCCGCCTTTCATCACCACGTCGCATTCCTTTTCAGGGGTTGCGAACATATCGGGCTGGTATCTGGGAAGCTCATTCTCGGGCATGCGTATCTCCCCCGGCGGCCCTTGATCGAAAGCCGTCAAACACAATGCGAATGATGCGGAATGGGTATCACAAGTTGAGGCGATATCGCCAGTATATTCTACTAAAAGTTATATGAATTTATTCGATCCGCTCACAGATGGCCGGATAGTTACTTGCCGTGTCTATGTAGGGAGAGGAAAACCGACAGCAAACGGGGCGAAACCTCGCCACACACTCCGGCGTCATCCTCGGGCCTGTCCCGAGGATCTGCAACGGATTGACATTATTGGACGTGATTAGGTCCTCGGCACAGGCCCGAGGATGACGTCGAGAAAATACGTCCCCTTCGCCACCAGCGAGAAAATCGGGGAGCGGCAGGCGGCCGCGAGGCCGCCCCCGGGTTTCGTCCGATCAGTCCGCCTTGTTGCGGCGGGCCGGGAAGAGGATGACGTCGCGGATCGAGGGCGCGTTGGTGAGCAGCATGATCAGGCGATCGACGCCGATACCGAGGCCGCCGGCGGGCGGCATGCCCTGGTCGATGGCGTCGAGGAATTCGTCGTCCAGCTGCTTGTCCTTTTCGCCGCGGGCATGGGCCTGCTCCAGCTGCTCCACCATGCGGCGGCGCTGTTCTTCGGGATCGTTGAGTTCGGAGAAGGCGTTGCCCACTTCCCAGGCGTTGCAATAGCTTTCGAAACGCTCGACGAGGCGCGGCTCGCCCGGCACTTCCTTGGCAAAGGGCGAAATATCCTTCGGGAAATGCGTGACGTGGCTCGGCTGGATCAGCGTGCCTTCCACCTTCTCTTCGAAGATGAAGGCAAGGCATTCGCCCCAGGTCCAGTCCTTCTCGACGGCAAAACCGGCGGCCTTGGCAGCAGCGCGGGCTTCTTCATCGGTCTTGATGGCGAGGAAGTCGATGCCGGTTGCTTCCTTTACCGCATCAGGCATAGGCACGCGCTTGAACGGACCCTTGAAGGAGATCGTCTGGCCCTGGAATTCAACTTCGGTCGTGCCGTGCAGGGCAATCGCCAGCGTCTCGAACAGCCGCTCCACGAGACCCATGATGTCTTCGTAGTCGGCATAGGCCCAATAGCACTCCATCATGGTGAATTCAGGATTGTGCCGTGTGGAAACGCCTTCGTTGCGGAAGTTGCGGTTGATTTCGAAGACCTTGTCGGAGAGGCCGGATACCAGCGTGCGCTTCAGGAACAGTTCCGGCGCGATGCGCAGATACATGTCCATCTTCAGCGTGTTGTGGAAAGTCTTGAACGGATCGGCCGTCGCGCCGCCATAGACGGTCTGCAGCATCGGCGTTTCCACTTCGAGGAAGCCTTCATCCTCCATGAAACGGCGCATACCGGACAGGATCTTCGAGCGCTGCAGGAAGCGCAGCTTGGATTCTTCGTTGGCGAGAATATCGAGATGGCGCTTGCGGTAACGCAGCTCAATATCGGAAACGCCATGCCACTTCTCCGGCATCGGCAGCAGCGACTTGGTCAGCATGGTGATTTCTTCGGCGTTGATCGTCAGCTCACCGCGCTTGGTGCGACGCACCTTGCCGGTCACGCCGATGATATCGCCAATGTCGATCATTGGCAGAAGATTACGCGCCGTTTCCGGCGTCGTATCCTTGTGGGAGAAAATCTGCACCTTGCCCGAGGCATCATGGATGTCCATGAACATGCCGGAATTGCGCGAGGAATAAACGCGGCCCGCCACCGTCACCGTGTCGCCGGTTTCGACGTCGGCTTCGATATCGGCATATTTTTCCGCCAGCTCCGCATTGGTCAGCGTGCGGTGGAAATGCGCCGGATAAACGTCGCCGATCTGCTCGCGCAGCAGCGCAAGTTTCTGGCGGCGCACTTCTGTCGCGTCGGAGGAAAGGGCGGTGGTTTCGGTCTTGGTGTCGGTCATTGTTCTTCGCCTTTAGCGGGCTTTGCTTGTTACGGTTACCCATCCCACTCTGGGTTTACCCCCCTCTGTCCTGCTGGACATCTCCCCCTCAAGGGGGGAGATCGACAAGCGGCGGACACCTTGCCCATGGGGGCGGGTGCGCCATCTGATCTCCCCCCTTGAGGGGGAGATGCCCGGCAGGGCAGAGGGGGGTGCCCCGAGCAGAGGGGTATATTTCAGAATGCTGCCGTTACCGGCAGCATTAAACTATCAGCTTCCGCTGCCAACCATGGTGGCCACGACAGCAATCGCCATCTTCAGCCGCTGGCGCACCACTGAGCGGCCGAGCAGCGCCATGCTATCGAACAGCGGCAGCGAGCGCGAGGAACCGGACACGGCAACGAAGAGCGGCGGCGTGACGATGCGCAGCTTCTTGCCGGTGCGTTCGGCAATGTCGCGCAGCTCGGCCTCGATTGCTTCCACGTTCCAATCAGGCATTTTTTCCAGGTCGGTGGCAACCGTGGTGAGGATCTCGTGGATTTCCTCCGGTTTGCTTTTGAGACCGGCAAACGACGCGGGCGTGAGGCCAACGTCGCTTGAAAGCAGGAAGCCTGCAAGGTTGGGCAATTCGCCGAGCTTGGAAATACGGCTCTGCGCAAGCTTCAGGCCTTCGGTCAGGCGTGCATTCTCCATCGCCCATTCCAGCGTGCGGGCAATGAATTCTTCCGGTGTGAGCTTCTCGCGCAGCCAGCGGCCGTTCAGCCAGTCCAGCTTCTGGATATCGAAGATGGCGCCGGCCTTGGACAACGCTTCCGGGTCGAACTTCGCCGCCAGTTCTTCCATGGTCAAAAGCTCTTCGCCTTCAGCGATCTGGATGAAGAACAGGCCGAGGAAGTTCATCAGCGCTTCCGGCAGGTAGCCGAGCGCGGAATAATAGGAGATGGACGTCGGGTTCTTGCGCTTGGAAAGCTTCGACTTGTCGGCGTTGCGCATCAGCGAAAGATGCATGAACGTCGGCTGCTCCCAGCCGAAATAACGGTAAAGCAGGATGTGCTTGGGCACGGAGGCCAGCCATTCCTCGCCGCGCGCCACATGGGTGATCTTCATCAGATGGTCGTCGATGACGTTTGCCATGTGATAGGTCGGCATGCCGTCGGCCTTGATCAGCACCTGCATGTCGACCGAGTCCCACGGAATCGAGACATCGCCGTAAACGCCGTCATGGAAATCGCACGAACCTTCGGTCGGGATCTTCATGCGCACGACGTTGGCTTCGCCGGCGGCGACGCGGGCGGTCACTTCCTCGGCCTTCAGGTGGAGGCAAAGGCCGTCATATTTCGGCGGCTTGCCGGCGGCGCGCTGGGCCTCGCGCATCTGCTCAAGCCGCTCGGGTGTGCAGAAACAGCGGAAGGCATGGCCTTTTTCCAGCAGCTCTTCGGCATAGGGCCAGTACATGGCCTTGCGCTCGGACTGGCGATAAGGGCCATAGGGGCCTCCGACATCTGGGCCTTCCGACCAGGTGAGGCCGGTCCAGCGCAGCGCCTCGAGCACCTTCTGCTCATATTCCAGCGTCGAGCGGGTGGCGTCGGTGTCCTCGATGCGCAGGATGAACTCGCCGCCATGTTTCTTGGCGAAGAGATAGTTGAACAGCGCGATATAGGCGGTGCCGACATGGGGCTCGCCGGTGGGGGAAGGTGCAATGCGGACGCGAACGCCGGAAGTGGTCATGAAATTCACTCGTCGTGACGTGGCAGTGACATGGGGGCGAATTGGCCCTTATATCACGGAGTTTTCGTTTGAATGCGGCAGGAAATCATGCGGAAAGGCGCGTGTCACGCGCGCTTTTGCACATTCCCGTTCGGCATCGGCTTAGGCCATATTATGCCGCAGGCGTCAAGGAAATAAGGATATTTACCGTCTTGCCTCAACGCATTGCTGCGATGCAAGGATGCCGCGCTTTTCCCCGAAAAGTTTCAGGAAACCGGCCAGACGTAAAGCAGCATCGGAATGCTGGCGATGACGATCATGATCGACAGCGGCAGGCCGAGGCGCGGGTAGTCGCTGAAGCGGTAACCGCCGGGGCCCATCACCAGCGTGTTGCACTGGTGGCCGATGGGCGTGAGAAAATCGCAGCCCGCGCCGATCGCCACCGCCATCAGGAAGGCTTCCGGCCTGAAGCCGAGTGTGGTGGCGAAACCTGCGGCGATGGGGGCCATGACCAGCACGGTTGCGGCATTGTTGAGAAAGGGCGTGACCGCCATGGCGGTGAGCAGGATCATGCCGAGCGCCGCAAAGGGCGGCAATCCCTGTGCGGCATGGCCGAGCCAGGCGGCGATCAGTTCGCTCGCCCCGCTGGTGCGCAGACTGTCGCTGACGGGAATGAGGGCGGCGAGCATGACGAGGATCGGCCCGTCGATGGATTTATAGACCTCTGTGAGCGGGATCGCGCCGACGAGGATCATCAGGAAGGCGGCGGCGAAGAATGCGACTGAGACCGGCACCAGTCCGCTGCCGGCGGCGATCATGGCGGCGGCGAGCACGATGACGGGCAGCAGCGCGCGGCGCTGCACCCCAAGCAGGATTTCCCGCTGCGCCAGTGGCAAGAGCGAAAATTCCTGCAGGACCTGCGGCAGGTTCTTGCGGCTGCCCTGCAAAAGAATGACGTCCCCTGCCTGCAATGTCAGCTCGGAGAGCCGCTGGCTGACGCGCTGGCCGTGGCGGTTGACGGCGATCAGATTGACGCCGCGCGTATAGGAGAGCGAAAGCTCGCGCGCCGAAATGCCGCTCAGCACCGATTCATTGCTGATGACCGCTTCCATGGAAATGAGATCGACGGTCTTCTGGCCGTTCTCCATCAGCGGCTTGCCTGACAGCAGCAGCTTTGCCTGCGAGACGATGCGGTCAAGCCCTTCCGGGCTACCTTCGAGAAGCACGGTGTCCCCGGCCTTGAGCTTCACATCGGGGAAGGGGGAGATGCGTCTCGGCCCGCGCAGGATGGTGCTGGCGATGACGTCGCCATCGGCCTGTTTGAGCAATTCGCGCAGCGGCTTGTCCGCATAGGTGCTGTCGGCGGGCAGCGTCGCTTCGGCGGTATAGGCCGACTGGTCGAGAATATCCTCCACCGATGCCTGCTGGCGGTTGCGGACCGGCAGAAGGCGATAACCGAAAGTCAGGAAGATGATGCCGATGACTGTCAGTCCCGCGCCGACGGGGGTGAAGTCGAACATCGAAAAGCTCTGCCCGGTCATCTCCTCGCGCAGCCGCGAGACGACGATGTTGGGCGAGGTGCCGATCTGCGTCATCAGCCCGCCCAGAAGTGCGGCAAAGGCCATGGGCATCAGATAATAGGAAACGGGGCTGCCGGATTTGCGGGCAAACTGGAAAGCGACCGGCATCATGATGGCGAGCGCGCCGATATTCTTGATGAAGGCCGACATGATGGCGACGACGATCATCAGGAAGGCAAGCTGCAGGCTCTTGGAGTGCATTTCGGGAAAATATTTCTTGATTGTCATATCCACGATGCCGGAGCGCGCCACGGCCGAACTGACGATCAGCGCGCTGCCGACGATGATGACGATATCATCCGAAAAACCGGAGAAAGCCTTCTCGAAAGGCACAACCCCCACCGCCACCGCCACCAGCAATGCGCTGCAGGCGACGACATCGTAACGCAGCCTGTCCCAGATGAACGCGACCATCATGCCGGCGATCACGGTGAAGGCGAGGATCTGGTCGGTTGTCATGCTGCCTGTTTGCTTTCGAAGGAGAAAAACGCGCCGTCGCCGGGCGTAAGGCGAGGATGCATTGAAACGCAAGCCGCGGCTTTGAGGTTCCGGACGGAAATAAAGAGTCCGATTGGTGGAAGCCTGCTTCGCGCGGAAGGCTTTGGATGGCCGCCTATCGGCCTAAAGCTTCCGTCATCCTCGGCCTTGAGCCGAGGATGACGTGGAGTATGAGGAGCGGTCCTTCCTCAATCCGAGACCCGTCTGCAAACGGGCCTCGGAAAATCAGGGAAACGTCACGGCAACATCAATGCACGTCGCCGGCGGCCTCCGCCTTCTTTCGACGCCGCGCATTGCGGGCCAGCATGTTGAGCAGTTCCACCAGCGCCGAAAACGCCATGGCGGCATAAACGTAGCCCTTCGGAACATGGAAGCCCATGCCTTCGGCAATCAGTGTCGTGCCGATCATCATCAGGAAGGCGAGGGCCAGCATGACGATGGTGGGGTTGCGCTCGATGAAGTTGGCAAGCGGCGTTGCGGCCAAAAGCATGACGGTGACGGCGACGATGACAGCGACGATCATGATCGGCAGATGCGGCGTCATGCCAACGGCGGTGATGATGCTGTCCACCGAGAAGACGAGGTCGAGCAGCAGGATCTGGCCGATGGCGGCGCCGAAATTCATGCCCACAGGGCCGCCGACCATGTCTTCCTTGTGGTCTTCCGGGTCGACATTGTGGTGGATTTCCTTGGTGGCCTTCCACATCAGGAAAAGACCGCCGGCGATGAGGATCATGTCCTTCCATGAGAAGGCGTGGCCGAAGAGCTCGAAGACCGGCGTGGTCAGCTGCACGATCCACGCGACGGTGCCGAGCAGGCCAAGCCGCATGACGAGCGCAAGGCCGATGCCGATCTTGCGGGCTTTTTCGCGCTGTTCAGGCGGCAGCTTGTTGGTGAGGATCGAGATGAAGATCAGGTTGTCGATACCAAGCACGACCTCCATGACGATCAGGGTGACGAGCGCCACCCAGGCGGCGGGGTCGGACAGAAGAGGGAGAACGGACTCCATCAGGGAATTTTTCCTTTCAGCAACAAGGCCACCCGAAACATTCGGTGGGTGGAATTTATAGCGCAATACGCGAGAAACAAGGAGACCGCCCCTGTGATGGGCAAGATTTCATCGAAATTTCGCGCAAACCGCGTATCGGGCACTGTCCCGTTGCCGGTCCGGTCGCCCGTTGCTGAATGATTTCAGGCCTTGTCAGTTCCGTAGGCAGCCATGAACACATTGACGGCGCTGCCGATTATCCGGTCCAGTTCCTCTTCGGGAACCGGGCCTTCGAGTTCCCCGAACAGGCGCAGCTTGAAGAAGGTGCCTGTGGAAAGCTCGATATATTGCCGGGCCGCCAACTCGGGGTCATCCACCTTCAGATGGCCGATCTTGACCTGATGTTCGATGAAATCCAGCAGCACCGTGCGCACATTGTTCGGCGCGGAGAGGAAAAAACGCTGCGCCAGCTTCGGCATGCGATCGATGACACCGATCACGGAGCGCATGGCGGGGATCATGTCGGAACAGATCATCTTGTTGGCAAAAGCCTTGCCGAACTGTTCCAGCCCCTCGCGTACCTCTTCGGTGCCCTCAAGAATATGGCGCATGGAGGTGGCGAATTCGTTGCGGTGATGGTCGACGAGCGCAACGAACAAATCTTCCTTGTTGGAGAAGTAGACATAGATCGTGCCCTTGGAAACGCCCGCTTCCCGGGTGATGTCGTTCATGCTGGCGGCGTCGAAGCCCTTGCGCTTGAACACGCGCCAGGCGCCGGCCAGAATCTGGTCGCGTTTGGCCGGGTCTTCGCCCGCCGCAAAACGCCCGGCGGGGTTTCCCGGACAGCCCGTATCGGTTTCCGTCTCCATATCCATGTCTTCACCTGCCATCACTGCCGCCTCTTAGCATCGTAATGACGTAAAAAAAACTAACCGAACGTCGAACCAATCGGTTCGATAACACTTGATATGTGTCAGGAAAGGGATTATGTCAATCGAACCGAACGGTTCAGTTCGAAAAACTTTCTTCAATTTATCACGGTACATTCTCATGTCGGCCCAGAAGAATAGCGCGGTTCGCGCCGTCAACGATGCGGAAGAGGCGGATATCTCTGCCAAGGCCGAGACCTCTCCCGCAAAGCCGGCCGAGGCCGCGCCGCAGCAGCCGGCCCAGGCCGTTGCAGCGCCGAAGGCCAAGAAGCGTTCGCCGCTTCTGCCGGTCTTCGCCCTTGCCATTCTCGCCGGCGCCGGCTGGTATGGTTACAACTGGTGGGTCGACGGCCGCTTCATGGTGTCGACGGATGACGCCTATATCGAAGGTGATATCGCCGTCATAGCGCCGAAGGTTGCCGGTTACGTCGCCAAGGTGAACGTGGTCGAGAACCAGGAAGTCAAGGCGGGTGACCCGCTGGTGACGCTTGATGATGGCGATTATCGCATCGCTCTGGAACAGGCCGAAGCCCAGATCCGCACCGAGGAACTGTCGCTGAAGCGTATCGACGCGCAGATCATCGGCGGCGAAGCCGCGCAGGAACAGGCCGTTGCCCAGAAGGGTGCGCTGGATGCCGCCCTTCGCGGCGCGGAAATCACCCAGAAGCGCGCCAGCGAGCTGCAGGCGAAGGATGTCGGCACGGTTGCCGCTTCCGACAGCGCCCAGGTCGCGCTCGATCAGGCCAGGGCGAATGTCGTGGCGGGCGAGGCGGCGATTGCGTCGGCCAAGGCCAATGTCGAGCTTCTGCGCGCCCAGCGCGAGGAAGCCGAAAGCACCATCCGTTCGCTGCAGCTTTCCAAGGACAAGGCTGCCCGCGATCTGGCCTTCACGGTTCTGAAGGCGCCTTATGACGGCGTCATCGGCAATCTCGGTGTGCAGAACGGTGATCTGGTGTCGGTCGGCAAGCGTCTGGCTTCGCTGGTGCCGATGAACGAGCTTTATATCGACGCCAATTTCAAGGAAACGCAGCTTGCCCGCGTCGTGCCCGGTTCGAAGGTGCGCGTGCATGTCGACGCCTTTGACGATGCGACGATCGAAGGCACCGTGCAGTCGATTTCGCCCGGTTCGGGCTCGGTCTTCTCCATGCTGCCGCCGGAAAATGCGACAGGTAACTTCACCAAGGTCATCCAGCGCGTGCCTGTTCGTATCGTCTTCTCCAAGGAAGACCTTGAAAAGCACAATCTCCGCGCCGGCCTCAGCGTCGTTGTCGATGTCGATACCCGCACGGCGCCGGAAACCACCAGAACGGCGCAAGTCAACCCGGAAGCCAAGTAAGGCGCGTCTTTGACGCACCGTTGAGGGCAAGATCATGGCGGCTACGGTTGTCGGTACGGGCGGGGCGTCCATCCCCGCCGATCCCCCGATGGACAGGCGCAGGCTCATCGCGTTCTTCGCGATGGTCTTCGGCATGTTCATGTCGATTCTCGACATTCAGATCGTTTCCGCCTCGCTGGCGGAAATCCAGGCCGGCCTCGGCGCCGGCTCGGACGAGATCGCCTGGGTGCAGACCTCCTATCTGATCGCCGAAGTGATCATGATCCCGCTTTCGGGCACGCTGGCGCGCATTCTCTCCACGCGCGTGCTCTTCGCCACCTGTGCTGCGGGCTTCACGATTTCGAGCGCGCTCTGCGCCACCGCCACCAATATCGACCAGATGATCGTCTATCGCGCGATCCAGGGCTTTATCGGCGGCGGCATGATCCCGTCCGTCTTTGCGGCCGCCTTCACGATCTTCCCGCCATCGAAACGCTCGGTCGTCTCGCCGATCATCGGTCTGGTCGCGACGCTTGCACCCACAATCGGTCCGACGGTCGGCGGTTATCTTTCCAATGCCTTTTCCTGGCACTGGTTGTTCCTCGTCAACATCATTCCCGGCATCATCGTCACCATCCTGACCTGGAGCCTCATTGATTTCGACAAGCCGGAGCACTCGCTCTGGAAGAAGTTCGACTGGTGGGGGCTGATCTCCATGGCGGTCTTCCTCGGCTCGCTGGAATATGTGCTGGAAGAGGGCAACAACAAGGACTGGTTCAACGACGAGCATATCGTTTTGGGCTCCGTCGCCATGGTCATCGGCGCGGTGGTCTTCTTCTGGCGTGCCTTCAAGGTGGAATTCCCGGTGGTTGACATCCGCGCCTTTGCGGACCGAAACTTCTCCATCGGCTCGCTTTTCTCCTTCGTCATGGGCATCGGGCTTTACGGCCTGACCTATCTCTACCCGCTCTATCTTGGCCGGGTGAGGGGTTACGATGCGCTGATGATCGGCGAGACCATGTTCGTCTCAGGTCTTGCGATGTTCTTCACCGCGCCGATTGCCGGCAAGGTTTCGACCAAGCTCGATCCGCGGGCGATGATGGCGATCGGTTTCATCAGCTTCGGCTGCGGCACCTGGATAATGACGCATGTGACGACCGACTGGGACTTCTACGAGCTGCTGATCCCGCAGATCCTGCGCGGTTTCGGCCTGATGATGTGCATGGTGCCGATCAACAACATCGCGCTCGGCACCTTGCCGCCGGCCCGTATCCGCAACGCGTCCGGCCTGTTCAACCTCACCCGTAACCTCGGCGGCGCCGTCGGTCTTGCCGTCATCAACACCATGCTGTCGCAGCGCACCGACGACCATTATGTGCGGCTGGCCGAACATATCAGCTATTCCAACCCGCAGGCGCTGGAATGGCTGAACAATGTCGGCGCCAACTATGATTCCTACGGGCTGGACGGCGCTTCCGTCGCCGTCAAGAAAATGGTCGGCATGGTTTCGCAGCAGGCCTGGATCTTGGCCTTTGCCGATGTGTTCTTCGCACTGACGATTTTGTTCTCCAGCCTGATCTTCATGACCGTGCTGATCCAGAAACCCAAGGCAGCGCCGCCGCCGGACGCGGCGCACTGATAACAATCCCCTCCCATCCACCGCAGAGCTGGGGCCGTCGGAAATGACGGCCCCTTTTTTATATCCTACCGAAAATCCCGATTCTGCCTGTTGATCGCAGCGGGCAAGCCATATATATCAATCCTTGAGGTACGTACCTCAAAAATGCTTGAGAGGGAGCCAAAACGGGGCCGGGAGGACGGCTGACCCGGATTTCGGCCGCTTGGGAGGGGGCAGTTCAGAGGGGGAGATCATGATGGCCTTGGAACTCAATCCAGACTTTGCAATCACGGATGAGCAGTCGCTTCGCGGGCTGTTCGAGCCGACACATGCCCTGGCGGTACAGAAGTGTCAGGACAGGCTCGGCGAACATGCGCAGGAATTCATAAGGCGTTCGCCGTTTCTCTGCATCGGCACCCAGAATCTTGAAGGAAAGGCCGATGTCAGCCCCCGCGGCGATCCGGCGGGCTTTGTAAAGGTTCTCGACGCCCGCACCCTGGCGATCCCCGACCGGCCGGGCAATAATCGCCTCGATACCCTCAGCAATATCATCGCCAATCCTGTTGTCGGGCTGTTGTTCATCGTGCCCGGTTTCGACGACACCCTGCGGGTGAACGGGCGCGCGACACTGAGCAATGATCCCGAGATCCTGAAGCTCATGAGCATTGCGGATCACACCCCAAAACTTGCCATCGTCGTAGAGGTGGACGAGGTTTTCATGCATTGCGCCAAGGCGTTCAGGCGCTCCCACCTGTGGGATCCCGCACATTTCCAGGTCCGGTCGGAAATGCCCTCGCTTATCAAGATCATTCTCGATGAGACGACAGGTGCGCCGACGAACGGTGATGAGATGCAGAAGATGGACGAGCAGCTGGAGCAGGACTACCGGCGGACCCTTTATTAGCCGCAGCCCATGCCGCTCTTGATATTCCGCAGCCATTTGATGAATTGTGAGGTACGTACATCATTTTTCGATTTACGGCGGCGGCAAAGCTGGATATGCAAGGGGGAGGGAGGAGCCATGAAGCCTACAGTTCACGATATCGCCGAGCGCGCGGGCGTCAGTCTCGCCACCATCGACCGGGTGCTGAACATGCGCCCCGGCGTGCATGCGGCAACGCGGGCACGGGTGGAAGCGGCCATTGCCGAGCTGGGTTACGTGCGCGATATCGCGGCCGCCAATCTGGCCAAGGGCCGCAATTACTCGATGATCTTCATCCTGCCCGGCAATGACAATTCCTTCATGGCGACCCTGCGCGCCGAGGTGCGGGCTGCTGCCAGCCGTTCCCATCTGGAGCGCACGGCCATCCGTGTCATCGAGGTGCCGCCGTTTAATGCCGCAGCACTGACCGAGGCACTGGAAGTTGCACGCCGGGAAAAACCCTCGGGCGTCGCTTTTGTCGCCACCGATTCCGAAGATGTGGCTGAGGCCGCCGACCGGCTGGCGGAAGACGGCATCGCCACGGTGACACTGGTCTCCGATCTCTCCGGTTCGCGGCGCGATCATTATGCCGGTGTGGACAACGTCGCGGCCGGGCGCACGGCGGCCAGCCTGATGGGGCGTTTCCTTTCCGGACGCGGCGGCGATGTCGCTGTTGTTGCCGGCTCCATGCTGGTGCGCGACCACCGCGAGCGTCTGGAAGGATTTCGCGCCGTGATCGAATCCGAATTTCCCCAGCTGCGGCTGCTGCCGGTGCTGGAGGGCAGGGACGATCCGCTGACCGTCGAGACGCTGGTGCGCGAGGCGCTCGGCAACGCCTCACTGTCAGGCATCTACAGTCTCGGTGCGGGTAATCGCGGCCTCATCCGGGCGCTTGGGGCCGCAGATGGCGAAAGAGCGCTTTCGGTCATCGCCCATGAACTGACGGAAAACACCGCCAATGCGCTGCGGGAAGGGCTGCTGGATGCCGTGCTCAACCAGGATGCCGGCCACGAGGTGCGCAGCGCCATCCGCGTGTTGAAGGCGCGCGCCGATGGCCTGCCCGTCATCGCCGCGCAGGAACGGATCCGTATCGACATATTCCTCAGGGACAATCTGCCCTGACGAGAGCATTTCCAGGAAAAGTGGCCGCCGGTTTTCCGTCCGGAAATGCGGCGGCTTTTAAAAAACGCTGAAAGCGGCGCATGGCGCGCCGGAATGGAGAAATACATGTATCTCGGTCTCGATCTTGGCACTTCAGGCGTCAAAGCCCTGCTGATGGACGGCGATCAGAAAATCATCGGCTCGGCCAACGGCTCGCTGGACGTCTCGCGCCCGCATCATGGCTGGTCCGAACAGGACCCGGCAGACTGGATTGCTGCCACGAAAACCGCCGTTGCCGGCCTGAAGCAGAAGTTTCCTGGGGAACTCGCCGCCGTAAAGGGCATCGGCCTTTCCGGCCAGATGCATGGTGCGACGCTTGTTGATGCCGATGGCAAGGTGCTGCGCCCCTGCATCCTGTGGAACGACACGCGTTCTCACGCCGAGGCCGCCGCGCTGGATGCCGATCCGCGTTTCCGCAAGATCACCGGCAACATCGTTTTCCCCGGCTTCACCGCGCCGAAGCTTGCCTGGGTGGCGAAGAACGAACCCGATATCTTCGCGAAAGTGGCCAAGGTATTGCTGCCGAAGGATTATCTGCGTCTGTGGCTGACCGGCGAATACATCTCGGAAATGTCTGACTCCGCCGGCACCTCCTGGCTCGATACCGGCGCGCGCAAGTGGTCTTCCGAACTGCTCGCCGCCACCGGGCTGGATGAAAAGCACATGCCGTCCCTGGTGGAAGGCACGGATGAGGCGGGCGTGCTGCGCTCCGAACTTGCTTCCGAATGGGGCATTTCCGGCCGTGCCGTCGTTGCCGGCGGGGCGGGCGACAATGCCGCTTCCGCCTGCGGCATGGGCACGGTGAAGGAAGGCCATGCCTTCGTGTCGCTCGGCACGTCAGGTGTGCTTTTCGCCGCCAATGCGTCCTATCTGCCGAAGCCTGAAAGCGCCGTGCACGCCTTCTGCCACGCGCTGCCCAACACCTGGCACCAGATGGGCGTCATCCTTTCCGCGACGGATGCGCTGAACTGGTATTCGCGCCTCACCGGGCAATCCGCCGCCGATCTGACGGGTGAGCTGGGCGAGGCGCTTCTTGCGCCGACCGGCGTTACCTTCGCGCCTTATCTTTCCGGTGAGCGCACACCGCATAACGACGCCGCCATCCGGGGTTCCTTCATCGGCCTTTCACATGAAAGCGACCGCAAGGCGCTGACGCAGGCCGTGCTGGAAGGCGTCACCTTCGCGATCAGGGACAATCTTGAAGCGCTGAAATCGGCCGGCACCTCGATTTCCCGCGTCACCGCCATCGGCGGCGGCTCGCGCTCGGCCTATTGGCTGGCCTCGATCGCCACGTCGCTCGGCGTGCCCGTCGATATTCCGGCCGAGGGCGATTTCGGCGCGGCCTTCGGCGCCGCCCGCCTCGGCCTCATCGCCGCGACGGGGGCCGATCCGGTTGCCGTTTGCTCGCAGCCGGAGACGGCACGGACGATCGAGCCGGTGGCCGATCTGGCCGGTGCCTATGAGGAGGCTTACCGGCGGTATCACGCGCTTTATCCGGCTATTCGGCCGCTTTCGCATTGAGACGCGGAGTGTGCGGCTTCACCCTCCCTCTGCCCTGTCGGGCATCTCCCCCTCAAGGGGGGAGATCGACCTGCGGCGAGGTCTCGCCCTTCTCCAGCTTCGAGAATGAAATGACGAGACCGCGTCTTGCTGATCTCCCCCCTTGAGGGGGAGATGTCCGGCAGGACAGAGGGGGGTGAGCCGCACCCTCCAACACATCCCGAACAACACCCAAACCCACCCCAAGAGGAGGATCACCATGACCACAGGTTTTTTCGGCGATATCGCCAAGATCAAATATGAAGGCCCCGACAGCACCAACCCGCTGGCCTTCCGCCATTACAACCCGGACGAAGTCGTCGCCGGCAAGCGCATGGAAGATCACCTGCGTTTTGCGGTCGCCTATTGGCACACCTTCACCTGGCCGGGCGGTGACCCCTTCGGCGGCCAGACCTTTGAGCGTCCGTGGTTCGAAGACACCATGCAGGCGGCAAAACTGAAGGCAGATGTGGCTTTCGAATTCTTCTCGCTGCTCGGTTCGCCGTTTTATTGCTTCCACGACGCCGATGTGCGCCCGGAAGGCAAGAACTTTGCCGAAAACACCAAGAACCTCAACGAGATCGTCGATTATTTCGCGCAGAAGCAGGCCGATACCGGCGTGAAGCTTCTGTGGGGCACGGCCAACCTCTTCTCCAACCGCCGCTTCATGTCCGGCGCCGCCACCAATCCCGATCCGGACGTCTTCGCCTTCTCTGCCGCAACCGTGAAGACCTGCATGGACGCCACCAAGAAGCTCGGCGGCGCGAACTATGTTTTGTGGGGCGGCCGCGAAGGTTACGAGACCCTGCTCAACACCGATCTTTCGCGTGAGCTCGACCAGCTCGGCCGCTTCCTCAATCTGGTGGTGGAATACAAGTACAAGATCGGTTTTGAAGGCACGATCCTGATCGAGCCGAAGCCGCAGGAGCCGACCAAGCACCAGTACGACTACGATGTCGCCACCGTTTATGCTTTCCTGCAGAAGAACGGCCTCGATAAGGAAGTGAAGGTCAATATCGAGCAGGGCCACGCGATCCTCGCCGGCCACTCCTTCGAGCACGAACTGGCCATGGCCAATGCCTTCGGCATCTTCGGCTCCATCGACATGAACCGCAACGATTACCAGTCCGGCTGGGATACCGACCAGTTCCCCAACAACGTACCGGAAATGGCGCTTGCCTATTACCATGTTCTGGCCGGCGGCGGCTTCAAGAATGGCGGCACCAACTTCGATTCCAAGCTGCGCCGTCAGTCGCTCGATCCGCAGGATCTGCTGATCGGCCATATCGGCGGCATGGATTGCTGCGCCCGTGGCCTGAAGGCGGCGGCGAAGATGATCGAGGACGGTGCGCTTTCGAAGCCGCTTTCCGAGCGTTACGCCAAGTGGGATTCGGCTGAAGCCCAGAAGATGCTGCGCGGCGAGCTGAAGCTCGAGGAAATCGCAGCGCTGGTCGAGAGCCAGGATATCAACCCCGAGCCGAAATCCGGTCGTCAGGAATATCTCGAAAACGTGGTCAATCGTTACGTTTGACGGGGTCATAGGTTCTCAAAAGGAAGCGGGAGAATATCTCCCGCTTTCGCCGTTTCGGGTTGACGATCGCCGTCACGACACACTCGACGTCATCCTCGGGTCAAGCCCGAGGATGACGTCGAGTGTGGAGCAAGGCAGGCCCTAAGGATCGTATGAGGGGACATGCTCTCCGTTATCCACCCAAAGCGGGGAAGGCTTTCCGCCACCGCTCCTCACTTTTCAGCAGCTTCCAAGAAAATACGTTCCCGTCCGTCCCCATCAGCCATTTCCGCCGCATCATTCTCCCGCAACCGGAACGGAAGGGCGAGACGCGCGGCGCCTTTCGCGAACCGGCTGCCGGCATCGACAAGCATGGTTCTGGCAGACCGTGTTTTTGAAAGGCATCCCGCCGGGCCAGAGGCGGGAAGGGCTGATCGGATAGGTGCCGTGAAAAGACTGTGACCGAGGGGCCGCGATTGCGGTCCCGATGCGGCGGCCCGGTGAATGCAACAACTTCCACCACTTCCCATTTCCCCCGCATTTGCCGGGCCGATGTCTTTCGCCGCCGGCAAACCGCTGCGGCGGCATTGGCGCATGCAAAGCGCTTTGGACTTGTTAACTGCGCAGCCTGAAACGTTGTAGATTCTTTGCGGCCCGGCTGTACCTCACAGGCGGCATGGTCTAAACCGCTGCAGATCTTTTCACACCCGATGGACGACAAGGGCCTCTCCGATGACCGATCCAAAAACGCTAGCAGCCCGTTTCCCCGGCGACTTCCTGTTCGGCGTCGCGACTGCCTCGTTCCAGATCGAAGGCTCCACCAGGGCGGATGGCCGCAAGCCCTCCATCTGGGATGCCTTCTGCAACATGCCGGGCCATGTCTTTGGGCGTCACAATGGTGATGTCGCCTGCGATCATTACAATCGCTGGGAACAGGATCTCGATCTCATCAAGGACATGGGTGTCGAGGCCTATCGTTTCTCGATCGCCTGGCCGCGCATTATTCCCGATGGTTTCGGTCCGATCAACGAGAAGGGGCTGGATTTTTACGACCGCCTCGTCGATGGCTGCAAGGCGCGCGGCATCAAGACCTATGCGACGCTTTATCATTGGGACCTGCCGCTGACCCTGATGGGTGACGGCGGCTGGGCCTCGCGTTCCACTGCGCACGCCTTCCAGCGTTACGCCAAGACCGTCATGGCCCGCCTCGGCGACCGGCTGGATGCGGTGGCGACCTTCAACGAACCCTGGTGCGCTGTGTGGCTCAGCCATCTCTACGGTATCCATGCGCCGGGCGAACGCAACATGGAGGCGGCCCTTGCCGCCATGCACCACATCAACCTCGCCCACGGTTTCGGCGTGGAGGCATCCCGCCATGTCGCGCCGAAGGTGCCGGTGGGACTGGTGCTCAACGCCCATTCCGTCATCCCGGCTTCCGATAGCGACGCCGATCTCAAGGCGGCGGAGCGGGCCTTCCAGTTCCACAATGGCGCGTTTTTCGATCCTGTCTTCAAGGGCGAATATCCGGCCGAGATGATGGAAGCGCTTGGTGACCGCATGCCTGTCGTGGAGGCGGAAGACCTCGCCATCATCAGCCAGAAGCTCGACTGGTGGGGTCTGAATTATTACACGCCGATGCGTGTCGCCAACGATGCGACGCCGGGCGCGGAATTCCCCGCGACCACACCGGCCCCCGCCATAAGCGATGTGAAGACCGATATCGGCTGGGAGGTCTACGCGCCGGCGCTCAAGTCGCTGGTGGAGACGCTCTACAAGCGTTACGACCTGCCGGAATGCTACATCACCGAAAACGGCGCCTGCTACAATATGGGCGTTGAAAACGGCGAGGTGAATGACCAGCCGCGTCTCGATTATTATGCCGAACACCTCGGCATCGTTGCCGATCTCATCCGCGACGGTTACCCGATGCGCGGTTATTTCGCCTGGAGCCTGATGGATAATTTCGAATGGGCCGAGGGTTATCGCATGCGTTTCGGCCTGGTGCATGTGGATTACGACACGCAGGTGCGCACGCTGAAGAACAGCGGCAAGTGGTACAGCGCGCTGGCCTCGGGTTTTCCGAAGGGGAACCATGGCGTGACGAAGGGGTGAGGCTTCCCCCCATCCCTGTGCTCGTCACAGGGATCCAGCCAGCCCAAGTCCTTGGACTGAGAGGAGTCTTTTCGCCACGCAGACGCGTGTCGGCTGGATTCCTGTGACGAGCACAGGAATGAGGGTTGGGGCGGGCGTGGATGAACTTTACGCGCCGCATCCGGTAGCAGGCGATGCGTCACCGCTCTCTGCAATAAAGTTTTGCTCCCTTATTATCAGTTTTCCAAACTTTTTTACCGGTTACCGCGCGGTGCCTGCTTGCACGCGCCGTCCCGTCTCCTATGTCAGGCGGGCTACGACGGCGTAGCGTCCGTTTCTGCCGGTCAAGGGGCAGGGCGGGCTGGTCCTCCCAGGGAAAACGAACATGCTTATCGAAAAACTCAACTGGCGTTATGCCACAAAGAAAATGGATCCTTCCAAGGCCGTGTCTGAAGACAAGGTTGAACGGATCGTGGAAGCGGCGCGGCTAGCGCCCACCTCCAGCGGCCTGCAGCCCTTCGAAGTGATCGTTGTTACCGATCCTGAAGTGCGCGCAAAGATCCGCGAGATCGCCTGGAACCAGGCGCAGGTGACCGATGGTTCGCATCTGCTGGTCTTTGCAGCATGGGACAATTACACCGAAGAGCGGATCAACCACATGTTCGATCTGGTCAATGAAGAACGCGGCATCAAGAATGAAGGCTGGGAAGCCTATCGCCAGATGCTACTCTCCACCTATCCGCAGCGCGAGCAGCAGGTGAATTTCGAACACGCCGCCCGTCAGGCCTATATCGGCTTCGGCATGGCCGTGGCGCAGGCCGCTTTCGAGGGCGTCGATTCCACCCCCATGGAAGGTTTCGATCCCGCGAAGCTCGATGAAATCCTCGGCCTGCGTGAAAAGGGTCTGCGCTCCGTCACCATTCTGCCGCTCGGCTACCGTGAACCGGAAGGCGACTGGCTGGTGAACCTGAAAAAGGTCCGCCGCCCGCTCGAGGAATTCACCAGCCGCGTGTGATTTTCATATCGTCGTGAAATCTTGACTGCCGCAGGGCCGCACACGCGGCTTTGCGGTAGATTTTTTCTCTCTTTTCAGATAATTGAAAAAACATCCCTGTTAAAAGGTGGCGTGTGCAGGCAAGTATGCGCCATCGAATTGCCGATCCCCGGCATTTCTGAGTGAAAGCCTGACGAAATGACCCGGAAAATCAGCTGTCATCGAATGTGCCAAAAGGCTGCATGAAGAGAGCGGTTCAGCACCGCAACAGGATTTTTTGAGACCCGATCCGTCACGCATTCCCAGAGTTCACAATGAGTTTTCCATCCAGTGCGGCATCGCCCGCGCGTTCAGAACAGGCGGTCCCGGAAGGGGCGGCAAAGGAGCCGATGGTCACGTTTGAAGGCGTGACCAAAACCTTTGGCGGCGCCGACGGCAAGCCCGGCTTCGCAGCCCTTGCCGGTATCGATTACATCGTGCCGAAAGGCTCCATCACCGGCATCATCGGCCGCTCGGGTGCGGGCAAGTCCACGCTGATCCGCCTCGCCAACGGCCTTGAGAAGCCCTCGACCGGCCGTGTGGTCGTTGATGGCGTCGATGTCGCGGTGCTCGATGAAAAGAGCCTGCGCACGCTGCGCCGTTCCGTCGGCATGATCTTCCAGCACTTCAACCTTTTGTCGTCGCGTACCGCTTTCGGCAATGTGGCGCTGCCGCTCGAAATCGCCGGCATGGGCAAAAGGGAGATCGAAACCCGCGTTGCGCCGCTGCTCGATCTCGTCGGGCTTTCGGACAAGGCCAATCGTTATCCGGCGGAACTCTCCGGCGGCCAGAAGCAGCGTGTCGGCATTGCCCGTGCGCTCGCCACCCAGCCGAAGCTGCTCCTTTCCGACGAGGCGACATCGGCGCTTGATCCGGAAACGACCCAGTCCATTCTTGAACTTCTGAAGCGCATCAATGCCGAACTGGGCCTCACCGTGCTGCTCATCACCCATGAGATGGAGGTGGTGAAGACCATCGCCTCGCAGGTGGCTGTCATCGACAGGGGCCTGATCGTCGAGGAAGGCACGACCTTCGATATCTTCACCGCGCCTAAACACGAGACGACCCGCAGCCTGCTGTCGTCCTCGGTCGGCGTGAAGCTGCCGCACTGGGTCACCTCGGGTCTCAAGCCGCAGGCAGCGGAAGGTGATCGCGTTCTGGTGCGCCTGGTGTTCTTCGGCGAAACGGCGTTCCAGCCATTGACGGCGCGCCTCGTCGCCGAAATTGGTCCTGATGTGAATATTCTCGCCGGTACCATCGAGGAGATTTCCGGCCAGCCCTTCGGCTCGCTCGTCGTTTCCTATCCGGCCTCGGTGGACGTCACCGCCCGCGCCAGCCGCTTTTATGCTGAGACCGGTCTTCACACGGAGGTGCTCGGTTATGTCGCCTGATATGCTGTTCAACCTTCTCTTCAAGGGCCTGTGGCAGACGCTGCACATGGTCGCGGTCGCCGGCATCGTCGGCTCGCTGATCGGCGTGCCCATGGGTGTTTTCCTTGCCACCAGCGGCAAGGGCGAACTGTTTCCCGCGCCAATGACCAACCGCATCCTCGGCCTTATCGTGAATGCGGCGCGCTCCACGCCCTTCATCATTCTTGTCGTGGCGATCATTCCCTTCACCCGCCTCGTGGCCGGCACGTCGATCGGCACCAGCGCCGCCATCGTGCCGCTGACGGTCGCAACCGTGCCCTTCATCGCAAGGCTGGTGGAAGCGGCGATCCGCGAGGTGGACAAGGGCCTGATCGAGGCTGCCCGCGCCATGGGCGCCACCCCGCTGCAGATCGTCACAAAGGTGCTTCTGGCGGAGGCCAAGCCCGGCATCACGCTGGCGCTCACGCTCACGCTGGTCAGCCTCATCGGTTATTCGGCCATGGTCGGCGCAGTCGGCGGCGGCGGGCTGGGCGACCTCGGCATCCGCTATGGTTACCAGCGCTTCATGCCCGACGTGATGCTGGCGGTGGTTCTGGTGCTGATCGTGCTGGTGCAGCTGGTGCAGAGCGCCGGCGACAGGCTGGCGCGCAGCTTCGACAAGCGGACCCGCAAGAATTAACTGCGTTCATAATAACAACCCAAGGAGACACCCATGAAGAAACTCATCCTCGCGGCTTCGCTCGCCGCTCTCTTCACCGCCGGTCAGGCGCTGGCCGAGACCATCAAGATCGGCGTCACCCCCGCCGAGCACGCGCAGATCATGGAGCAGGTGAAGAAGATCGCGGCCGCCAAGGGCCTCGATATCGATATCATCGAATTCTCCGACTATGTCGTGCCGAACCAGGCGCTGGCCGATGGTGAGCTGCAGGCCAACTCCTTCCAGCACCAGCCTTACCTCGACAACCAGATCGCTGACCGCAAGTTCGATCTCGTCAGCGTTGGCACCACCATCACCACCCCGATGGGCGTTTATTCGAAGAAGGTGAAGAGCCTTGACGAGCTGAAGGACGGCGCAACCGTCGGCATTCCGAACGACCCGACCAATGGCGGCCGCGCACTGCTGGTTCTCGCTTCCAAGGGCGTTCTCAAGGTCAAGGAAGAAGCCGGCCTGAAGGTGACGCCTGCCGACATCACCGAAAACCCGAAGAACATCCAGATCGTCGAACTTGACGCCGCCCAGCTGCCGCGCTCGCTTGATGACACCGACGCTTCGGTCATCAACACCAACTATGCGACGGCAGCCGGCCTGAACCCGAAGAAGGACGCCATCGCCATCGAAAGCGAAAAGTCCCCTTACGCGAATGTCATCGCCGTTCGGGCGCAGGACAAGGACAAGCCCTGGGTGAAGACGCTGGTGGAATCCTACCAGAGCCCGGAAGTGAAGGCCTTCATTCTGGAAAAGTACAACGGCACGGTCATCCCGTCCTGGTAAGCCGCTCCGGCACTGTAAAAAATGACAACCTCTCCCGTTCGCGGGGGAGGTTTTTTGTTTCCGGGCGGGCGCAAATCCGTGTTCCATGAAAAGCCCGGGGCATTTCAGGGAAGAATTTTTCAGAGTCGCTGCCGGACTGTCGTTTTATACCCGTGTTTTTTTGGGGCGTGGCCACGATGCGGTTTAACGGCTTCTGAATGTTTCCTTCGGAAGATGATGCTTTCGAAGGGGATTTTATGCGGATTGCGCCGCGCAACATTGGGGACTATTTGCCGGTCGGGCGCAGAACCGCCGTGGGCGTTGTATTGTCCACCTTCGCGCTGGTGCTTCTCATCGTTACCGCGCTGGTCCTGTCCGCCCTCAGTCAGGTGCGTGAAAAGGCGAATTCGCTCGACAATGCCCGTTCGCGCGAGACGACGGCGGGTGCTCTCGTCACCTTTCGCGAACAGCTCGGCGCAACGCTGAATGATTACGCCGCCTGGGATGATGCCGCCGAATATGTCTATGCCCCTGATCGTTTTGACTGGGTGGCGAGCAATTACGGCGAGATGACGATCAATAACGATCTTTTCGATACTGCCGTGATCATCGACGAGGACGACAGGGTCCGCATGGCCTATCAGAACGGCAAGCCGGCGACATGGAGGCCAAACGCCTATTTCGCCGGCGGCCTTAAGGAAATGATCGATCGCGTGCGTTCCATGCGTCCCGGCATCACCTCGCAGGTCACGGGTTTCGTCAAAACCGGCGATGGCATCGCTGCAGCCGGTGTCGCGCTCGTGCGGCTGAAATCCGGGGCGCTGCCGCCGGTTGATGCGGAGCGGCGTTATCTGGTTTTTGCCCGTCACCTCAAGCAGGCGACGGTGGACAAGCTTGCCCGCAACTACGTCATCGAGGGGCTGGAACTGCAATATGGCGACGGACCTGCCGCCAACCATGTGGATATCGTCAATCCCTTAGGCGAGGTGCTGGCGCGGCTCGTCTGGCGCTCGCACCTGCCGGGGGATGTCAGCTTTCATGAGGCGCGGCCGGTGGTCTTCACCGCGCTTGGCATTGCCGGCACGTTTTTCCTCGTGCTGCTCATCATCGGTTCGGCCACGCTGGACCGGCTGAAAGCGGATGAGGCGGCAGCGCGGGAGGAAGCGCTGCGCGACCGGTTGAGCGGGCTCAGCAACCGCGCGGGTCTCTTTGCGAAACTGAACCGCATGGTCGACAACGGCCGTCACGACAAGACGGATATCAAGCTTCTCTATCTCGATCTCGACGGTTTCAAGGAAATCAACGATTCCTACGGCCATGCCGCCGGCGACCGGCTGATCAAGGGTGTGGCGGCGGCGCTCAGGGTGCTGGTGCCGGAAGGCGCTGTCCTGGCGCGGCTCGGCGGCGACGAATTCGCCATTGCCATCCAGGGCAACGACGTCTGGTCTGAAGGCCGAAAACTGTGTCTGGCGCTTCTCGAACTCTTTACCGAGCCTTTCAGCATCGGTGAAAGGGTGGCGAGCATCGGCTGCAGCATCGGCACCTCGGTTTCCCGCGCCGGCGATATCAATGGCGAGGAATTGCTGCGGCGTGCCGATATGGCCATGTATCAGGCCAAGGAAAACGGACGCGGGCGTTACGTTTCCTATGAACTGAAGATGGATGCGCTGCGCGAGGAAAAGCTGCAGCTTGAAGCCGATCTTCGCTCCGCCATCCTGAACGACGAGATACAGGTGGTTTATCAGCCGGTCGTCAGCGCCGCCACGCGCTGCATTACCGGGGTGGAGGCGCTGGCCCGCTGGCAGAGGCCGGGATATGGCTTCGTGCCGCCGGATATCTTCATTGCCGCTGCCGAAACCAGCGGGCTGATCGACCGGCTCGGCCTTCTCGTCCTGCACAAGGCCTGCGAGACGGCGCAGCAATGGCCGTCCATCAAGCTCTCGGTGAATATCTCTCCCGTGCAGTTCCGCAATCCGGCCTTCTCCGGCCATATCGCGGATATTCTTGACGCGACGCAGACACCGCCCGAAAGGCTGCGGCTGGAAATGACAGAAGGTTATTTCATCCAGCATCCGGAGCGGGCGAGTGCGGCCATCGACAAGCTGAAACAGCTCGGCTTGCATATTGCGCTCGACGATTTTGGCGCCGGCTTCGCCAGCGTCGGATATCTGCGCCGCTTCGGTTTCGACCGGATGAAGATTGACCGTTCGTTGATCATGGCGCTCGATAAGGGCGGCCGGTCTCTGGAAATGCTGCAGGCCACCGTGGCGCTGGCGAAGTCGCTCGATATTCCGGTCACGGCCGAAGGCGTGGAAACGGAAGAGCAGGCTGCCATCCTGCATCTGTGCGGCTGTGATGAATTGCAGGGTTACCTGTTCTCGAGGCCGGTCGCAGCCGAGGAGATTACCGACATGCTGGATGGGCAGGATGCGCCGTTATTTGCTCTGAGAGCGGGGGCGTGAGAGGCGCACCGATGTCTTTCAGCAATTCTCGATCAACTGAGAGTGCCGCCCATTTTATTCTCCCCGGCGGGGAGAAGAAATACGCGGCACCCGCTCAATCGAAACCCGGCCCCTGTGCATTCTGATGCTGACCCGGCTTACCGTCCCAGATGCTGTTCGCCTCGCTTCTTTGCCAGTTCGATCTGCTGCTGCCGGTCGCGGAACCGCTGGCGGTCCTCTTCGTTGCGGTCGTCGTAGCAGCTCGGGCAGGAGACGCCTTCCTCGAATTTCGGAGACAGGCGCACTTCCGGCGTGATCGGGTTGCGGCAGGCGTGGCAGAGCTCATGATCGCCTTCGGCAAGGCCGTGGACAACGGAGACACGCTCGTCGAACACGAAGCAGGCGCCTTCCCACAGGCTCTCTTCTTCCGGCACCTCTTCCAGATATTTCAGGATGCCGCCCTTGAGGTGATAGACCTCGTCGAAACCCTGTTCCTTCATGAAGGCGGTGGCCTTTTCGCAGCGAATGCCGCCGGTGCAATACATGGCGATCTTCGGCTTGTTGTGCAGGCCGGGATTGTTCTTCACCCAGTCGGGAAACTCGCGGAAGGTTTTCGTCTTCGGATCGACCGCGCCTTTGAAGACGCCGATGGCGGTCTCGTAATCGTTGCGGGTGTCGATGACGATGGTATCCGGATCGGAGATCAGCTCGTTCCAGTCGCGCGGCTCGACATAGGTGCCGACGATGCGGTTCGGATCGATATCAGGCACGCCCATGGTGACGATCTCTTTCTTGAGCTTCACCTTCAGCCGCACGAAGGGCATGTGCGAGGCACGGCTTTCCTTGTGTTCCAGCGCGGCAAATTCCGGCTGGGCGCGCAGGAAGGAGAGCACGGCGTGAATGCCCGCATCCGGCCCGGCAATGGTGCCGTTGATGCCTTCGGCGGCAAGCAGCAGCGTGCCCTTGACGCCGTTCTTCTGGCAGAGCTCGAACAACGGCTCGCGCAGGCTCTCGAACCGCGGCAGGCGGGCGAAATGATAAAGCGCGGCCACAAGGAAATCACCAGAGGTTTCCGGGCGGGGGAGAATGGTCGTGTCGGTCATGGGCGCTGAAATACAGCGACGGCGGCCGCAAAGCAATATTTATCAACGGGTCCGGTCATTTTGAAAATCGTCAAATCGGGAGAGTTTGGGGGGGCTTCCGGCCGATCTCACCTCCGTCATTCCGGCCTTGAGCCGGAATGGCGGAGGTGAGGGAGCACCGAACGAGAAGTTTGGGCTACTTCGCCGCCCGCCGCCACAGCAGGCCGATGATGCGGCTTTCGGTGCGGGCGGATTCGGAAAACACCTCGCCTGCCAGCGCAAGGCCTTCCGTGCGCAGCGCCTGCTGCCGCTGGATGATGGCGTCGAGCAGCAGAGCCAGCCGCTCGCCATTGCCGAAACGGTCCGGCTCGCGGTCGGCGACGGCGGCGAGAACCGAAAGATCGTGCTCGTGACCAAGAATGTCGACCAGCCGCTTGGTATCGGCCCGCTTGGCGCGCATGGCGGAAGGCCAGAGGCGGCGCATCAGGCCGAGATGCATCCAGTAGGCCTGCCCGGCCTTGCGCAATTCGTGGAAATGTTCGACGTCGGCCTGCTCGTGGCAATCGGTGAGCGCCTTGCGTGCCCTTTTTCGCTGTTTCGCCCAGGCGGTTCTTATCAGCCGGGCGGTGTCTTTCAACTCATCCGGCAGCGACAGGGCCTCGAGCTTCCTGCGCGCTTCCCCGCAGCCGGCGATGGCGGCGGCAATGGCCTCGTCGAGGCCGGCCTCATGTTCTATGGCGTCGTCGCGGCGCTTGCGCAGCATCGCGGTGATCGATCGCAACGCTTCGCCCTGCGCGTCCGAGCGCGCGAAGGTCTCGAGATATTCCGCCGTCTCCACCAGCGCCGTCGCATCCCGCGCAAAGGCGAGGGAGCGGGCGATATCGCGAATACGGGCATTTTCCTCCCGGCCGAAATCCGGCGCCGCCTCGCGGATCAGGCGGTAGAGGGCGCGCAGCCGCTTGAACCGCTTGCGGGCGTCATGCACCGCCTCGTGCGATCCCGACGGCTGGTCGCGCAGGATCGTGATCGTATCGTCGATCAGTTCCAGCCCGGCGCGACGGATTTCGTCGTCGAAGGGCTTTTTCGGATCAATTCTGAAGGGCATCCGACAGGTCTCCGTTCGGACAGTCCATGGCGAGCGACTGGTTGGAGAAACGCTTGTCTCCGGTTACTTCCCGGCCAAGCCAGGACGGCAGAGCGGGATCGGCATTCTCGTCATGCATTTCCACTTCCGCCACGACCAGCCCGTGATATTTCCCTTCGAAAACATCCACCTCCCAGGTGAAACCGCCGTGATCGACGGTGTGGCGGGTTTTCTCGATCACCACGCCCGGCGCGCTTGCCATCAGCTCTTCGGCATCCTTGAGGGGTATGGAATATTCATATTCGTCGCGGACAAGGGCGCTGGCGCCGATCTTGATGGTCAGGGTCGCGTCACGCTGGTCGACGATCCTCACCCGAACCGAACGGTTTTCCATCGAGGCGACATATGCCTGCCGGAAAGCCATGCTATGCGTTACCTCATTACGCCATTCACCGCCTGCAACCAGAAACTTCCGTTCAATTTCCTTGGCCATGCTGTCTCCGCGAACTGGTGCTGCAGATTATCGCAATATGACATTATGATGAAGCGAATTGATTGAAGTATCTGGATAAAAATGCGGCTGGCGCGCCTCGACATGAAAGCCGAGGCAGGCTAATCCGTAGACGGAATTTCAATCGTTTCAAACGCGCAAGGAGGCTCATCTTGGCCCAGGACTCCGAAAAACTGCTCTCCATCCTCAAGCTCCAGCCGGTCGTGCCGGTGCTGATCGTGGATGACGCCGCTTCCGCCGTGCATTTGGCGCGCGCTTTGGTCGCAGGCGGCCTGAAGGCGATCGAGATCACCATGCGCACGCCGGCGGCGCTGGATGCCATCCGCGCGGTTGCAGCGGAAGTGGAAGGCGCGCATGTCGGCGCTGGCACCATTCTCAACGCCCGGGATTTCGAAGCGGCGGCCGAAGCCGGCTCCACCTTCATCGTCAGCCCCGGCATCAATAAAAGCGTGCTGGAAGCCGCGCGCGGTTCCAAGGTGCCGCTGCTTCCGGGTGCGGCCACAGCCAGCGAAGTCATGGCGCTGCGCGACGAGGGTTATAAAGTGCTGAAGTTCTTCCCGGCCGAACAGGCTGGCGGCGCACCTTACCTCAAGGCGCTGTCTTCACCGCTCGCCGGCACCGTGTTCTGCCCGACCGGCAGCGTCTCGCTCAAGAACGCCAATGACTATCTCTCCCTGCCGAACGTCGTCTGCGTCGGCGGTTCCTGGGTTGCCCCGCGCGAACTGGTGGCGACCGGTGACTGGGCGGGCATCACCAAGCTTGCTGCCGAAGCCGCGGCACTGCGCGCCTGATTTGCGTCCTGTCAAACCCGTTCACGAAGGCGTGAGCGGGTTTGACATTTGTATTCGGCCCACGACTTCCTATCTCCCCTGTAGATTTGACCTTTACAGGAGATTTTGATGTTCGACGCCAAGAAGCTTCTTGAACAATTCCTCGGCTCTCAGGTGCCGGGCCTTTCGGGAAGCGTCCGTGACAGAGCCGGGCAGGCCGCCGATATCGCCAAAAACAATCCCCTGAAGGCCGGTGCCCTTGCCGCCGCAATTCTGGGCACCAAGACCGGCCGCAAGCTCGCCGGCAATGTCGCCACCATCGGCGGTGTCGCCGCCATCGCCGGCCTCGGCTATCTCGCCTACAAGAATTACAAGTCCGGTCAGGCCCCGGAAGCCGCGCCGAAACCCGAGCCGGAGCTTCTCGCCCCGCCCACAGATTCCGCCTTCCACCCGCAATCGCCGGCCCTTTCCAATGATTTTGCGCTGAAGCTCATCCAGGCGATGATCGCGGCTGCCAAGGCGGATGGTCATATCGATGAGAAGGAACGCGCCAATATCATGGACAAGGTGCAGGTCTCCGGCATCGATGATGAAGCCGAGCGGTTCCTCGAGAAGGAACTGGCCGATCCGCTCGACATCGACGCGCTGGTGGCTGCCGCCCGCACGGAAGAGCAGAAGGTGGAGCTTTATACCGCCTCGCGCCTTGCCATCGAGGCCGATACGCGGGCGGAGCGGGGGTATCTCGATCTTCTTGCCGGGCGACTTGGGTTGCCGGATGCGCTGGTGGACCATATCGAGGCGACGGTGGTGGCGGCGAAGGTTTGAGGTAGTGCTTTAGGCTTGGGCACGAAGGTTTGAGCGTGTGGTTCACCCCCCTCTGCCCTGCCGGGCATCTCCCCCACAGGTGGGGAGATCGGCAAGACGCTCTTTCGCCACTTCCTTCTCGAACGTTGAGATGGGCGAGACTTTACCGCAGGTCGATCTCCCCCCTTGTGGGGGAGATGCCCGGCAGGGCAGAGGGGGTGAGCCACACCCGCCGAGACCACCGCATCCCACCCCACATGCCCTGTTGTCATCCCGCCCCGCTTGCCCTAATCCTTCTCCCAGCAAATGGGGAAGAGAATGCGCGATCTGAGTGATTTTAGGGGATGTCCGCCGCCGCAGCCGGTGGTGCTAAAGGGCCGTTACGTCACGGCCGAGCCGTTTGATCGCGAAAAACACCTCGCAAGGCTCTGGTCAGCCCTTGGCGGCGAGGGCACCAATGCGCTTCTCAAATATTTCCCGCAAAACGCCTTCCCTGATGCCGACGCCTTTGGCGACTGGCTCATCGGCGCGGGGCAGAAGCTTAACTGGGTCACGCTGGTCTTCGTGGAAAATGCCACTGGCGATATCGTCGGCATGGCGAGCTATATGCGGCCCGATCCGGCCAATGGCGTGGTCGAGGTCGGCTCCGTCGCCCATGGCGCGAAGATGAAGCGCTCGCCTCTTGCCACCGAAGCGCATTACCTGATGGCGAAACATGTTTTCGAGGATCTGGGGTATCGCCGTTACGAGTGGAAATGCCACAATGAAAACGAACCCTCCAAGATCACGGCGAAGCGTTATGGCTTCACCTTCGAGGGCGTCTTCCGTCAGCATATGATCTCGAAAGGCCAGAACCGCGATACGGCGTGGTTTTCGATGATCGACGGCGAATGGCCGCTGATCGGCAAGGCCTTTGAAGCGTGGCTTTCGCCTGACAATTTTGCAGCCGACGGGGCGCAGAAGCGCAAGCTTGAAGATATCCGCGCGGAGCTTGCCAATGCCTGAAAAACCGACATCGGGGAAAAAGGACTGGTCGCCGGCAATTGCCGCTGCCCTCATCATCGTCGGTTTCGGGCTCGTGTTCTTCGTCATGCCTGATATCATGTTGTGGCTGGGTGATTATTCGCCGTGGCTCGCCGCCGCCTTCGGTTCGGTTGCCGTGTTGTGTTTCTTCCTGCTGTTCTGGCTGCGCGCTCGTTACCAGCGCCGCCGCGACGGTTAGGCCATTTTATTGGACACGCTCTAGAGCTGAAGCGAAGCGCCGAGCAGCAGTAGTCCCATGATCAGCACGAAAAGTGCGCCGGCGATTTCGATCGCGTGGCTGATGCCGGCCGCCTTGCGGCTGCCGGGGCCGGCGAAACGCACGGCGAGCCCCTTGGCCGAGACGGCCATGATGGCGAGAGCCGACACCGTTATGGCGGTGCCGAGCGACATGGCGAGCACGGAGAGCACGCCGCCGAGATAAAGCCCGTTCAAAAGCGCGAAGCTCATGACGATGATCGCGCCCGAGCATGGCCTGAGGCCGACCGCGATGATGGCCGACCATGCTTCATGCAGGCTGAAGTTCTTGCCCTTCAACAGCATGGGGTCCGGCGCATGGGACTTTCCGCAGGAGTTGCAGAGATCGCCGGTGCCGTTATGCTCATGATCCGCGAAAACCGGCTTGCCCTGAAAGCGTAGCCCCGTGCCCATGCCGGTGGTTCTGCCGGCCGTGGCTTCACCCGCCGTGGCAAAGACGGGGACGGGTTCCCGCCGGATGCGCAGTGACCAAAGCTTCCGCACCAGGAGCCAGGCGCCGAACAGCGCCACCATGGCGAAGCTGGCGATCTCCATCGCCTGCGTCGCCTTGGTCATGGTGATGGAGGTGCCGCGCAGCACCAGCCAGGCCGCCCCAACAAGGCCGATGGCCATCAAGCCCTGAATGAGGGCCGAGACGAAGGAAATGAGAATGCCGCGCTTCAGCTGCGTTTCATTGGCGATCATGTAGGACGAAATGACCGCCTTGCCGTGGCCGGGACCGGCGGCATGGAAAACGCCATAGGCAAAGGAAAGGCCGATCAGCGAGCCGAGCGCCCAGCTGTCCTCGCGCATGGCCTTCAACGCACCGGTCAGCGCCCGGTAAAACATCTGCTGGTGCACGTTGATCCATTGCATCAGCGGTGCGAAGGGGCCGCCGACGGAGAAGGAAGGTTCGGCCGAGCCGATGCCGAGCGGCGACTGCGCATGGGCGACACCGGCCACGGCGATGAGGCCGATGGCGACGGCGGCAAGGCGTGCCCTGCGGCTCAGCATGAGACCTCCAGCCGGGTGGCGAAGAGCTTGGTCATGTCGGTGCCGGTCGGATCGTTGAAAAAGGCGTCGGTCAGCGAACCCTGGTTCTGCGAGATTACCTCGTCGGGATCGGGGCGGACGATATGATGCTTGCAGGCATTCAGATCCTTGCCCTGTGTCGCGATATCGCTGTCCTTGGCGAAATCGATCGCCGTATACATGGTCGGATCCCAGGCGCCGAAGCTGAGCTTGCCCTTGACGGCGAGCGGCTTGGTCGGCTTCACGGAGAAGAACATCAGGATCTGCTGGTCCTTGTAGTCCACGTGAATGGCGTCGGGCTTGGAGAACTCCACCGGTTTTCCATTGGCGGTGATGAAGGTGTAATAGGAATATTCGGCGAGCGATTCCAGCACCGTATTGCCGATCTCGGCCAGCTCGTCCTTGTCCAGCTTCAGATCGCTGTTCTTGTCGTAATCCATCACCACGCTTGCCGAAAACATCTCGTCGAAACGCCAGATATTGCGCACTTCCTGAACGGTGCCGTTCGGCCCCTCGACGATTTCCATGCGGGCTTCGGCAAAGATGTGCGGATGCGCAGCAGCCGCGACGGGAACGCAGGCGAGGCCGGCCGCGAGGAGCAAAAAGCGTCTGTTCATTATCCGGTCTGTCCTGCCTTCGAATCTTGAAGACCCGACTCTAGCAGAAATTGGGACCGAATTTCGACCTGATGCGTCTGATCCTTCGCGCGTCCTTCGCGCGGGCCGTCAAGGGATTTCAGAAGGTGCCGCTGAAACGCGAGGTGATGCTGGAGCCGCTATAGGCGAGGTCGGTCTCGCGCTCACCATGCAGCAGGCGGTTGAACTCCAGCTCCAGCTTGCTGTTCTTGCCGGTATCGAAGGATAGCGTGGCGACCAGCCTGCGCTCGCTGGTATCGTAATTATAATAGATCCAGTCCTTATGGACCCGGTTCAGCGCAAGATCGAGCCCGACCTTTTCGGTGAGCCTGCTTTTCACGACGAGTTGCCAGCGACGGTGAAACTCGGCGATCGGATCATCCGGATCGAAAAGCGCATAGTCCTGCGAATAGCCGACGCCGAAGGCGATGCGCTCGGTGGCCTTCACCTCGGCTTCGGCCCGGAGATAGGGGCGGCTACGCTTCACCTGGTCGCTGATCTCGTCACCGGAAATGGATGTGAAGCCCGCCTCGGCCAGAACCGCGAAACGATCGGAGAACTTGTAACCATAGGCCAGCGAGCCGCGCAGCGTATTGGCAGGGAAACGTTCATATTTCTCCTGTTGCCCCTCGGGCACGACGATACGGTCATAAGCAAGCGTCAGGCCCGCCTCGCCGCCGGCCAGCGGCCGCGCATGTTCGGCCTTCAGCGATAAAAGCGCCTCGTTTGCCTCCAGCCGGGTGGGCGTGAAATAGGCCGGACGGAACTGCGCCTTGCCCTTCATCAGGCTGGCAAAGCTTGCCGTCAGCGTGTTCTTGCCGCCGAGCGCAAGGATGCCGAGCTGGGAAGAGGCCTCCAGCTTGTGATCGAGCTGCCGGTAACCAATGTCTTCTTCGGGCAGATGCAGGAAGATGTCGCCGGCATCGCTGCGGGTGCCGCGCAGCTCGATGGCCCATTCCAGCTTTTCGGAAAACCGTTTCGTCAGTCCCAGCGCCGCGATGGTGTTGTGTTCATTGGCGAAGCGGTAACGGGGGAGGCGGACCTCCTCGTGTTCGAGCGAATAACGCAGTTCCGCACCATCAAGCACGACCTTGCCGTTGAGCCCGAAGCCGGCACGCAGCGAAATTGCGCTCAGCCTGTTGGTGTCGGCGAAATAATTGGTGTCATAAGCAATGCCGGACTTATAGGTGACATTATGCTCATCGGCTTTTTCACCCGCCCATGCGCCGCAGGCGCAGGCAAGGCCGAGAACAAGCGCGATATATCCCCCCAGCCGCATTCGCATCTCCGGTCGCTAATTAAGCAATATCTTATATTTGGATGGTTAATAAAGTCTCCCGCGCCGTTTTACTTTCGTGGCCGAAATCCAGTGCGCCAATACCGGAATAGAGGTAGCGGATTCCATAAGAAGATATGTAAAACTCTATTAAAATCACCAGTATTAAAGTTAACTGTTTATTGTAATATTAGCCTTTGCTTGAATTAGAATCCTCTAAATATACAGTTCAGTTACGCCAGATGGCGTGATCAAACAAAAGAGGAGAGAGAAATGATTGCAAAGTTCGCTTGTGTAGCCGCTATTCTTACTGTCGCTTCCGTTGGTCAGGCCAATGCGGGTGGTCTTCTGGGTGGCATCCTGTCCGGCAACAGCAACAAGGGCGGCGCCCTTGTCGTCGTCTCGCCGAGCATCGATCTCGGCGTCAGCGGCATCCTGTCCAATAACGGGATTCTGAACGGCAACAAGACCGGCATCCTGAACGGCCTGCTGAACGGCAACAAGACGTCAGTCGATGTCATCGACAACAAGAATGACGGCGGCAAGAAGCGCCGGCACTAACTGAAATTTGGAACGGGATGGCGAAACCATCGGGCTTTTCTCCATCCCGCTCCAACGGGACAGCTCGAAAATCATCAGGGATTTTCGACACAGGCGATGCGCAGCGCATAAGCCGGCAATGACCCTCGAGTTGCGTGTGTTTGACGCATGGCATTTCCGGCAAGAACAAACGGCGCATCGCATGACTGGAAGGGGGCCTTGCGGCCCTCTTTTTTTTATCCGTGTTACCGACATGGCGGCCCCGCACAAAAGTGCCTGACGACCACTACTCATGATAGTTTTGTGAAGTCGTGAGAGCCCTTTTGCGTCAGGGCGGATGCCGTGTGAATGTCCGCGTAAATTCCGATTTATATTTGGTAAATATTGCAGATATTAATCGAAATACGCTCCATGGCGGTGTTTTTGCCTAAGCTATTTACGCGATTTTAACCATGATGTTCTTCAATCTGTGGGTGCGCTAACCCCGTCATGATGCTGCGCTTCTGGTCGCGAAATACTCGCAGCCCGCAGGTGACGGGATGTTATTTTCAAGGAGCTATCGCATGTTGAAACAATCTCTTCTCGCGCTCGGCCTGCTCGGCGTTCTCTCCGGCGTGGCCGCTGCCGCCGACGCCGTCGGCGACATTCCGTCCGCACCTGTTGTCAACGATGTTGCGCCTGCCTTTTCCTGGGATGGTGTTTATCTCGGTGCGTCTGCGGGTTACGGCTGGAACCGGGTCAAGTCGACGACTTTTGGCGTCACCACCAAGCATGAATTTGACGGCGGCCGTTTTTCCGGCTTCGCAGGCTATAATGCCGAAGTTGCCCCTTCCGTCATTCTCGGCGTCGAGGGTGATCTCGGCTACGCCTGGGGCGACAAGACCATCGTCACCAGCGAGGTTTCTGCAGGCCTGAACGGCTCTGCGCGTCTGCGCGCCGGTTACGCAATCGACCGCGCGCTGATCTATACCGCCGCCGGCTACACCGCGACGGACAGCGAAGTCAAAGCGCCGTTCGGTGAGGACAGCAAGGTCCTGCACGGCTGGACGGTTGGCGCAGGCGTCGACTATGCCTTCACCAACAACCTGTTTGGACGCGTCGAATATCGTTACAACGACTTCGGCAAGGCAACCTACCATACCGGTCCGATCACTTCGACCGGCGATGTCAGCGAACACGTCGTCAAGGTTGGCCTTGGCGTGAAGTTCTGACGGTTATTCCGTTTTCGACAGGGGGCGGCGCAGCGTTGCGACGCCCCCCCACACGCCTGATGCGGCGGTGCTGGCATCGGTCCAGCGGACGCTGAAGACGTTCCGCAGGAAATCAAAACGCACATTGCCTTTCGCGCAGGCTTGAACAGCGGGCCGTTTTGATGTGATGGTGGGTTCCAATCCACTCCCGCTTGCCAGTCTCCAGTCGATTCCCATGCTACAGAAAAGCACTTCGCCGGGCGCTTTTGACCGTCAGGCCTATTTGATCGCGTTGCTGGTTTTCATCGCCGGCAGCACCAATGCCGCCATCGTACCGTTTATCGGTTTTTACATCATTCAGGTGCTCGGCCATCCGCCGGCGACGCTCGGTCTCTACAGCGTGACGGCGATGGTGGCCTCGATCGTCGCCAGCCGTTTTTATGGCGAGCGGGTGGATGCCGGCGTGCGGATCAAGCCGCTGCTCATGCTCTCCATTGCAGGTGCTTTCGTGGCGGCGGCGGCCGCGAGTTTCGGGCATCTGGCGCTGCTGGTGGCGGTAACGGCGACGGGCATGGGGCTTTCCAACGCCGCCACCACCCTCGTCTTCAGTTATGGCCGGTATCACGGCCGGGTGGAGGCGCTCGATACCACCGCTTATAACGCCTTCCTCAGAATGATGGTATCGCTGGCCTGGATGCTGCTGCCGGCCGCAGCCTTTCTGATCGTCGATTTCGCCGGCGCAAAAGCCGTCTTCGTGAATGCGATGTTGATGGCGGCCATCTGGGGGGCGCTTGCGCTTGCCATCGTGCCGCGTGGGCAGACTTGCCCCATGGAGCGGCGGGATGAGGGCGGAGCCGATGCGGGGCGCAACCTGCCGCTGCTGATGGCGGCGACGGCCAGTTTCTGCATGTCTTTCGCCCATGCTCTCTGCGCCTCGGCCCTGCCGGTATTTCTGGTGCGTGAGGTGGGCCTGCCGGATTATGCGCCGGGCCTGTCGCTCAGCGTCAAATGCGCCATGGAAGTCCTGCTTATCCTGCTCGCGCCGAGGATCATGCGCCGGATCAGCGCGCGGCTGCTTCTGAGCATCGCGGCGGTGACGGCGATCTTTGCTTTCAACATCATCGCTTCGGTCACGACCCTGCCGGCCATGCTGGTGGGGGCTGCCATGGAAGGTTCCTATTACGGCCTTTTCGCCGGCACATCTCTCACCTTCGTGCAGGGCTTTGCCCGCGGGCGCACGGCGCGGGCGACGGCGCTCTACATGAATTCGATCTTCCTTGCAGCACTTTTTGCGGTGCCGCTGATGGGGTTCGTGTCGCAATATGCAAGCTTCGGCACCTCGATCCGGCTTGCTTCGGTCGGTGCGGGTGCTGCGCTGCTGCTCTTGTTTCTGACGCGGCGGCAGGTGGCGGATTAGGGTGTTCGGGCGGGGGTAGGGAGGATTTCATCTGGCCTTGCGGCCCGATCATCCCTCATTCCTGTGCTTGTCACAGGAATCCAGTCAGCCCAAGTCCTTGGGCTGAAAAAAGAGGTCTCTCGCCGCGCAGACACGCGTCGGCTGGATTCCTGTGACAAGCACAGGAATGAGGGGCAGGGTGTTGGCCCTCACGCCGAAATATCGATGATCCCGCAATCGCCCGCTTCCGAGGCGAAGGCGAGCAGCTTGCCGGTGGCGCTCCAATCCATGGCTGTAATGGCGCCCTTGCCGGGGCGGCGAAGCAGGGCTTCCTTGCCGTCGGCCAGGCGCACACCGAGGATCATGCCGTCGATGAAGCCGATGGCGAGCACGTCTTCCACGGGGTGGAAGGCGACATTGGTGACCATGATGTTGGCGCGGCTGCCGAGTTCTTCCGGAGCCTTGCCCATCGGGCCGTCCTTGCCGGCGAATGGCCAGACAATGGCGGCTGGCGCACCTGATGAGGCAAGCCATTTGCCCTTTGCCGACCAGGAAATGGATTTCACCTTGGCGGGATAACCGGTCATGCGCATGTGGCGGGCTTCCATGCCGCCCTTGGTCGCTTCCATCTTCCAGCCATGCAGGGCATTTTCCTGCATGGTGGTGACGAGGAACTTGCCATCGGGCGAGAAGGTGACGCCGGTATGCGCGCCCTTCCATTCCAGATCGACCGGATCGCCGGCACTTGCCACCCAATGCAGTGTCACGCCGTTATAACGGGCAACAGCAATGCGCAGGCCCTTGGGCGCAAACGCGATGGCCTCCACTGTGCGCTCTTCCTTGAATTCCTTGACCGTACCGTCGGATAGCCGGACAAAACTGGACTTGCCGACGCCATAAGCCACCGCCTTCTGCGGCCCGCCGGCAACGACGCCGACCCATTTGCGCGGCACATTGGCGAGCTCGCTGATGCTGCCATCATGGCCGATGCGCAGCACACGGCCGTCTTCGCCGCCGGAAAGCAGCGTGGCGCTGTAGGGATCGCGAATGCAGGTCAGAAGCCCGTCATGCGCCTGCGTCACCTTCTCGCCGCCATCCAGGCGGTGAATGGTGCCGGCGGCGGTGGCAAACAGGGGAATGTCGCCGAGAAAATGGGTCGAGACCACGTGGCCTTCGATATCAAGCGGGGCAACAGTCGGCATGGGGCATCGGTCTTTCGTATCTGTGTCTGGTGGGGCGACGATGTCGACCCCGGCGGCAGGCATGGTTCTAGAGCATTTCCGGCAAAAGCGGAACCGCTTTTACGTTCGCACGATTCGTGAAATCAAGGAGATAGACCGCTTTGTAGTCGAGGAATCCACGGCATACGGCACCATGATTTTACAGGACGTGCATCTCCCTGTCCCTCATTCCTGTTCCCCGGGACAAGCCCGAGGATGTCATAGGAATCCAGCCGACGCGCGTCTGCGCGGCGAAAGACTCCTCTCAGCCCAAGGACTTGGGCTGGCTGGATCCCTGTGACAAGCACAGGGATGAGGGGCGGTGAGCGTATCCGAATGACGGAGGCGGCGTCACCCCGGCGCAACGCCGGGGTACCGAAGAGAGAGGATCAGGCCGTGGCGAGGCAGGCGTTGAAGCTCTTTTCCAGCTTTTCGCGGTCCAGTTCGCGGCCGATGAAGACGAGGCGGCTTTCGCGCTTTTCGTCTTCCTTCCACGGGCGCTGGTGGTCGCCCTCGATGATCATGTGCACGCCCTGCACCACGTAACGCTCCGCATCACCCTTGAAGGCGATGATGCCCTTGAGGCGCAGAATGTTGGGGCCGTCTGTCTGAGTGACCTTCTGGATCCACGGGAAGAACCGCTCGGGGTTCATCTCACCGCCGCGCAGCGAGACCGACTGCACCGTCACGTCATGGATCGGGGAGGCCGCGCCATGGTGGTGGTGATCGTGCCCATGGTCGTGATGCCCGTGATCGTGGTCATGGTCATGATGATGGTGGTCGTGGTGATGATGATCGCAATCGGGGCCGCAGGCATGATCCTCATGGCCGTGCTCGAGGAAATGCGGATCGTTTTCCAGCGCGCGCTCCAGATTGAAGGCACCCTGATCGAGAACCCGGGCAAGATCAACACCGGAACGGGTGGTCTTGTAGATGCGCGCGGACGGGTTGATGGCGCGGACGATATCCTCGATGCGGGCCACTTCCTCAGGCGAAACGAGGTCGGTCTTGTTGACGACGACGACATCGGCAAAGGCGATCTGGTCTTCAGCCTCGCGGCTGTCCTTCAGGCGCAGCGGCAGGTGCTTCGCATCGACCAGCGCCACAACGGCGTCAAGCTCGGTCTTGGCGCGCACATCGTCATCCATGAAGAAGGTCTGGGCGACGGGCACCGGATCGGCAAGGCCTGTCGTTTCGACGATGATGCCGTCGAAACGGCCGGGCCGGCGCATCAGGCCTTCCACGACGCGGATCAAATCGCCGCGCACCGTGCAGCACACGCAGCCATTGTTCATTTCGTAGATTTCTTCATCAGACTCGACGATCAGATCGTTGTCGATGCCGATCTCGCCGAATTCATTGACGATGACAGCGTATTTCTTGCCGTGGTTCTCGGAGAGAATGCGGTTGAGAAGCGTCGTTTTGCCGGCGCCGAGATATCCCGTCAGGACGGTGACTGGAATGGGCTTGGCTGGTGCTGTTTCGGTCATGGAAAACCCCGCGTGGAGAGAGGCTATCAAGCCTCAGGAAGATGTGTCGTCGTCCATATAGGCGCGACGCCCTGGCAGTTCAAAGAGATTTTGGCCGAATTCGGCCATGTCACTCAAATTTTGTTATGAAATAACGTTATGTCAAAAGCGTGGATATCTTCAAGCAGTTCGACAAGGCCATTCACAGCGTGGGAAATCAGCCTTTCGCCCTTTTCCGCTGTCGCGGCGGCGGCGTTTCCGGCAGCCCCGTCAGGGTTGAGATCGCTCATCAGCCAGCCGAAGGCGTGTGGGCCATAGGCGCGCAGGTGTTTGAAGCGGCTGGCGAAATCGCTCTGGCGGGAGGCGAAGCTGGCGGCCTTTTGCATCGCCACCCGCTCGGGGTGAAGCGCCAGCATGACCGATGTCTCGATATCGCCGCCGTGAATATCGATCGCCTTGTCCTCCGGCTTCACGATATCGGCCGGCACGCCGAACCGGGTCCAGCTTGTGGCGACCGCCAGCATGCCGAAACGGGCGCGGGCCTCGGTCGCGACAATGGTCATCAGCGGTGAATTGCCGCCATGGGCGTTCAGCATCACGAATTTGCGCACGCCCTTTTTATATTCCGCCTCGGCAATGCCGAGCCAGCGCTCGATGGCCTCATCGTAACGCAAGGTCTTGGTGCCCGGCACATTCATGTGTTCGATGGAATATCCGACCGGTTCCACCGGCAGGAAGGAGACGGGCAGATGGCCGGGCAGGGCGGCGGCGAGACGGGTGACAATGCCTTCGGCAATCAGCGTATCGGTCTCGAAGGGCAGGTGAGGCCCGTGCTGTTCATGCGCGCCGAGCGGCAGCACGGAAATTGCACCTGTTGCGCGAAGATGAGGGTCTGTTACGTTTTCGTCGTGATAATGCGTGTATGAGTTTGGCATCTGGCAGTCCGCACGTGTATTCGGTAAGGATTTCCAGCAACATATATCGGTTCCGCCACAGGGTAAAAGGCACTCGCATATGAGCAAGGACAAATCCGGGCATAAGGACAAAGGCGCCAAGAAGGAAAAGGGCAGCAAGAAGGTAAAGGACGCCAAAAAGAGGGATGAGAACTTCAACCCCGAGGAACTGGCGCAATCCATTACCCAGGCCGCCCGCTCCATGCGCACGGCGCTGAGCCACAGCCTTGCCGAAAGCGGGCTTTATGCCGGGCAGGACGGCGTTATCCTGGCGCTGGCGCAGGAAGGCAGCCTGACACCGGGCCAGATCGCCCAGAAACTCGGCGTCAAGGCGCCCACCATGACGCGCACCATCGGCCGCATGGAAGCCCAGGGTTTCGTGGAACGCAGCGGCGACGACGAGGATGGCCGCGTGACGCTGGTGAAGCTGACGGAAACGGGCCTGAAAAGCGTCGACCACATCAACACCTCGATAGCGGATTGCGGAGCAAGGGCGATAGAGGGGCTTTCGGCCAAGGATATTCGCAACGTTGTTAAACTTCTCAAGGCAATCGACGCCAATCTTCAATAATTTTGTTGAAATTTTTAAAAGAACCATCTGTTTTGTGGCTATTCCTTAAACGGGTTGCGGATTTTGTTTAAATTGTTTAATTGCAATTTAAACGGAGACATCCGTCAGTGACACGCGTTTGGGGAGGAATGCCGTGGCCCAAAAGGTCAAACTGTCTACGATTGCCGAAAGCCTCGGTCTTTCGACCGCCACCATTTCCCTTGCATTGCGCGATAGCCCGCTGGTCGCTGCCGATACGCGGGACAAGATCAAGGAACAGGCGCGGGCGCTGGGTTATATCTATAACCGCCGCGCCGCCAGCCTGCGCACCTCGCGCTCCGGCATTGTCGGCGTGGTATTCCATGATGTGATGAACCCGTTTTACGGGGAAATTCTCAAAGCCATTGAAAGCGAGCTGGACCGCAGCCGCCAGACCTTCATTCTTTCCAACCATTATGATTCGGTGGAAAAACAGCGCACCTTCATCGAGACGCTGCTGCAGCTCGGTTCCGACGGCATCATCATGTCGCCGGCCATCGGCACGCCGATCGAGGACATGACGCTGGCCGAAGAAAACGGCATGCCTGCCATTCTGGTCGCCCGTTCCATGGACGGTGTCGATATGCCGACCTATCGCGGCGATGACAGCTACGGCATTTCGCTCGCCACCAACCATCTCATCAGCCTCGGTCACCGCACCATCGCCATGGTTGGCGGCACCGACCAGACCTCGACCGGCCGTGACCGTTACCAGGGTTACGTCAATGCGCTGCGCAAGGCCGGCATCGAGGTTGATCCGAACCTGCGCATTCCCGGCCCCCGCTCCAAGCAGGGCGGGTTTGAAGCGGCGGTGCATTTCCTGTCGCTGCCGCAGAAGCCGACCGCCGCCGTCTGCTGGAACGATCTCGTCGCCATCGGTCTGATGAACGGCATTTCCCGCGCCGGTCTGGTGCCGGGTGTCGATATCTCGGTAACCGGCTACGACGATCTGGAGGAAGCGGCGATCGCCACGCCGGCGCTGACCACCGTTTCCAACGGCCAGGCCGAGGTGGGGCGCTTAGCGGCGCGCGCGCTGCTGGACAGGCTGGCGGGCAGCCATGAGCCTGACGGCATTCACCTCATCAAGCCGGAAATGCGCATTCGGCAATCGACCGGGCCGGTGCGGCCGCGGATGTGAGCTCGTTTGCGACTCTGAGCCGGCTGACCGCGCGCCCATAGTCGTCGTCGGCGTTTCCTTCCCCCGTCATACCGGCCTTGAGCCGGTATCCAGCCAGCCCAAGTCCTTGGGCTGAAAGGATTGTTTTTGCCGCGCAGACGCGTGTCGGCTGGATTCCGGCTCAAGGCCGGAATGACGAAGCTATATAGCGACGCCGCAAAAAAATCGGCATGAAACTTCCGTCTGCCCCCATAGCATCGCCTTATTGCCCTTTTCACGGCTGCCGTTGTTTGAAAAGATCGCCGCCCAGAGGAGTGGTATGGCGAGCAGTTCGCTTGAAAGCCACTCCGGCTATCGGAATGTTATCAGGAGGAATATCCGCTCATGTCTGACAAAAAGGCCGTCGTTCTCGTGCCCGGCAAGATAAACCCGCGCGTTCTCGAGCGCCTCGAAGGCAAGGTCGAGATCGTGACAGTGCCTGCCGGTGCCGAGCCGGTTCTGCCTGAGGGTGCGGCTGAGCGCATCAATGCCGTCGCCGTTTCCGGCGTCGTCAACGCCAAATGGATCGATGCGCTGCCGAAGCTCGAGATCATCGCCAATTTCGGTGTGGGTTATGATGGCGTGGATGCCAAACATGCCGCCACGCGCGGCATCGTGGTGACGAATACGCCAGATGTGCTGAACGACGAGGTGGCCGATACGACGATTGCGCTGTTGATCAACACCGTGCGCCGGCTCTATCAGGCCGAGACCTGGCTGCGTGACGGCAAATGGGTTGGCGAAGGGCCGTTTGCCCTCTCTCCCTTCTCGCTGCGCGGCCGCAAGGTTGGCCTGTTCGGCATGGGCCGCATCGGCCAGGAAATCGCCAAGCGGCTGGAGCCCTTCAAGGTGGAGATCGGTTACCACACCCGCAGCAAGCGGGATGGCCTCTCCTATACCTATTACGGTTCGCTGAAGGAGATGGCGGAAGCTGTCGACATCCTGATCTGCATCGTGCCCGGTACGCCGGAAACGCATAAGGCGATCAACGCCGAAATCCTGACGGCGCTTGGGCCTGAGGGCGTGTTCATCAATGTCGGGCGCGGCTCCAGCGTCGATGAGGATGCGCTGCTTGAGGCGCTTAAAAGCGGTGCTTTGGGGGCTGCCGGTCTCGACGTGTTCTATGCCGAGCCGAAGGTGCCGGAAGCCTTCCTGTCGCTGCCGAATGTCTCCCTGCTGCCGCATGTTGCCTCCGCCTCGGTTCCGACGCGCAATGCGATGGCCGATCTCGTGGCCGACAACATTCTCGGCTGGTTCAAGGATGGCACGGTGCTGACACCGGTGCCGGAAACGCCGGTGAAGGGGTGAGGTTCCGGCGATACTGTGATGGGCTGCGGGAGACAGCCCATCCAGGTTTCTAAGAATGCGCCAACCTCTCATCCGTCATCCTCGGGTCAAGCTCGAGGATGACGTCGAGTGCAAAGGTTCAATGGTCATGTCCGAGAACGGAGAGAGGGCTCGGCGTCAGCTAGGACGCTTTTACGCCAACCCCTATTCCGCAATCTCCTCCGCCGTCACCCAGCGCCCTTCGGCAAACGAACGGGCCATGGCGTGGATGCTGCGCTCGATCTTCAGCCCTTCCTCGAAATCGATGATATGGGCCTTCTTTCCCTCGATCGCCGCTATCAGTTCGCGGCATTCGATCACCTTCAGATCATTGAAGCCGAGGCCGTGGCCGGGGGCGGGGATGAAGCGGTCATAGGGCTTGTGGTGGGGGGCGGCGAGGATGGTTCTGAAACCCTGCTCCTCGGGGCGTCCATCCGTGGTGTAGAGCTGGAACTCGTTCATCCGCTCCTGGTCGAACAGGATCGAGCCGGTGGAGCCATAAATCTGGATGGCGATGCGGCCCTTGCGGCCCCAGGCGGAGCGGTTGGCGATGAGCACGGCGGAAATGCCGCCCTCAAGCTTCAAGAGAACGCTGGCAAGATCATGCGTCTCGACGGCGCGCTCGCCGCCGCCGGCAAGCGGGCGGGTCTCATAGGGTTTCACCATATCGGTGATGGCGCTTTGTGCATGGCCGAACAGGGCAAAAAGCAGCGACAGCGGGTGAACGGCGAAATCATCCAGCGCGCCGTAACCGGAGGACGCCTCGCTCTTCCAGTAGAAGGGCTGGGTGGCATCGGCCATGAAGTCCTCATCCATCTCGGCGCGGACATGGTAGACCTTGCCGATCGCGCCTTCGTCGATCAGGCGGCGCATGTGGCGGATCATTGGGTTCTGGATGTAGTTGTAGCCCATCGCCGCCGCCTTGCCCGACCGGCGGGCCGCATCGCGCATCTTCACCGCGTCAGTAAAGGCGGGCGCCATCGGCTTTTCGCACCAGACATGCTTGCCGGCCTCAAGGGCGGCAATCGCCATGTCCGGATGGAACGCATTCGGCGTGGTGACCGAGATGACGTCGATCTCGGGATCGGACAGCAGATCGCGCCAGTTGCCGGTCGAGCGGGCAAAACCGAACTCGGCCGCCTTTTTTGCTGCCAGTTCGGGATTGACTTCCGCCAGCGTCACGAGGCGCGGGCGCTCCACATCGCCGAAGACGCTGGTGACATTGTTCCACGCGAGTGCGTGGCATTTGCCCATGTAACCCGTGCCGATAAGGCCCACGCCAAGAGCGGCCATGGTATTCTCCTCCCGAGAGTTTTATAATGAAATCAATTCTTTGGATGCGTTTGTTTTGCTCCAAGACAGTCTCGAAACGTACCTCCGCGCGCGCCCTCATTCCTGTGCTTGTCACAGGAATCCAGCCGGCGCGCGTCTGCGCGACGGAAAGACTCCTTTCAGCCCAAAGACTTGGGCTGGCTGGATCCCTGTGACAAGCACAGGGATGAGGCGGCGGTGGAATATGCCTGCCTTACGGATTGTCCCGCTTGAAAATCCAGTCGTGATCCGGGTGGTTCTTGAAGCGCCATTTGCGCATCGGCCCCGCCATCACGTTCAGATAATACATCTCGTAACCATAGGGCGCGCCGCAGGGGTGATGGCCCTTCGGGACGAGCACGACATCGCCATCCGAAACCGCCATGGTCTCGTCCAGCGAGCCGTCTTCGGTGAAGACGCGCTGGAAGCCGAAACCCTGCGCCGGGTTCAGCCGGTGATAATAGGTCTCTTCCAGATAGGTCATGTCGGGGTAGTTATCCTCGTCATGCCGGTGCGGCGGATAGGACGACCAGTTGCCTGACGGCGTGAAGACCTCCGTTACCAGCAGGCTGTCGGCCACGTCGCGCTCTTCCATGGCGATGGGGAAGATGTAACGCGTATTGGCGCCCTTGCCGCGTTCGGTCAGCTGCACACCGGCGGGGCCGATCTGCTGCGCCTCGCGGCTGCCTTTTTCGCCGGGTGCGGTGCAGACGCCGACGGTGCAATCACTCGTGGCCGTCAGCGACCATTCGGAGCCGGCGGGAACATAAACGCAATGGGGCGGCTTGCGCTCGAACACATTCATGCGGTCGCCAAGTTCGCCGAAGTCCTTGCCATCAGCGGAAATCGTCGCCTTGCCTTCGACCAGCACGAGGATGACTTCCATATCGCCGGTCTTTTCCGCCGCCGTCTCGCCCGGCTTCAGGCGGTAGAGGCCGAAACCGACATAACCCCAATCCGCGCTTTGGGGCGTGATATCGTGCACCTTGCCGCTTGTCGCGACCGGCTTGCGCAGAAGTGAGGTCATGGTGGTGTTCCTTTTCGTGAGTAGCACAAACATGTCATTCGGTAGTTTCGCGTACCACCGTCATTCCGGCCTTGAGCCGGAATCCAGCCGACGCGCGTCCGCGCGGCGGGAAGACTCTTTTCAGCCCAAAGACTTGGGCTGGCTGGATACCGGCTCAAGGCCGGTATGACGGGCGGGGTATGCCGCCCGCTAACGGTTCAGTTCAAGCAGCCTGAGCCTTGTCCAGCCCCGCCTCACGCGCAAAAGCCTTCAGCGATTTCAGCCCGAGGCTCTGATACTCGAACGGATTACGCACATCAGGATCCTGCTCGGCTTCGATCACCAGCCAGCCGCTGTAATTATGTTCGGCCGCCACTTTCAGCACCGGCGGAAAATTCACGCCGCCCTCGCTGTCGCCGGGCACCGTGAACACGCCGCGGCGAACGCCTTCGAGGAAGGAGAGCCGCTCGCCCCGTACCTGATCGGCAATGGCGGGGCGCACGTTCTTGGCATGGATATGGCCAACGCGACCCATGTATTTCTGCGCGACGCGGACGGGATCGCCGCCGCCGAACAGGCAATGGCCGGTATCGAGCAGCAGGTGAGTCTTCGGCCCCGTGTGTTTCATCAACAGGTCGATCTCCTCTTCGCTCTCCACCACCGTTCCCATGTGGTGGTGATAAACGAGGGTGATGCCCTGTTCGGCGGCAAAGGCGGCCAGCGCTTCGACACCGGCACCGAACGACGCCCAGTCCTCGGCCGCAAGGCGCGGACGGTCGACCAGCGCCTTCCCGTCATCGCCGTGGATGGCGTTGGAGGTTTCGCAGACGATGATGACCTTCGAGCCCATGGCCTTCAAGAGATCAAGCGCCGGCTGCATCGCCTTCTTTTCGGATTCGATGTCGTCGGTCAGAAGGTTCAGCGAATGCCAGCCGGAGACGAAGGAAAGGCCACGCGGCGAAAGCACGCCCTTCAGGCCTTCCGGGTCGGTCGGAAATTTGTGGCCCTTTTCGATGCCGTCGAAGCCGATCTTGGCGGTTTCATCAAGGCACTGTTCGAGGCTGATATGCGCACCCAGCGTGCGGTCGTCGTCGTTGGACCAGGCAATCGGGTTGGTTCCGTAACGGATCATCTTACTGTCTTTCCTTGACATGGTTTTCATAACGGGCGCGCGCATCGGCAACCTCAGTGCGCTCGGAGGTTTCAGGCACCGCGACATCCCACCAGTGACCGCCGGCGCGCGGCGTCGGGTAAGGATCGGTATCGATGACAATGACGGTGGTGCGGGTGGAGGCGCGGGCGGCGGCAAGCGCCGCTTCCAGTTCGGCGATGGTGGAGACCTTGCGCGAATCCGCACCCATCGAGCCGGCATGGGCCACGAAATCGATAGCGATCGGGTTGACGTTGGTGTGGGCGTAGAGATTGTTGAACTCCGCGCCGCCGGTTTCCATCTGCAGTCGGTTGATGCAGCCGTAACCCCTGTTGTCGGTAATGACGAGCGTGATCTTCACGCCCATGGCAACCGATGTCGCAAGCTCGGAATTCATCATCATGTAGGAGCCGTCGCCGACCATGACGATCACGTCCCGGTCCGGTTCCGCCATCTTGATGCCGAGGCCGCCGGCCACCTCATAACCCATGCAGGAGAAGCCGTATTCCATGTGATAGGAGAGCGGCAGCTTGGATTTCCACAGCTGGTGAAGCTCGCCCGGCATGGTGCCGGCCGCGCACATGACGACGGTGTTGTCACGCGACTGGCGCTGTACCGCGCCGATCACCTGCATGTCGGTGGGCAGGCTGTTGGCGTTGTCCTCGCCCGGCGCTGCCGTATCGGCATCGGCCTTTTCGAACCATGCCGCCTTGAGGCGGGCATCCGGCGCTGCAAAACGGTGGCTGCCGAGGGCGGCGGAGAGCTTTTCAAGCCCGATTCTCGCATCCGCCGTCAGGCTGATCGCATCGTGCTTGGCGCTGTCATAGGGCTGAACGTTGAGCGCCAGGATCTTGCGGTTGGGGTTCTTGAACAGCGCCCAGGAACCGGTGGTGAAATCCTGAAAACGCGTGCCGACGCCGAAGACGAGATCGGCCTTCTCGCTGATGATATTGGCGCTTTCCGCACCGGTGACGCCGACCGGGCCGAAATTGAGATCATGGTCCCACGCAATCGCCGATTTGCCGGCCTGCGTTTCAACGACGGGAATGGAGTGGGTTTCGGCAAAGCGTTTCAGGGTCTCCGTTGCGCCGGCAAAATGCACGCCGCCGCCGGCAACGATGATGGGGTTTTTCGCCGCCTTCAGGGCGGCGACTGCCTCTTCGAATTCCACGACATCCGGCTCAGGACGGCGCTGGCGCCAGACCCGCTTTTCGAAGAAACTTTCAGGGTAATCATAGGCTTCCGCCTGCACATCCTGGCAGAAGGCCAGCGTGACGGGGCCGCAGTCGGCCGGGTCCGTCATGGTGCGCATGGCGCGGGGCAGGGCTGTCAGCAACTGTTCCGGCCGCATGATGCGGTCGAAATAACGGCTGACCGGACGGAAGCAGTCATTCACCGTCATGGTGCCGTCGCCGAAATCCTCGAGCTGCTGCAGCACGGGGTCGGGGCCGCGATTGGCGAAGACATCGCCGGGGATCAAGAGAACCGGCAGGCGGTTGACATGCGCAAGCGCTGCCGCCGTCACCATGTTTGCCGCACCCGGGCCGATGGAGGAGGTGACCGCCATGGCGCGGCGGCGGCGCAGCTGCTTGGTGTAGGCAATGGCTGCATGCGCCATGGATTGCTCGTTCTGGCCGCGATAGGTCGGCAGTTCGTCCCTGATGCCATAAAGCGCTTCGCCGATGCCGGCGACATTGCCATGGCCGAAAATGGCCCACATGCCGGCGATATAGGTTTCGCCATGTTCATTCATCTGCGCTGCCAGGTAACGAACCATGGCCTGCGCAGCCGTCAATCTGATTGTCTTCACGCTGCCTCTCCCTTTTTGGCGCGCGCCTCATCCCAAATACGGCACAGGCTGGTGTAACGCTGCGCCATATCCCTGACCGCATCCTCGTCGGTCATCTTGCCGGAAAGCCAGCCGCGGGCGGCGTCGGCAAATATCGTGCGGCCAACGGCGAAACCTTTGACCAGATCGAAACCGGCGGCAAGGCGGAAGCTTTCTTCCAGCTCGCTTTGCGGTGCGTCGAGACCGAGAACGACGATGCCCCGCACGTAAGGATCGTTGCGATGCACGGCGTCGCAGGCGTTCTTCCATGCCGCGCGGGTCTTCATCGGTTCCAGCTTCCACCAGTCGGGGTAAACGCCGATCTCGTAAAAGCGCTCGATGATGCTGGCGGCGGTCAAATCGTCGGTCGGGCCAACCTTGGAGGGGATGACCTCCAGCAGCATTTCCAGCCGGTTGCGACGCGCCGCCTCGAACAGGCGCATCACGGTCTCTTCCTGCGCGCTGCGCATCTCCTCGGTGTCATCGGGGTGATAGAAACACAGAACCTTGACGACGTTTTCAAGCGGCCATTCGGAAAGTCCACCAAAATCCTTGCCGAGATCCGGTTCCAGCGTCAGCGGGCGCGAGCCCGGCCATTCCACCGGACGGCCAATCCACAGGCCGGAGCCGCTGGCGGCAAACAGCGCATCGCGGCCAAGGCGGCCATCGCAGAGAATGCCATAACCCGCCTCGCCACCGGAAACTTTCTGCGCTGCCTGAAGGCAGAGCTTCTTGAAGGCGCCGATCTGCTCGTGCTTGACGCCAAGCTCGTCGGCGATGGCCTCCAGCTGCATGCGATGGTCGAAGGCGAAGACGCGCATCGTCTCCCAGTCGCCCTTGCGATTGGTGGACCAGTGTACCTGCTCCAGCGCCTCGTCCTTGCGCAGCGCCCTGTTGCGAATGCCGGCCTTGAAGAAATATTGCAGTTCTTCCCAGCTCGGATAGGCCGGGGTGCAGCCATGGCGGGAGACGGCGAAAGCGCCGCAGGCATTGGCGTATTTCAACGTCGTCGGCCAGTCTTCGCCGCGCAGCCAGCCGCGGAACAGCCCGGCCATGAAACCGTCACCCGCACCCAGAACGTTGAAGACCTCGATCGGGAAACCTTCGCCCGTCTCGCCATCATCGAGGCTATCGGGAATAGCGCCGGTGAAGACGACGGCGCCCATCGGTCCGCGCTTGCACACCAGCGTCGCATTCGAGACCTTGCGCACGGCGTTGAGTGCCGTGAGCGTATCGGTGGAGCCGCCCGCGATGTGGAATTCCTCTTCCGTGCCGACGATCAGGTCGAACAGATGCAGGGTGGATTGCAGCTTGGCGGTAACCTTCTGCGATTCCACGAAACGGCTTTCGCCATCGCCATGGCCGGCCACACCCCAGAGATTGGGGCGGTAATCGATATCGAGCGCGGTCTTTGCGCCATTTTCGCGGGCGAATTTCAGTGCTTTCAGCACGGCCGCTTCCGTTTTCGGATGCGACAGATGCGTGCCGGTGGCGCAGATGCAGCCTGCCTCGGCGATGAAAGCGGGATCGATATCGTCTTCGCTGAGCGCCATGTCGGCACAGTTTTCACGATAGAAGATCAGCGGAAACTGGTTCTGGTCGCGAATGCCGAGCAGCACCAGCGCGGTCAGCCGCTCCGGGTCCGTCTTCACGCCGCGCACGTCGACGCCTTCACGCACCAGCTGTTCGCGGATGAAGCGGCCCATATGCTCGTCGCCGACACGGGTGATGACGGCGCTGTTGAGCCCCAGGCGCGCAGCGCCAGCGGCGATATTGGTGGGAGAGCCGCCGATATATTTGGCAAAGGAGGCCATGTCCTCCAGACGGCCGCCGACCTGCGAGCCGTACAGATCGACAGACGAGCGCCCGATCGTGATAAGATCAAGTTTTTTCAAAAGCTTCCTCCTTAGCACCGCGCTTTTGCGCGGTGTGCCTCATGGTGTCGGGCGGATCAGGCAATCATGCCGCCACCTATCTCCATCCCGTTTCGGTGAGCCTCCTCCGCTCACATATCCCGTCACGAGACGGACGATTATGGAACGCCCGTTTCATGGATTTGGATCATAAATTCTATTTTTCCCGTTTTCAATAAAAATATTCAGGCCGTCTTGCGTGTTCCCACAGCAACCGCCAGCGTGATGGCGAGACAGAGCGTGGCGGAAAGCGAGCGGAACGCGCCGAAATCGATCTCCGTGACGGTCAGCAGCGTTGCGCCCGACTTCCGGAGCGGATTGACGGCGGAATCCGAAAGCGCCACGACCGGAATGCCGTTGGCGCGGGCGTTCTCCGCCAGTTCCAGCGTTTCCGCGGAATAGGGGGAAAAGGTGATCGCGATCAGGGCGTCGTCGCGGGAAATGGCGCTGATATTGCCAAGCCCGCCGACGGCGCTGTGCAGAACCGCCGGCACCTTCATCTTCTCAAAGGCGTAGGCCAGATAGCTGGCGATGGGGAAAGAGCGCCGCAAACCGATGATATGCACGGTGCGCGCCTTTGCCAGCGCTGCAACCGCCTCGTCAAGCTGCCGCGTATCGACCGATTTCAGCAGCATTTCCAAAGAGGAACGGCCGGCCTCTACGAATTCCGCAAGCAGGCCGGAGGCGCTTTCATCGCCTTTCTCACGCAGATGGTCGAGCCGCGTGGCATAATCCGGCCAGCCGCCGACATAGGAATCACGGAACAGGCGCTGCATTTCCGAAAAACCGGAAAAACCCATGATCTGGCAGAAGCGCATGAAGGCTGAAGGCTGCACGCCGGCGCCTTCGGCCATTTCGGCGACGGTGGAAACGGCGATGCGATCCTGATTGGAAGCGACATAATCGGCGCATTGCCGCAATCGTTTCGGCAAACCCTCCGCGACCTGGAGCAGCCGCTCCTCAAAAGCCTTTACGGAGTCTGGCGCCTCGATTGCCGTCATTGTCGTTCCTTTGTGCAGACTGAAATCGTGTGCACTTTAACTGCAGTGGAATTTTTATTCCATTGGGTTTTTTAAGGGGCGGGGAAATGGGCGGTGGGCGCTTTGTGTGATCGGTCAGCGTCCGTCATTCCGGCCTTGAGCCGGAATCCAGCCGGCGCGCGTCTGCGCGACGCGAAGAGTCTTTTCACCCCAAGGACTTGGGGTGGCTGGATACCGGCTCAAGGCCGGTATGACGGAGATTGTATATATGAACGCGCAACGGCGATGCGTTGGGTTAGTGCAACCCGCCAACCCCAAGATGCGTATCGATAATACCAGGGTTCTCCACCAGTTCGCTGGATGGCCCTTCCCAGACGATGCGTCCGCGTTCCATGATGATGGCGTGGTCGGCGAAGTCGATGGCCATCTGGATACGCTGTTCGACAAGAAGAATGGTCATTTCGCCGGATTGGGCGAGTTTTGAGAAGGCCGCCATCAGTTCTTCGCAGATGACGGGGGCGAGGCCTTCGAGTGGTTCATCGAGCAGCAGCACGCGCGGCTGGCCGAGAATGGTGCGTGCGGTGGAGAGCATCTGCTGCTCGCCGCCGGAAAGTTGCGAGCCGAGATTGCGGCGGCGCTCCTTCAGGCGTGGAAACAGCGTGTAGGCTTCCTCGATGGCCGATTTCGACCTGCCTTTGAGGCCGACGAAGAGGTTTTCCTCAACGGTCAGTGTGGGGAAGACATCCCGCGTCTGCGGCACGTAACCGAGACCGGCTTTGGCGCGGGCAGCGCTCGGCAGGGTGGCGATGTCCTGTCCGCCGAGGCGGATGTCGCCTGCAAATCGTTTCGTCTGGCCGGCCAGCGTGGCGAAGAGGCTGGTCTTGCCTACGCCGTTGCGGCCCAGTACGGCAAAACGCGAGCCCGATGGCACGGAAAGCGACAGGCCCTCGATGACCCTTGTCGGGCCGTAACCGGCGGTGAGGTTGGTGATTTCAAGCGGCGCTGCGGGCATCGGCGTAACTTCCCAGATAGGCTTGGCGGACTTCCGCATTGCTGGTGACGTCTTCAGGCGAACCGTCGAAGATCACCGCGCCTGCGGCGAGCACCACCACACGTTTGGCGAAACGGAAGACCAGATCCATGTCGTGTTCGATCATCAGGATGGCGAGGTCGGCCGGCAGCCGGTCGAGCGCCTGTTCGATGCGCGCCGTTTCCGTGGAAGGCACGCCGGCGGCCGGTTCGTCCAGCAGCAGGATTTTCGGGCGGAGCGCCATGGCGAGCGCGATCTCGATCAGCCGCTGCTGACCATAGGCGATTTCGCGAACCCGGGTTTCGGCAAGGCCAAGGAGGCCCAGCGTGCCGAGAATGTCACGTGCTTCGCTCATCACCGAGGGCATGGCGCGGTATCGGCCGAAGATCCGGCCCGTCTTGCCTTCACGCTGGAGAATAGCGAGGGCCACATGTTCCTCCGGCGTCATGTCCTGAAACAGCCGGGTGACCTGGAAGGAACGGACGAGGCCGCGCTTCACCCGCTGGCTGGAACTGAGGCCGGTCACGTCCTCACCGGCGATGCGTACTGTGCCGGCCGAGGGCTTGAGGTTGCCGGTGACGAGATTGACGAAGGTTGTCTTGCCGGCGCCATTGGGGCCGATCAGCACCGTGCGGTCCCCCGGCGAAAGCGACAGCGACACATTATTGGTGACGACGAGGCCGCCGAAATTCTTCTGCAGGCCGGAGACTTCGAAAATGGCGCTCATTTGCGACCTCCCAGCAGGCGTGTGATGATCTGTTCACCCGCGCCATAAAGCCCGCGCGGCGCAAAAAGCACGACGGCGATCAGCAGCAGGCCGACAATGGTGAGCCAGTGGAACGGATTGGCGGCGGAAACCACATCCTCGAACCACATGAAGGTGACGGTGCCGATCAGCGCGCCGTAAAGCGAGCCCGCGCCGCCGAGCACCAGCATGACCAGCCCTTCGGCAGAGAGTGTGAAGCTGAGGCTGTCGAGACCGACGACCTGGGTGGAGATGGCGTTCAGCGCGCCGCCAATGCCTGCCACGATGCCTGATATGACGAACATCTTCAAAATAGTGCCGTTGACCGAACCGCCCATGGCCTGGATGCGGATGCTGTCCTGCTTGACGCCGCGGCACAACATGCCGAAGGGCGAATTGACCACCACCTTGAGGGCGAGGAAGACGAGGAGCAGCAGACAGACGCCATAGATATAGGCGGTGCGGCCGAAAAGATCGAATTCGAAAGTGCCGAACAGGGCGTCGGGGGAGACGCCCGATAGCCCGTCGCTGCCGCCGGTCCAGCCGGATGCCTTGTTGGCGGCCTCGTGGAACAGGTGGATGACGGCGATGGAGAGAACGAGCTGCGGCAGGCCGTGGGCGCGCAGCAGAACGGTGCCGGAGACCAGCCCGGCCACACCGCCCGCCGCCGCGCCGATGGCGGTCATCAGCAGCGGATCGGTGATCTCGAAATGGGCGGCGGCAATGCCGGCGGCATAGGCGCCCGCGCCGAAGAGCGCGGCATGGCCAAGTGTCGCGACACCGCAATAGCCGGTGACGAGATCGATCGACAGCACCAGAAGCGCAATGGCGATGATACGGGTCAGAAGCGCCAGATTATCCGGAAACAGATAATAACCGACGACAGCGGCGGCAATGATGAGGAGCGGCCCTGCGAGCGCGCGCAGCGGCGAACGCGTCTTCGGGATTTCTGCCGTTTCAGTCACGTCGTTCATGAGCACCGCCATCTCATTTCGCCCTTCCGAGAAGGCCGCGCGGGAACAGCGTGATGATCACGATGACCGCCAGGTAAAAGAAGAATTCGCCATATTCGGGGGCAAGATACCGTCCGGTCGTATCGATCGCGCCGAGCAGCAGACAGGCGATCAGTGCGCCGGGAATGGAGCCCGCACCGCCGACCGAGACCACCACCAGGAAGGTGACCATGTAGCGCAGCGCATAATAGGGTTCGACCGGCAGCAGTTCCGCACCGATGACACCGCCCATGGCGGCAAGGCCGACGGCGATGGCGAAGCTGACGGCATAGATGATTTCGGTGCGCACGCCGAGTGCGGCCGCCATGGCGGCATTATCGACGGCCGCGCGCAGCTTGATGCCGAAGGCGGTCTTTTCGAAGGTGAACCACAATGCGCCCGCCACGGCCAGCCCACAGGCAATGGCGAAGATACGGTGCGTGGCAATGGTGCGGAAACCGAGATCGGTGGGGCCGGCCAGCTGCTGCGGCAGCGGGATGGTCTTCAGCGTCGGGCCGAAAACGAAATTGGCGATACCGATGATGCAGAAGGTGATGCCTATGGTCATCAGCACCTGTGTCAGCTCCGGCGCGCCATAGATGCGGCGGTAGAGGAAACGTTCGAGCGGAATGGCGATGACGATGGTGCCGACAATGGCGACGATGATCGCCACGGCATAACCGAGACCGAGGCCGTGGGCGGCATAAGAGGCGAGATAACCGCCGATCATGGCGAAGGCGCCATGCGCCAGATTGACCACCCGCATCAACCCCATCGTGACCGAGAGGCCGATGGAGATGATGAACAGGACCATGCCATAGGCAAGCGCATCGATGAGGATGCTGAAGACCGTCTGCATGTTGAAAAACTCCTCCCGGTGCTGCAATGCCCATCCGGGCCGGAGACGGGCCGCTATTGGCGGCCCGACAACGTCGTCAAAGCTGTCCTTTACTTCGCGGCGGCGAGGCCCGGATCGCCCTGTTTTTCGAAGGTCTGGACTTCCTTGTTGTAATAGGCGCCGTCATCGGCCTTCGCCACTTCGCGCAGATAGATGTTCTGCGTGATGTGGCGGCTTTCCGGATCGATGCTGACAGGGCCGCGCGGGCTTGTCCAGGAAAGACCTTTCACCGCATCGACAGCCTTTTCCGCATCCTGTTTGCCGCCGGTGGCCTCGATCATCTTGCTGATGACATACATGCCGTCAAAGGCGCCGACGGAAGGGAAGGACAGTTCCTTCGGATTGCCGATCGCCTTGGTGGCGGCTTCCACGAAGGTCTTGTTTTCAGGCGAATCATGCGAGACGGCGTAATGGAACGTCGTCTGCATGCCGAGTGCGGCTTCGCCAAGCGCCGGCAGGTCGGATTCCTGCGTCAGATCACCCGGTGCGAAGAGCTTGACGCCTGAAGATTTCAGGCCGTTATCGTTGAAGGCCTTGACGAAACCGAGCGTCGTCGGGCCAGACGGCAGGAAAGCGAAGACGCCTTGAGCGCCGGAATCCTTCACGCGCTGCATGATCGGGCTGAAATCATTGGTGGAAAGCGGCATGCGGATGGTTTCCACCACCTCGCCGCCAGCGGCCGTAAAGGCGGCCTTGAAGGCATTTTCGGCATCGACGCCCGGGCCGTAATCGCTGACCAGCGAAATGACCTTCTTCACGCCGCCATCAAACGCCACTTTGGCGATGGGGGTGGAGGTCTGCCAGGTGGTAAATGAAGTGCGCACCACATAGGGGCTCTTGGTCACGATGGCCGATGTCGCGGCATTCATGATGACCATCGGCACATTGCCCTGCTTCAGAAGCGGCGTAACGGCCATGGCGTCGGGGGTGAAATAGAAGCCGGCGAGATATTGCACGCCTTCCTTGACCACCAGTTCCTGCGCCAGCGCCTTGGACTGCGCCGGATCGGCCTGCGGCACATCGCGATAAACGACTTCGACCGTGTCGTTGCCGATCTTGTTGCCGTGAAGCGCAAACCAGGCGTCTATGCCGGCCTTGAAGTTCTTGCCCTGCAGCGCGAAGGGGCCGGAGAACGGACCGACCACGCCCACCTTGATCGTATCGGCATAGGCAACGGAACTAAAACAAATGGCCGCGATGGCGGCGGTGATCCGTAGTTTCATAACTTCCTCCCAATTGATCCGTGGCTCCCATCCACCGATCCAAGCTGTCAGATTGATGACTGAGATGGCCAAAGTAAAATGAAATAAGGGGGGTAATAGATAACCTGACGGTTATCAATGGCGCAGTTTATCGTTCCGTCTGCGGATGCGTCGCCATGTAACGCGATTTGAGGGTTCCTTGCCTTCGCATCCGCTGCTGCCGTCATGCTGGCTCGGGGCCTGAATGACGGCAGGCACTGCAACAGCCCGAAGGCCGTATTTTGGGGTGAGAACAGTTTCGCGCAAACTCAACACGGGATAGTGAGAATGTGAAGACGAAACCAATGCCTTAACCAGTTCTAAGGGGATTGTTCGTAGTCTCGCGAAGCATATTTTGGATCTTTATTTGGTGTCTTGATGGGCGAATATCAAAATAAAGCTGTTGAGCTGATGCGGAATCGCGCTGGAGATAAGATGCTCAACAACAGGATCGAGCGTCGTGAGGCGTTCCTGCGCAAGGCGCTCACGCTCTATCAGGCCATGGGCGGAAGCGTGGACGACATGCAGGCCGCCGTAAAGGGCGCCGCGTCCACATCCGCGCCGACCATCGACGTCGCCGTCGGAGACGTCATGTACAAGCTTGCCGCGATCGGGCACGTCGCCGATATCGATATCATTCAGGCGGCCTATAACAAGCTGGATGCCGCGAACCTGCATATTCTCGACAGGGGCAAAAAGCTGTTGAAGAAGCAGCGGGACCAGAAGCCTGCCGCCGCCATGACGGCGAAATAGGGCAGCCTCATTCTGTTTTTTGTTGAACGTATGCCCCAGCGCCCGGCTGGAGCATACGCTTTCATGTGTCCGTGCTTCAGGCGATGACTGGAACCCAGATTTCGACGATTCCCCGCCCGGTCTGCGGATCGAAGCGCCGGTCATAAAGCTCGAAATCGGGAGAGGGCGCGGTCTTCAGCCCGGCATCGGGCAGCGCCTTGTTCCAGATCGTATAGGCTGTTCTCGGAAGATCCGAGACGTGGCCGTTATGGACAAAAACCGTATAGGATTGCGCGGGCACCTCGATATGGTCCATGCCCGGTGTTTTCCTGAGCGCCTTCACGCCGGCAAGATATTTGCAGTTGCCGGCGGCGTCGGCAACGCTGCAGACGCCGTAAGCGGCTCCGGCCACGGCTGCCTCGACTTCGCTTTCGCGAAGGTTGAAGGCCTGCCACAGCGCTGGAATGGCGCCGTTGTTCTCCAGTGAGCAGGCGGTGCTGAGGCCGACCACCATAAAGGCGTCGGCGCGGCGAATTTCCGGCGGCTGGAGGTCGATGAACATGTCTTTCTTCATTGTGATTGGCTCCATGAGATCAAGGGATGAGGTTGATCGGGCCTTGCGAACAATGCTCGGTAATGTGTTGAAATAATTCGCAAAGGCTCGTGTGAACGCCTCATGGGACCCGTATCCCGCACCAAGCGCGACGGTGAGGATGTCAGCATCGCACTGCGCGATGGTTCTGGCCGCCTCGGAAAGCCGGCGCGCCCGGACATAGGACATGATCGACAGGCCGGTGGAAAGCTGGAACAACCGGCACATGTGATGTGTGCTGATCGCGCAGCGGTCAGACAGGACCGTCAATGTCAGGTTTTTATGCAGGTCGCTTTCGATCTGCCAGATAAGCTTGTCCAGAGCGGGCATGGGGTCTCCTGTGGTTCACGCCCGCATCATGCAAAACCGCTCCGCTCAACGCTTGATCGGGTTTGACTTGTTGTCGCGTGTGAGCCCGATCTTACAGGAGACGGTTTGTCGAATGTTGCGTCTTTTCACAGATTCGCCGGGCTGACAGCGCGCCCAAAGGCGGGCGCGCCAGCCTGGTCGTTTCCGAGCGCGATATCAGGCGACTTGCGGCGACAGAATCTCCTGCCACGCCTCATAGGCGGAGAGAACCGTTTCCATCTGTGCCGTGTGGCCGGTGATGAAATCGTCGCCATAGATCGTTTCATCGGGATATTCGGTGATCAGCGTCATCGGCACGGTGTGGCGGTCGTCGATGGAGGACAGGCACGGAAAGCCGTTGATGATGCGGAAACCGGTTTCGCCGGCATGGGTCTCGTAAAGTGCGATCTGGCGGTTGTTGTAATCGAGCAGGCCGGGAATGGCGCCAAGATGGCGGGTCACCCGGTCGAGCAGGGCCTCCGCCTGGCTTTCCCAGTCCGCATGGTGGCGGATGATGAGGAAGAAGCCCTTCGGCAGCGTCCACATGGCGAAATTGCGCGGCACATAACCTGATAGTGGCCGGGTCCATTCATGCGAGGGATAACCGTGCAGGTTCACATGCAGGCTGGCGCCGCTCATCTCCTGCGCCTTGAAGCGGATTTCCTTCTCGTTGATATGCCTGCCGGAATTTTCCAGCGTGCGATATTCGAGATCATCGCCAAGCGCCGTGTAGCGTGCGGCGTGGTGCATGTGGCGCGGATTATCGACGCGCAGGCGCTGGTGCAGGGCGTAACCGTCGGGGTTTTCCAGCGGCGAAATGGTGAAATGCGCGCCCTTGCGCTCCGCGAGCCTACGGGCGGCGCGGATGGCGCCAACGATGCCTGTCGTCTCGTTGGGGTGCTGACCGCCGCTGATCATGACGGCGGCATCGCTGCCTGCCACGTAACGGGCGGCAAGAATGCGACCGGAGCGGGAGCGGGCCTCGAAGGCCTCGCCGCCGATCTCTGTCAGTAGCGTCGCGAGCTGGCCTGCGGCGACCGGTTCGCGGGCTTCATCGATCCGCTGCTCGCCGTCATCGAGGAAGGCGGTGGTGAGCGCGCGGGTCTCGATACGGAGGGAGATTTCGCCCGGGCTTTTCACGATTTCCGGTACGATCTGGCCGGGCTTCAGGCCCCGGTCACCCAGCGGCCGGCCGGACTTTTTCTGGAAGAATTCCAGCAGCGAGAAATAGAAATCCTCATGCAGCGCTTCACGCAGGCTGATGACCTCATCGCCGACGGAAAGCGCCAGATCTTCGGCCGGATGCGCGACACGGATGTTCAGCTCTTCGAAATAGGGTTCTTCATCGCCCCAGCCGTGGTTGGCGACGGCATTGATCGCCGCTTCGAAAAGCCGCTCGTAATCCGTTTCCAGCCGCTTGCCGGCCGTGTCGCCCGCAAGCCGGAACCAGCCGGTTGGCGAGACATTGGTTTCGCCGACGATATCGGTGTGAACCCGGTTTGGGGCCAGAACCTTCAGGGTTTCCTTCTTGCCGTTGCGGCTCAGCGTAACATCATAATGGAACCCGTCGTCCTCGCGGGCGATGAAGTCGATCTTCGTATCGCCCACCAGAGCCGCCAGCGGATAGGCTTCCAGTCGGAAGCGGTTGGCCGGTGCATTGGCATGCACCGGGTAACGCACCTCGATGGTGTCGACGCCATCCAGATTGATCTCTTCCAGAAAGGTGAAGAGGAGCGGCTTGTAGGCGCTTCGGATGCGGGCGCTGACGCCTTTTTTCTTCAGCCTGTTTTCGGCATCGCGACGGCTTTTGGCGTCATCGAAGGTCCATGCTTCGAAGGACTGGCCGGGCTCGGCAGTGGCGACGAGAGCATCCAGAGTGCGCTCGAAGGTCTGGTCGAAAATCTGGCTCATCGTTGTTACCTCGAGGTTCTGCCGGTGGGATCGAGGCTGTCGCGCAGCCAGTCGCCGAGAAGGTTGAGGCCAAGCACGGTGAGCAGAATGGCGAGGCCGGGGAAAACGCTGACCCACCATGCCGTCTGCAGATAGGTGCGGCCATCCGCCAGCATGCCGCCCCAACTCGGAATTGTCGGATCGACGCCGAGGCCGAGGAAGGTGAGGCTGCTTTCCAAGAGGATATTGTTGGCGACATTGAGCGTCATCAGCACGATGACAGGGCCGATAAGGTTCGGCAGCAGGTGCTGGAGAATGATGCGCCAGTCCTTCACGCCGATGGCGCGGGCGGAGAGAATGAATTCCCGCTCCCGCAGCGTCAGCACCGAGCCGCGCACGAGACGGGCATATTGCACCCATTGCGAGACGATCAGGAGGATGATGGTGTTGGTGAGGCTGCCGCCGACAATGGCGATGAAGGTGATGGCAAGCAGAATGAAGGGCATGGCGAGCTGGATATCGGCAAAGCGCATGACCAGCATATCCCAGAAACCGCGATAATAACCGGCGACCAGCCCGACCGCGACGCCGAAGATGACCGCGCCGATGACCGAGGTGAAGCCGACCAGCAGCGAGATCTTGCCGCCGGCGACGACACGGGCAAGCACGTCACGGCCGAGCGGATCGGTGCCGAGCGGATGGGCGGCGTTGGCAAAGGGTTTCGCAAGGCGCGCCATCAGGTCGATCTTGTCCGCGCCGCCGGGAAACAGCACGTCGGAAAACACGACCGCAAGGCAGATGACTGCCGTGAGCGACGCACCGAGGATGAATTCGAGATTGGTGAAGCGCGACAGGCGCGAGGTTTTGGCAGCCATCGTCACTTACTCCGTGCGGATGCGCGGATCGACAAGCCCATAGGCGATATCGACCAGAAGGTTGATGCCGACGATCATCAGCGACAGCACGGTGATGACGGCCTGAAGCACGGGATAATCGCGCGCGCCCACCGCATCGAAGGCAAGCGTGCCGAGGCCCGGCCAGTTGAAGACACGCTCAATGACGACGATACCGCCGAGAAGCCCGCCGAATTGCAGGCCGAAATAGGTGATGAGCGGAATGGCGCAGTTGCGCAGCGCGTGTTTGTAGAGAACCTTGCTTTCGCTCAGACCCTTGGCGCGCGCCACCATGACATATTGCGAGCGCAGCGTATCGAGCATGGCCGTGCGCACCAGACGCACATTGGTGGCTGTCAGGATCACGCCCATGGTGACTGATGGCATGATGTAGCTTGCAAAGCCGCCCATGCCGCTTGGCGGCAGCCAGCCGAGCGTGATGGAGAACAGCAGCACCAGCATGGTGGCCAGCCAGAAATTCGGGAAGGACAGGCCGACGAGCGAGAAGATGCGGATCACCTGATCGGCCGTCTTGCCGCGCGAGATCGCCGCTTTGATGCCGAGCGGGATGGAAAGCGCGATGGACACCGCCATGGAGATGAAGGCGAGCAAAAGCGTGGCGGGCAGGGCATCGGCAATCAGGCGCGAGACCGGTGTGCTGCCGGTGAAGCTGCGGCCGAAATCGAGCGTCACGAGACCCTTCAGGAAGCTGAAATATTGCACGAAGAACGGCCGGTCGGTGCCCAGCGCCGCGCGGATGCGCGCCAGATCGTCTTCCGTCATGCTACCGCCGCCCTGGAACATGGTGACAGCCGGATCGCCGGTAAGGCGAATGGCGAAAGAAACGAGAAGGGTGATGGCTATGACGACAAAAATCGCCTGTAGCAATCGCTTGATGAGGAAACCGGCCACGTTTTTTACCTTGCGAGGAAACGGGGGAAGAGAAATCCCGCCTTGCCCGCGAGAGGCGGACAAGGCGGCGTGTCAGAGGATCAACCCGCTTATTCGACGGTCACGTCGGTAAGCTTCAGGCGGTTATCCGGCGGCGCGACGAAACCCTTGACCCGCTTGTTGATGCCGTAAATGGCATTGGTGTTGTAAAGCGGGATTTCCAGCGCGCGTTCGGCGGTATAGCTGCCGATTTCCTTGAGGATTTTTTCGCGCTCGGCACGGTCGGTCAGCGGACGCTGGGATTCCAGCAGCTTGTCCAGCTTCTCGTCCTTGTCATAGGGGTTCCACTTTTCACCCGAGTGGTACATGGAATAGGCCGTGTTATCGTAATCGAAGGTCCAGCCGCCCCATTTCTGCTGGAACATCGCGCCGGTCTTGCCCTGCGGGATGATGTCGTTCAGCAGCACGTTGGTTTCATAGGGCTTGATGGTGGCGGTGACGCCGACCATGGAGAGGTAGCTGGAAATGACCTGCGCCACCTCGTTCATCGTCGCGTCATTGCCGCGGATATCGATCTGCAGCGCAGCACCCGGCTTGACGCCGGCTTCCGCGAGCAGCTTTTTCGCACCTTCGGGATCGTAAGGCAGCGGCTTCAGCTCCGGATCGTAACCGAAGGACAGCGCGCTCTGGAAGCTCGCGATCTCCGATGCCTGGCCGGCAAGGATCGACTTGACGATGGTGCCGCGGTCGACGGCCATGATGATGGCCTTGCGCACCTTCGGATCGGCGGTGATGCCGTCACGGGTGTTGAAACGCAGCGCATCGACCGTCGGGCCGGGCACGCTGACGATTTCAAGCTTGGAATCGCCCTCGATAACCGGGATCATGCCGATCGGGATGGTGGGCGGAATGACGAGATCGACGCGGCCGGCCTGCAGTTCGGCAACGGCGGTCGCCGGCTCGGCGATGAAGCGGTATTCCAGTTCGGAAAGCTTTGGCGCACCGCCCCAGTAATCCGGGTTGGCTTCCAGCTTGATGTTGGTCTTCGGCGCGTAGGAAACGAATTTGAACGCACCGGTGCCGACAGGGTTGAGGTTGAAATTGTCCTCGCCCTTTTCCTTGATATAGGCAGGCGGAACGATCATGCCGCCATAACCGGCAAGCTTGGTCAGCAGCACCGGATCGGGCGCCTTCAGCTTCATGTCGACGGTGTAGTCGTCGATGACATCGACACTTTCGATGGCGACATAGTTGGAGCGCTGCGGGCCCTTGGCACCCTGTTCGCCGAGAAGGCGCTCGAAGGTGAACTTGACGGCGGCGGCGTTGAAGGGCTCGCCATTGTGGAACTTGACGTTCTGGCGCAGCTTGAAGCGGATGCGCTTGCCTTCATCCAGCTCTTCCCAGGATTCGGCAAGGCCGGGCACAACCTTCAGGTCCGGGCCGCGATAGGTCAGGCCGTCGAAGATGTTGGTGGCGACAGCCGCCCATTGCACGAGGAAGGTGTCGATTGGATCCCAGCTGCCCGGATCCTGCGGGCTGGAAATGGTCATCTTGCCGGCGGCAAGAGCCGGTGCGGCGGTAAAGGCCGTGGCGGCCATGGCAAGTGCGACGAACGTTGTCGTCATCCCCTTCTTGATTATTGTCATCTACCTGTTCCTCTTCAGATGGTTGTTGCGGTTCTAGTTGTTATTCAGGCGCTCTTCGCGATGAAGTGGCCCGGATTGATTTCCTCATGGGCGAGAATGGCCGGCTCGTCGCCGACACGGCGCACGGGATTGGGTATTTCGCCCTCGATCATGGCGATGCGACGCTCGATGGTCGGATCGGCGACCGGCACGGCCGAAAGCAGGCGGCGGGTATAATCATGCGTCGGCGTTTCGAAGACCTGCCGACGGCTGCCCATTTCCATGATCTGGCCGAGATAAAGCACGGCGACACGGTGGCTCATCTTTTCCACGACAGCCATGTCGTGGCTGATGAAGAGATAGGCGAGGCCCCGTTCGGCCTGAAGGTCCATGAACAGATTGATGATCTGCGCCTGGATGGAGACGTCGAGCGCCGACAGCGCCTCGTCTGCGATGATGAGCTTCGGATCGGAAGCCAGCGCACGGGCAATGCAGACACGCTGGCGCTGGCCGCCGGAAAACTCGTGCGGATACCGGGCGGCATGTTCGGAGCTGAGCCCCACGCGTTCCAGCAACTCATCCACCCGCCGCCGTACGGCCTTCTGATCGTTGATCAAACCGTGGGTGTTGATCGGCTCGGCAATCGAAAAACCGACCGTCTTGCGCGGATCGAGCGAGGCGAAGGGATCCTGGAAGATATATTGCACTTCCTGGCGCATGCGGAAGCGCTCCGCCGCCGACATCTGCGAATAGCTGCGGCCATTGAAGGCAATTTCGCCTGATATGGCCGTCTGCAGCTGCTGGATGGTGCGGCCGATGGTGGATTTGCCGGAACCGGATTCGCCGACCAGCGCCAGCGTTTCGCCGGCATGAATATCAAAGCTCACCTTCTGCACGGCGCTGCAACGGTGGGTCGCCTTGCCGAACAGGTTCTTGCGGATATCGAAACGCACGAACAGGTCCTTCACCGACAGCAGCGGCTTGGCGTCATATTTCGCGGTGTTTTGCACGCGCTCCTCGCCGATCACGACCGGCTGGCCATCCTGCAGCACGGTAAGCGGCAGGCGCTTCGGAAACTCTTCGCCTTCCATGCTGCCGAGGCGCGGAACGGCGGAAAGCAGGGCGCGCGTATAGGGATGCTGCGGATTGGCGAAGATATCCTTGACCGGGCCTTCCTCGACCTTCTTGCCCTTCCACATGACGACGACGTCATCGGCCATTTCCGCCACCACGCCCATATCATGGGTGATGAAGACCATGCCCATGCCGAGCTTCTTCTGCAGGTCGCGCATGATGTTGAGGATCTGCGCCTGAATGGTGACGTCGAGCGCCGTGGTCGGCTCGTCGGCGATCAGAAGCTTCGGCCGGCAGGCGAGCGCCATGGCGATCATCACGCGCTGGCGCATGCCGCCGGAAAGCTGGTGCGGATACCGTTTCAGAAGCTCGGCCGCATCGGGCAGGCGCACCATTTCGAGCAGCTTCTGTGCTTCCGCCAGCGCCGCCTGTTTACCCATCTTTTCGTGCAGGACAAGCACTTCGCAGATCTGGTCGCCGATGGTGAAGACGGGGTTGAGCGAGGTCATCGGCTCCTGGAAGATCATGGCGATCTCCTTGCCGCGGATCGAGCGCATCTCTTTCTGCGAAGCCTTCAGCAAGTCCCTGCCTTCAAACAGGATTTTGCCGGTGGGGTAGGTCGCGCCCATCATGTCCGCAAGGCGCATGGTGGAAAGCGAAGTGACCGATTTTCCCGATCCGGATTCGCCGACGACCGCGACCGTCCGGCCGGGCTTCACGTTGAAGGAGATATCGTCCACGACGCGGCTATTGCCGAACTCGACGCTCAGGCCTTCGACCGAGAGGAGGGCGTTTGCGTGTGCGGCAGTCATGTCAGCGTCTCCGGTGTGGTGCACGACGCGGCAAAGCGGGCGCGGCCATCTGAAAATGGGGAAGGGGAAAATGTCTCGGGCAGGCGCGTGCTGGGCGACGCCATGGGCAAGGACGGGGAGGTCGCGAAGAACTGCATGTCTTCAGGCCGTTTTGTCGGCGGAATGCGCATTCGCCGTCGCCCGCAGACGCGGCACATTCGATGTCACCGAAGCGCCGCAGGCAACCTCATCGGTGCCGGCCGGATGATTTGCGTCGGCCGCAGATTCGACGATGTGCATGTAACTCTAATTCCCCACCCTTGTTTTGCCGAAAAAGCTAACAAAACCGAACAATCATGTCCAGAGTGTTGAACAATTTTTGTGTACTGCTCTACAAATGCGCAGCTGCACCGATTTTGAGCGCGGGTTCCTGAAGAATGCTTCGCAATGATGCGTGTATTCCACGATTATTGTCGCTAAAAACCGTCTGGCCAGGCGCAGTCAGGCGGATAAATTTATAGTGAGCTTGCAAAGCTGGGGACGCGTGGCGGTATTCGCGCGCTGTCCTGGCCGGTCGTGACAGGCGGGGCGCTGCTGATAAAATGGATGAAGAGCAACGGAGAATGGAATGCCGGGCATGAACAATAAGGCAGGCGCAGTCAGGCTGAGGGGTTTTCTACGGTGCTTGTCCACGGATGATGTTGAACTCGTCCGGCGTCATCTTCCCGAACATCTTCGCCTGACTAGAGCGGAACCCGGCTGTATTTCCTTTGAGGTGTCCGAGACAGACGATCCCCTGATCTGGGAGGTGGAGGAGCTTTTTGCCGATCGTGCCGCCTTTGATTTTCATCAGCAGCGGACGCGGGCGTCGGAGTGGTTCACAGTGACTTCCGCCATTCCACGCGACTACGAGATAATGACACTGGCGTGAATGAGATCAGGCCGCAGCGGCGTTCCTGCCGGCTGCGGCCTGATCGGATTTCGGTGCCGAGCTTATTCCTTCGGCATGCCGACCGGAGGCGCAAGCCGCCGTTGCGCGGCGATGCGGAAGGGTGCGTTCATCGCGCCATAACCGCCATAGGCCCCACGCCTTTCGATGATTTCGAAGAAGAAACCCTCGCCGAAGGTGCGGCTGTAAATCTGGAAATATTCGCCATTGTCGTCGCGGTCATAAAGAATGCTCGCGGCCCGCAGCGCATCGGAAAACTCCGGCTCCAGCCCGAAACGGGCTTCCAGATCGTCGTAATAATTGCGCGAGATCGGCAGGGCGTGGAAACCGCGTGCCTGCATCGCCTTTGCCGTCGCGAAAATATCGTCGGTGGCGAAGGCGATGTGCTGGATACTGGTGCCGAAACCTTCGGCCAGAAATTTGCCGGCGAAGGTCTTGCGATTGTCCGCGCCGTTCATGGTCAGGCGGAAATGCGGCGAGGGAACGCTTTCGATGGCCTGGCTGCGTACCAGCCCGCCCGGATCGACCACATCGACCATCGGCGTGCGGCGGGTGGAAAACAGCGAGGTGTAAAACAGAAGCCAGGTCAGCATTTCATCATAATGCGTTGTTTGCGCGAGATGATCGATGCGCTTTAACCCGGCATCGCCTTCCCCTTCCGGGGCGCCCGTGGAGACGAATTCCTTGTCCCAGATGGAGGCGAGCGCCGGCGAAGCATCAAGGAAATAGATGACGCCGTTGCCCACACCCTGAATGGCGGGAACGGCGACTTCGCCTGATTTGCGCGGCTCGGCGAAGGTGGGCGCGCCGAGCGCTTCAGCCCGGACAAGCGCCGCCCCGGCATCATCCACCTTCAGTCCGAAGGCATAGGCATTGGTGCCGTGGATGGAATAGGACGCCCCGGCGAAACTGTCGCCGTCATCGCTGGTATTGATGACGATGCGGATGTCACCCTGCGTATAAAGATCGACATTGCGGTTGCGGTGCCTTGCGGTTTTCTCAAAACCAAGCGTGGCAAGCAGGGCCTCCAGATTGGCCTTTTCTTCCGGCGCGGTGGTGAATTCCACGAACTCCACGCCCTGCGTCTCAACCCGTTCCGGCATGGCGGGCACATCGATGCGGATATCCGGTTCGAGACGCCGCACCTGATCCATGAGGTTGATGAGCGAGCGGTGACCGTCTTCGGCGAGCAGGCGGGCCGAGCCGCCGCGGAACTGGTCGTTGAAGATTTCGAGCGACAGCGGGCCGCTATAACCGGTTGCGGCGACGGCGCGCATGAAGTCCACGACCGGCAGATCGCCTTCGCCCGGCATGTTGCGGAAATGGCGGCTCCAATAGAGCAGGTCCATGTCGATCAGCGGCGCATCGGCCAGCTGCACGATGAAGATCTTGTCGCCGGGAATGGAGCGGATCGAATTGGGGTCGATCTTGCGCGACAGCGTGTGGAAACTGTCGAGGATAATGCCGACATTGGCGTGGTCGGCGCGGCGCACCACTTCCCAGGCATCACGGTGATCGCTGATATGGCGGCCCCAGGCCAGCGCCTCGTAACCGACGCGCACGCCGTGTTTTGCGGCCAGTTCACCAAGCTCATGGAAATCGGCGGCGGCGCGGTCGATGCCGCCGAGCGAGACCGGCGAGACATTCGAGCAGATCAGCATCAGATCGGTGCCGAGTTCGCCCATGATATCGAACTTGCGCTGTGCTCTCTCGAAGGCGCGGGCGCGGTGTGGTTCCGGCATGCCCTCGAAATCGCGGAATGGCTGGAAAAGGGTGATATCCAGCCCGTGATCGGCGGCCAGCGCCTTCACCTCGCGCGGCGAGGCGTCATAGGTCAGGAAATCATTCTCGAAAATCTCCACGCCGGAAAAGCCGGCCTTGGCGATGGCCGCCAGTTTTTCCGGGAACTCTCCGCTGATCGACACGGTCGCGATGGATGTGCGCATTGGCATGCCGTGTCCTGTTGTGTCATAGCTCGCCATATTGCCTTCCTTTTCAGCCTTATGTACTAATTGGTTAATAAAGGGGACGCCGCCGGATGGCAGCCCCGTCCAGGGAATGAAGCATGAGCAAAAGCACGACCTTGAGCGGCGCCCGCGATACCCGGCAGGCGAAGCGTGACCCGGAAGGGGTGCGCCGGGACATTCTTTCGGTCGCGATGGAAGAGTTTTCGCAAAACGGCCTGTCGGGCGCGCGCATTGACGAGATTGCGGCCCGCACGCGAACCTCCAAGCGCATGATCTATTATTATTTCAGCGACAAGGAGAGCCTTTACCAGCGCGTGCTGGAGGAGGCTTATGCCAAGGTGCGCGGCGGCGAAAGCGATCTGGAGCTGGACGATCTGGAACCGGCGGCGGCGCTCGACAAGCTCTGTCGGTTCACCTTCGATCACCACAGGCGTAATCCGGCCTTCATCCGCATGGTGATGATCGAGAACATCCATCACGGCCGGCATATGCAGTCTTCTGAAACGATCCGCCAGTTGAACCGCCCGGCCATCGTTGCGCTGGAAGGCGTGCTGCTGCGCGGCCAGAAGCGCGGCATCTTTCGTGAGGGAATCGATGCGCTGGAACTGCACTGGCAGATCAGCGCGCTGTCCTTTTTCAACGTGTCGAACGTCGCGACCTTCTCGTTCATCTTCGGCGACAGCCTTTATACGGACAAGGGTCAGGAGACATTGTCGCGGCATGTCAGCGACATGGTGTTGCGTTATGTGCTGACGCCCGGCCATATCACGACGGATGCGAAAGACGGCCGATGAGGTGGCGCAGCGCCACGTCATAACCTTCGATGCCGAGACCGGCGATCACGCCTTCGGCGCGGGTCGAGATATAGGAATGGTGCCGGAAGACCTCGCGTTTGTGGATGTTGGAAATGTGAACCTCGATCACCGGCCCCTCAAAGGCATTGAGCGCATCGAGGATGGCCACCGAAGTGTGGGTGAAGGCCCCGGGATTGATGACAATGCCCGCGGACTTGCCGCGGGCTTCATGAATCCAGTCGATCAGCTCATATTCCCGATTGCTCTGGGCAAAAAACAGCGTGTGACCGGCGGCTTCGGCGATACTGCGGCAGTTGGCCTCGATATCCGCGAGCGTCTCGTAGCCGTAGATTTCCGGCTGGCGCTGGCCGAGCAGATTGAGGTTTGGGCCATTGAGGATGGTGAAAAGGCTCACGCAACCCCCTCCGCCATGCAAAGCTCGGTGAAATGCGCGGTCATGCGCCCGGCATCCGGTTCGCGGCCGCAGAAGAGACGGAACGCACCGACGGCCTGAAACACCGTCATGCCGCCGCCGGGCAGGGTGCGACAGCCCTTTTTCGCCGCCGCCGCCAGCAGTTCGGTGACGAGCGGCATATAGACGATATCGGCCACCCAGTGCCGCTGTTCGATAAGATCGGCCGCAACCGGCATGCCGGGATGGGCGGGCATGCCCATCGGCGTGGCATGGATCAGGCCATCGGCAAAGAGCAGCGAGGCGGCGGGGTCGTTCACGGCATGCGCGCGGCCCTCGCCGAAGCGGGCATTGAGTTCCCGGGCCAGTTGTTCCGCTCGCGGGAAATCCCGGTCGAAAATGTCGAGACTGATAATATCGAGCTTCAATGCGGCATGGGCGACCGCGACACCCGCGCCACCGGCGCCGACCAGAAGCGCCCGGTCACGCTTCGCATCCGGCAGTCCGCGAACGAAGCTTTCATAAAAGCCGTACCAGTCGGTATTGTGGCCGATGCGGCGTCCGTCCTTAAAGACGACGGTGTTGACCGCGCCCAGCATACGGGCATCGTCCGACAGTTCGTGCAGATGCGGAATGACGGCCTGCTTGAAGGGATGGGTAATGTTGGTGCCGGCAAAACCGCGCGCCTCCAGCTCGTCCAGCAGGTCGGGAAGCGCGCTGGTCGGCAGCTTGCGGGCGGTGACATCGACAAGCTCGTAGAAATAGTCGAGACCATGGGCCGCCCCTTCGCGCATGTGCAGCGCGGGCGATTTGGAAAGCTGTATATCGGCGCCTATCAGGCCGACCTTGAAGGATTTTTTCTCTGTCATGATCACGTGTCGCTCATCGGACGGTGTGGGAGAGGCGGGATTATTCCCGCCTGTCTGAGAGCGCGCGAACCTCAGTGGTGGGCGAGAATTTCGCCGAGGAACGTGCGCGTGCGCTGGTGCTTGGGATCGCGGAAGAATTCGTCCGGCGGGCCTTCCTCGATGATCTCGCCTTCCGACATGAAGATCACGCGGTCGGCCACCTGCCGTGCGAAGCCCATTTCATGGGTCACGCAGATCATCGTCATGCCGTCGCGGGCAAGGCCGATCATGGTGTCGAGCACTTCTTTCACCATTTCCGGGTCGAGCGCCGAGGTCGGTTCATCGAACAGCATCGCCTTCGGTTCCATGCACAGCGCCCGGGCGATTGCCGCACGCTGCTGCTGGCCGCCGGAAAGCTGGGCCGGGTACTTGTCGGCCTGGTTGAGAATGCGCACGCGCTCCAGATATTTGCGCGCCGTCGCCTCCGCATCGGCTTTCGACAGGCTCTTCACCCGCATGGGGGCGAGCGTGCAGTTTTCCATGATGGTCTTGTGCGGGAAGAGATTGAAGCTCTGGAACACCATACCCACTTCGCGGCGAACCGCATCGATGGCGCGGCTGGAATCCGATAGTGTGGTGCCCTCGACCGTGATCTTGCCCTCCTGGATCTCCTCCAGATGGTTGATACAGCGGATGAGCGTGGATTTACCCGAACCGGACGGGCCGCAAAGAACGATTTTTTCGCCCTTGCGAACCGTCATGTTGACGTTTTTAAGCGCGTGGAAGGCTCCATACCACTTTCCTACCCCTTCAAGGGCGATCAGCGGAGCCTGAGCGGCGGATTGCGGCATGGAACTTTCCTTCATGCTTGGCAGCAGTTTTAGTTGACGGTGTAGGGAATGTCGGGAAGCGAGGCCGGAAACTGCGGCACCGGGCGCTTCATCCATTTGGCGTAGACTTTCGCGAGGTCGCCATTGGCCTTGATCTTGTCCAGATAGGCGTTCAGCGCTTCGTTCCAGTCCTTTTCGCCGGGGCGCGTGGCGGCGCTGTTATAGAGGGTCACGAGGTCGAACTTCACCTCGTAATCCTTGCCGCCGGCGGCCGAAAGCCGGTCGCCATAGAACTGGTTGCCGCCGATCGCCTCGATCTGGCCCGACAGGATCGCCTGAATGGTGGCGGCGTCGTCATCGAAACGAAGGATATTCGCTTTCGAACCCGCGCCGGCGGTCAAGGCCGTGTCCATCGGGCTGGATTTCGGCGCACCGACGGTCATTCCCGTCAGGTCGTCGAAACTGGCGATCTTCTTGTCCTTGGTGGCATAGACCGACATGACATTATGCGCGTAAGGCTGCGCATATTGCACGTTCTTCGCGCGCTCCGGCGTCATCCCCATCGATGCGAACAGGGCGTCGACCTTGCCGGTGCGAAGCGAAGGAATACGGTTGGCAACCGCAAGCGGCACGAATTCCACCTTCAGCCCCAGATAATCCGCAAACCCCCTCGCCAGATCGGCATCATAGCCTTCCTGAACGCCGGTGGAATTGATGAAACCCCAGGGCGCATTATCGCCCTGGATGCCGATCACGACCTTGCCGCTGGCTTTTGCCTCGTCAAGGGTTCTGGCATCTGCCGCCGCGGGCGTCAGAACCGGCAGCAAAGCTGCCGCCAGTCCCGCCGCAACGGTTGCTCGCCAACCCGTGAGGGTTTTCAAGATCCTCATTGCTTTTCTCCTCCCAAATCCAGACAGCCGTTACTTCACGGTGAAAGGGATGTCGGGCAGGCTGTCCGGGAAGGCCGGAACTTCGCGTTTCATCCACTTGTCGTAGATCTTGGCGAGCTGGCCATCCGACTTGATCTTGTCGAGGAAGGTGTTGACGGTTTCGTTCCAGTCCTTTTCACCCGGGCGGGTGCCCGCGCCGTTGTAAAGCGTCGTCAGGTCGAACTTCGGTTCGTATTTGCCTTCGGCAGCCTTGTTCAGGCGGTCGCCGTAGAACTGGTTGCCGCCGACGACCTCGACCTGGCCTGAGACCAGCGCCTGAATATTGGCGGCGTCATCATCGAAGCGCAGGATATTGGCCTTGGAGCCGGCGCCGGCGGTGATGGCCGTATCCATGGCGCTGGACTTCGGCACGCCGACGTCGATACCGGTCAGATCGTCATAGCCGCCGATTTTCTTGTCCTTGGGGCCGTAGACGGAGAGCACGTTGCCGGCATAGGGCTTGGAATATTGAATGGTCTTGGCGCGTTCGGCCGTCATGCCCATGGTCGCAAACAAGAGGTCGACCTTGCCGGTCAGAAGTGCGGGAATGCGGTTGGCCACGGCGAGCGGCACGAATTCCACCTTGACGCCGAGATAGTCGGCAAAGGCCTTGCCGATATCGGCATCAAGACCGTCCTGCACGCCGCTGGAATTGACGAAGCCCCACGGCGAATTATCGCCCTGAATGCCGATGACGACCTTGCCCTTGGCCTTGGCCTCTTCCACCGTGCCGGCGAAAGCATCGACCGGTGCGACGAAGGGCAGGGCAACCGTTGCCGCGGCAAGCGCGAGCAGGGCGCGGCGAGAGAATTTCATGCTGGTGGTTTTCATCTTTTGCTCCTCCTTACAAAGCTGATGAGTTTGCATGACTTAGCGGGTTGCGGTCTGCAGCCGCTTTTCAACGCTGGCGCCCCACAGGGAAAGCGGCCAGCAGATCAGGAAATAGATGATGCCGACGAGGGCGAAGACGGTGAGCGGGCGGAACGTCTGGTTGGAGACGATCTGGCCGGCACGGGACAGCTCGACGAAGCCGACAATGGCCGCAAGCGAGGTGCCCTTGATCAGCTGCACGAGGAAACCGATGGTGGCCGGCAGCGAAATCTTGAAGGCCTGCGGCAGGACCACGTCCTTCATGCGCGATATATAATGCAGGCCAAGCGCATTGGCGGCTTCCGTCTGGCCCTTCGGCACCGCCTGGATGCCGCCGCGCCAGATTTCGCCAAGAAAGGCGCTGGCATGCAGCGTGAATGCGATGGCGACCGCAATCCAGGCATCGACATTAAAGCCCGCAAGCGCCACGCCGTAATAAACCACGAAAAGCTGCATCAGGAGCGGCGTGCCCTGGAAAACGGCGATGTAACCGGTGCTGGCGCGCTGGATTGCCGGGCTGTCGGCGACGCGGGCAAGCGCCACGCAAAGGCCGAAAACGCCGCCGCCGATAAAGCCGATGATGGTCAGCGCAAGCGTCCATTTCAGGCCTTGCAGCAGGAAGAAGAGTTCGTTGGGACCGATGGATGCCATTGTCTTTTCCTCACTTGACCGGATAGCTGAAGGATGCGCGGGAGATGAGCGAGAAAATGCCCATCATCAGCGAGGAAATGACCAGATAAAGCAGCGTGATCGAGAAATAGACCTCGAAGGACCGGAACGTATCCGCTTCGATCTTCTGCGCCACGGAGGTCAGCTCGTAAGCCGCGATCGAGGTGCAGACCGAGGTGGTCAGCGTCAGCATGATGAACTGGCTGGTGAGCGACGGGTAGACTGCCCGCAGCGCCGGCTTCAGGATGATATGGCGGAAGATTTGGGTGCGGTGAAGACCGAGCGCCAGTCCCGCCTCGACCTGGCCTTTGGGAACGGAATCGACGCCACCGCGAATGATTTCAATCGCATAGGCGCCGCCGTTGAGAGCCAGCGCAATGATGGCTGTTACCGTCGGGTTGAGCTTGATGCCGATCTGCGGCAGGGCGAAGAAAATGAAGAATATCTGCACCAGAAACGGCGTGTTGCGGATGGCTTCCACAAAGCCGATGACGAGCCCGCGCAGCAGCTTGAACCGCGAGCGGCGGGCGACGACGCCCAGAACGCCGATGACGGTGGCGAGTGACATGCCCGCAATCGCAAGGCCGATCGTCGCCAGACACGCCAAAAGCAGCTCCGGCAGGCGGTCTATGACCGCCGAAAAATCGAGACTGTAAGACATTCTTCCTCCCAACCCGTTCGGGTCCGGACAGGCGTTTCGCCTTGTCCGCATCGCCTTGGAAACCTTACGGCGCCAAAGCCCTCCATTTGTCGGTTTCTGCCGCTGCGGGCTTCAAACCCTTGTCGGCAGCGTCCCGTTAATCTTAATGTTTGTACCAGTTAGTTCATTTTTGTGTCAAGCGGTATGTCCGGTTAAAAAGCAGCTTCCGTGCTGTTTTTTCATTTCCTGTGTTTCTGAATAAAGTCTGTTTTATCAATGACTAATGCGAAGAAGCGCAAGCGCTTTCCACGCGTCGTCGTACTGCCTCCGGCCTGCCGTTCGGCAATGTCCGGAAGCCCTGTTGGCACACGAAATGGACCGCCTTGCGGCTAGTTTTCGCCTGCGCCCAGCCTGTCTATCTGCCCCGCCAATCGCTCGGCGATCAGCAGCGAGGCGCCCGTTGCCGTCACCATTTGCGGAAGCGACAGCCATTCCAGCATCCAGCCTGCGCCCGACCTTTCCTGTTCGTGCACCAGCGACTGGTGTAACGCCGATATCTGCACTGCATTAAAGCGCGCGAGCGTCACCAGCGTCTCGGCATTGACCGGGTTTTGTTTGTGCGGCATTGCCGAGGAACCACCGCCGCCGGAGAGACGGATTTCCCCACCGAGTTCGGCCATCAGCGCGATATCCTGCCCGAACTTGCCGAGTGTGCCTGTCATGAGCGAAAGCAGATTGCCGAATTCGGCGATGCCGTCGCGCTGGCTTTGCCATTGCTGTCTGTCGGCAAGGCCGAGCCGTTTTGCAAGATCGGCGCGCACGGCTGCGGCACTGTCGCCGAGCTTTTCCAGCGTGCCGGCAGCCCCGCCGAACTGCAGGGAAAAACCGCTCTGCGTGAAGGTTTCCAGACGCAGCAGGTGACGTTCCAGCGGCGCGATCCAGCTTGCCGCCCGGTCGGCGACAGTGATGCCGATGGCGGCCTGCATGCGGGTATAGCCAGTCAACGGGTTATGGCCATCGCGGGAGGCGAGATCTCCCAGCGTATCGATGAGGTGACCGAGCCGGGCAGTAATGATTTCCGCTGCCATTTTCAGCCGCAGCATCAGGCTGGTATCGATGACATCCTGGCTCGTTGCACCGAAATGCACCTTGTCCGCCGCCTGACCGGCGACCGCGGCTCGCATCTGCCGGATGAGTTCGGGAACCACAACGCCGTCCTTTGCGACGCCGTTGCGAAGCCCGGTCATATCGGCGGCAAAGTCCGAAAGCCCCGAGACGATCGCTTCCGCCACATCCTGGGAGATGATGCCGGCCTCCGCTTCCGCCTGCGCCAGCCCCGTCTCGAAACGGACCATGGCGTCGATATCCGCTCTTGCCGAAAACAGCTCGACGATTTCGCTATCGCCGAAAAGGCCTGACAGGAACGGATGCTCGAAGGGGGAAAGGCTCATCTTCCGTCTCACTCAGATATCGAAAAACACGGTTTCGCCTTCGCCCTGAAGGCGGATATCGAAACGATAGATGTTGCCTTCCTCCTTTTGGGCAACAAGCGTGGCGATCCGGCTCTTCTGCTCGACACGGGCAAGAACCGGATCGGCGGCGTTAGCCTCCTGTTCTTCCGGGAAATACATACGTGTCTGCAGGCCGATATTGATGCCGCGTGCGACGATCCAGAAGGTGATGTGCGGCGCCATCGGCCGGCCATCGCGGAACGGCACCGTGCCCGGCTTGATCGTCTCGAAAACGAATTCGCCGGTATCCATGTCGCCGGGCGAACGGCCCCAGCCGATGAAATGCGGGTCGGCCTTGCCGCGCGTTTCGCTGGGGCTGTTATAATAACCGTCGGTATCGGCCTGCCAGATTTCGATCAGCGCGTCCTTCAGCGGCATTCCCGCGCCATCATAGACCGTGCCGCGCACGCTGATGCGTTCGCCGCGTGCCTTGTCGTTATAAAGCGGGCCGGAACCGAGATCTTTTTCGAACACGCCTTCGATGCCGACGAAATTGGGCGTGCAGCCGATATGCACATAGGGGCCCGCCGTCTGCGAGGCGGTTTCCTTGAAATAGTTGAGCGGCTGAACCATGGTCAGTTGCCCTCCATGCGGTTTTCGAAAAGGGTCGAGCGGCGGCCGCGCAGGACGATATCGAACTTGTAGGCCAGCATATCCATCGGCAGCGTCGCATTCATGTCCAGCGGCGCGATCAGTCTTCTGATCGCATCCTCATCCGGAATGGTCTTGACGATCGGACATTTCCAGATCAGCGGATCGCCTTCGAAATACATCTGGGTGATGAGGCGCTGGGCGAAACCGTGGCCGAAGACCGAGAAGTGAATATGGGCCGGCCGCCAGTCATTGACGCCGTTCGGCCAGGGATAAGCGCCCGGCTGGATGGTCTTGAACCAATAATAACCGTTCTCGTCCGTGATCGTGCGGCCGACGCCGCCGAAATTCGGATCGATGGCGGCGAGATAGCTTTCCTTCTTGTGGCGGTAGCGACCGCCGGCATTGGCCTGCCAGAATTCCACCAGCGCGCCATCCACGCCGCGGCCGCGCTCGTCCAGCACCCGGCCGTGAACCAGAATGCGCGGGCCAACGGGCATCTCGCCGGGGCGGGCATAGTTGAGGATGAGATCGTTATCCAGCGGGTTCAGCATGCCATGGCCGAAAACGGGTCCGGTGATTTCGCTCTTGGTGCCCTCGAGCGAAATCAGCGCGCGTTGCGGCGAACGCAGGATGGAGGTCTTGTATCCGGGCGCATAGGCCAGCGGGTGAATATCGCGGTTGCGTGCGAAGAACGGCCCGGTTTCGGGCGGCTGGTTGCTCATTTCGTCTCCTCCTCGCTGGAACTATCGGCTTTCATACCGGCCAGGGCAAGCTTGGCGATCTTGAAAGCGTGGTTGGCGGCGGGCACGCCGGCATAGATCGCCACATGCAGCAGCGCCTCGCGAATATCCGCCTCGGTGGCGCCGGTATTGGCAGTGGCTCGCACATGCATGGCCAGCTCCTCATCCTGCCCGAGCGCAGCGAGCAGGGCGATGGTGACCATCGAGCGCTCCCGCTTCGTCCAGTGGTTGCCGGACCACACCGTTCCCCAGGCGGCTTCGGTGATGAGCTGCTGGAAAGGCTGATCGAAGCCGGACGTCATGGTCTGCGCCCGGTCGACATGGGCGTCGCCGAGCACGGAGCGGCGGGTTTTCATGCCCTGTTCGAAACGTTCGTTCTTGTCGATATGGTCCGCCATCGGTCAGTGCTCCGGCAAGGTCTTGAGAAAAATGCAGGCCGCCTGCGCGTAGGCCAGCGGCTGTTCAAGGCAGGGAATGTGGCCGCAGCCGGCGATGGTAACGAAGCGGCTTGCGGGAATGAGGCCCGCCAGCGATTGCACCAGTTCCGGCGGTGTCGAGCCATCCTGATCGCCCGCCACACAGAGCGTCGGCACGGCGATGCGCCCGGCCTCTTCGGTAAAATCCGCATCGCGGATGGCGGCGCAGGTGCTGCTGTAACCGGCCTCCGGCTGTTGCGAAAGCATGTTACGCGCGCCGGCATAGGCGGCATTCTCAGGCTGGCGGAAGGCGGGTGTGAACCAGCGTTCCATGACAGGATCGATAAGCGAAGCAAGGCCGTCTGCGGCGATCTTCTCGATGCGGGCATTCCACATCTCGGCCGTGCCGATCTTGTGAGCGGTGTTGCTGAGTACAAGCGCGCGGACGAGATCGGGACGGCGGGCATAAAGCCCCTGCGCAATCAGGCCGCCGACGGACAGGCCCCAGATGACGGTGTTTTTCACACCGAGATGATCGAGCAGCGCAATCAGGTCACCGGCATGATCGTCGATTGAATAAGGAGCGTGCCCGACATCGGAAAGCCCGTGGCCGCGCTTGTCATGCAGCACACAGGCATAATCATCACCGAGCGCTTCGATCACCGCATCCCAGATGCGGAAATCGGTGCCGAGCGAATTGATGAAGGCGATGACCGGCTTGCCTGTGTCCAATCCCTTGACGCGATAATGGATCACGGTCTCGCCGCAGCGCAGAAAATGCATGATGTGCTCCTCCTGCCAAGGATATTGCAAGCGGGTTCCGGTTAAGTAAAATGACATTATCGATGAAAATCATAACCTGTGGATTATATGAGCGATGGTCGATCAGCGTATCAAGTTCCGCCACCTGCAGACTTTCGTGGAGGTGGCGCGGCAGAAAAGCGTCATCCGCGCTGCGGAAATCCTGCATGTCAGCCAGCCGGCGGTGACGAAGACGATCCGTGAGCTGGAAGACATTCTCGGTGTCTCGCTGTTCGACCGTGAGGGGCGCGGCATCCGCATCAGCCGTTATGGCGAGGTCTTCCTGCGCCATGCCGGTGCGACAATGACGGCGCTGCGGCAAGCGGTCGATTCGGTATCGCAGGAGGCGGCGCGCGCCGGTCCACCGGTGCGGGTCGGCGCTCTGCCTACGGTTTCGGTGAGAATCATGCCGAAGGCGATGGCCGGGTTTCTGGCCGAGAAAACCGGCAGCCCGGTGAAAATCGTCACGGGTGAAAACGCCGTGCTGCTGGAACAGTTGCGGGTCGGCGATCTCGATCTTGTTGTCGGCCGTCTGGCCGCGCCGCAGAAAATGGCCGGCTTTTCCTTCGAGCATCTCTATTCGGAAAAGGTGCGCTTCGTGGTGCGCGCCGGCCACCCGCTGTTGTCACCCGGTCTTTCGGTGTTCGATCACCTGCATGAATATCCGGTGCTGATGCCGACACGGCAATCCGTCATCGGTCCCGTCGTCGAGCAGTTCCTCATCGCCAACGGCGTTCCGGCCCTGCCCATCCGTATCGAAACCGTGTCGGACGCCTTCGGCCGCGCCTTCCTGCGCACCAGCGATGCGATCTGGATCATCTCGGAGGGTGTGGTGGCGGCGGATGTGGCGGATGGTATTCTCGCAATCCTGCCTGTTGAGACCGGCGATACCAGCGGCCCGGTGGGGCTGACGGTGAGGGCCGACACGCAGCCCACGCTACCGCTCTCGCTGCTGATGCAGGCCATCCGCGAGGCGGCGGGCGAGTTGCTGGATGGGAGGCCGGAGGCTGGTTCCTGATACGAGGGGCGGGGGTGGAAAAGTCTGAGAAGCTTTCCTGCGTCATGCCGGACTTGATCCGGCATCCAGCCCCGGCGTGACGGGTGTGGAAACGGTGCAGATAAAAAGCCGCGTGTCTGGTGGAGCTCCTAATAGGGAAGCCCGACATAATTCTCCGCAAGTGCGGTCGATGCCGCGCGCGATTGCACGAGGTAATCCAGTTCCGCTTCCTGGATGCGCTGGCCGAAATCTCCCGTATCGGGGAAACGATGCATCATCGTCGTCATCCACCACGAGAAACGCACGGCCTTCCAGACGCGGGACAGCGCCTTCTGCGAATAGGAATCGATGCCGGCCTCTGACCGGTCGCGGTAAAATTCGATCAAGGCCTCGCTCAGATAATGCACGTCGCTTGCGGCGAGGTTGAGGCCCTTGGCGCCGGTCGGCGGCACGATATGGGCCGCGTCTCCGGCCAGGAACAGACGGCCGAACCGCATCGGTTCGCAGACGAAGGACCTGAGCGGCGCGATGGACTTTTCAAAGGACGGGCCCGTCACCATGGCGTCCGCATGGTTTTCCGGAAGACGACGGCGGATTTCGTCCCAGAAACGCTCGTCGCTCCAATCCTCCGGCCGGTCGTCCAGCGAGCATTGGATGTAATAACGGCTGCGCGTGTGCGACCGCATGGAACAGAGCGCAAAACCACGCGGATGGTTGGCATAGATGAGTTCGTGGTTGACGGGCGGCACGTCAGCCAGAATGCCGAGCCAGCCGAAGGGATAGACCTTCTCGAATTCCTTGATCGCGCCCTGAGGCACCGATTTGCGGCTGACCCCGTGAAAACCGTCGCAGCCGGCGATGAAATCGCAATCGATCCGGTGGGTTACGCCATCTTTCTGATAGGTGACATAGGGGCTTTCGCCATCGAAATCATGCGGCTCGACATCAGATGCATCGTAAATGGTCACGAGGCCGGTCGCTTCGCGCACATCCATCAGATCATGGGTCACCTCGGTCTGGCCATAGACCATCACACGCTTGCCGCCGGTCAGGTCGAAGAGATCGATACGGTGATCGCGGCCGTCGAAGGTCAGCGAAAAACCGTCATGCGGCAGGCCTTCGCGGCGCAGGCGCTTATCCGCACCGACCTTTTCCATGAGCTGCACCGTGCCTTCTTCCAGCACGCCGGCGCGGACACGGCCGAGGATGTACTCCTTGCTGACCCGGTCGAGAATGACGGTCTCGACGCCTTCTCTGGCCAGAAGCTGGCCAAGCAGAAGCCCTGATGGGCCGGAGCCGATGATGACGACCTGGGTGCGCATTGTTTCCTCCCGAACTTGTCTCCTATCAAGAAATTGCCGAGGGGATGCGGAAAGCTCAATGGACTTTCTGATCCGCAAATTGCACAATCCGACCATTGTGAGGAGGAGCGAAGGAACATGCGGCTTGCTGCAAGCGAAGGTTTGTATGGCGAGGAAGCGGTGCACGGCACTGATTTCCGCTTTCATTGCGAGACGCTTTTTTCCAGAAGCAGCCTGTACCGCTTTGAAATCGGCCTGCACCGTCACGCTGCCTTTCAACAAATCTTGTACATTTGGGGCGGTGAGGGCGATGCCCTGCTGGATGGCCGCATCGAGGCGATCCACCCGCCGGTCGCCATTGTCGTCCCGCCGGGTTTCGAACACGGCTTCCGGTTTTCTCGTGATATTGGCGGGGTGATCGTCACCGTGCTGCCGGGCGCCCTGCCGGCATCGGTGCAGGCGCTGTTGCTGCGGAATTTCCAGCGGCCGGTCCTGTTGCCCCTGCGGGATTTTACCGATGGTGAACGCCTGCGCAGCGGTTTCGAACAGATTTCCGCCGAATATGAAACCCGCGAAACAGGCCGGGATGCCATCATCGAAGGTCAGCTGGCCATCGTGACGGCGCTTCTGGCGCGGGCGGCGCGGCCTCTGCTTGAGGGAACCGGCGAAGGTCTTGCGGAACAGCGTTTCGAATTGCTGCTGTCACTGATTGCGCGCCATATTCGCGAGCCGCAAAAAGCGGAGTTTTATGCGAAAAAGCTCGGTCTTTCCGAGACGCATCTCAATCGCCTCGTCCGTTCCGTTTCCGGCCTCAGCCTGCAGCGGCTGATCGCCAGACGCCAGATCGAGATTGCCCAGCAGGAACTGATCTTCACGGTCTCGAGCGTGCAGATGATTGCGGAGGGACTGGGCTTTGCCGATCCGGCCTATTTCAACCGGTTCTTCAAGCGCGAGACCGGCATGACGCCGCGTGCCTGGCGGCTGGCGGAGCAGCGGAAAATGGGGGATTCCGGCGTTCGGCAGGTGCCGTCTCAGACCAGCATTCTTGCCAGTTCGCGCTGAACGGCAAGAAGGGCGGGCAGGTATCGCTCCACCAGATCCTCCATCGAGGCGACCGAGGCGGCAAGCCCGACATTGAGCGCGGCAACCGTCTGGCCGCGCACGCTTTTCAGCGGCACGGCGATGGAGCGAAGGCCGATCTCTACCTCCTGATCGATCAGCGCATAACCGCGATGGCCGGTGGCCTCGATTTCGGCGAGCAGGGCGTCCATGCCGGTAATGGTCTTTTCCGTGCGCGCCACCAGCCGGGAGGCTTCGAGAATGTCGCGCTGCCGCTCGGCTGTCTGCGCCGAAAGCAGAACGCGGCCCATGGAGGTGCAATAGGCGGGCAGGCGCGAACCCGGCATCAGCGCAATCGACATCACCCGCTGCTGCGCGGCGCGAGCCACATAAACGATTTCGGTCTCGTCCAGAATGGAGACGGAGGTGCTCTGGCCGATCTCTTCCGACAGTCGGTCGAGCAGCGGCTGCACGATGCGCGGCAGCGGCATGGTGGCAAGACAGCCGGTGCCGAGCCGCAGCACCTTCGGGGTCACGGTAAAGAACTTACCGTCATAAGCCGCGTAGCCGAGTTCCGAAAGCGTGAGCAGGCAGCGCCGCGTCGTGGCGCGGTCCAGTCCGGCAATCTCTGCGGCATCGGAAATCGACAGGCGCGGCCGCTCGGCGCTGAAGGCCTCGATAACCCGCAATCCCTTGGCGAGACCGCCCATCATGTCTCTTTCGTTGACGGCCATGTCGCGGCTCCATTTGTGCGATATACGAACAAAAATCATATAACGCACAAAATCCTTGCCGTCGAGGTGGTTTCGGATTTACCTCACGGTCAGGCAGCCTTGCGGGTTCCATCCGTCCGGCTGGATGGAGGTTTTAATGGACAAGACAATCAAGAGCGCTGAAGAGGCGCTTTCCGGCATCGGTGATGGTGCGACGATCATGATCGGCGGTTTCGGCGGCTCCGGCGCGCCCATCGAGCTGATCCATGCGCTGATCGACAAGGGCCCGAAGAACCTGACGGTCATCAACAACAATGCCGGCAACGGTCGTATCGGCATCGCCGCGATGATCGACGCGGGCATGGTCAGGAAGATGATCTGCTCCTTCCCGCGCTCGTCCGATCCGCGCGCCTTCACCGACCGTTATCTGGCCGGCGAAATCGAGCTGGAACTGGTGCCGCAGGGCACGCTTGCCGAGCGCATCCGCGCCGGCGGTGCCGGCATTCCGGCCTTCTACACCCCCACCGGCTTTGGCACGGAACTGGCTGAAGGCAAGGTCATCGCGGAGTTCGACGGGCGATCCTACGTGCAGGAGCGCTGGCTGAAGGCGGATTTCGCGATTGTGAAGGCCGAGCTTGGCGATACCTATGGCAACCTCACCTACAACAAGGCTGGCCGCAATTTTAACCCGCTGATGTGCATGGCCGCGAAGACCACCATCGCCCAGGTCTCGAAGATTGTCGCCGCCGGCGAGATCGATCCGGAGCAGGTCGTCACGCCCGGCATTTTCGTGAACGGCGTCGTGGAAATCCCCGATCCGCAACAGGAAGAAGTCCTCATTCGCGCGGGAGTAGCCTACGCATGACCACGACCATCGACACCCGCGAAGACATCAAGCTTTCCAACGCCCAGATCGCCTGGCGTGCGGCGCAGGACATCGAGGACGGTGCTTACGTCAATCTCGGCATAGGCTTTCCGGAAATGGTGGCGCGTTACCAGCCGCCCGGCCGTCAGGCGATTTTCCACACTGAAAACGGCATCCTGAATTTCGGCGAAGCGCCGCCGGAAGGCGAAGAGGACTGGAACCTCATCAATGCCGGCAAGAAGGCCGTGACGCTGAAGCCCGGTGCCGCCTTCTTCCACCATGCCGACAGCTTCGCCATGGTGCGCGGCGGGCATCTGGATGTGGCGATCCTCGGCGCCTACCAGGTGGCGCAGAATGGTGATCTCGCCAATTGGCGCGTCGGCTCCAAGGGTGTGCCGGCCGTCGGCGGGGCGATGGATCTGGTGCATGGCGCCAAGCAGGTCTTCGTCATTACGGAACATGTGACCAAGAACGGCGAGCCGAAGCTCGTTGAAAAATGCGCCTTCCCGCTGACCGGCGTCGGCTGCATCACCCGCATCTATACCAGCCATGCCGTCATCGACGTGGTGGATGGCCGTTTCGTGCTGCGTGAAAAACTGCCGTCTATGACGTTTGAGGAATTGCAGGCCATGACCGGCGCGCCTTTGGCGGTCGATGGCGAGGTCGTTGATCTCGTCGCCCCGGAACTGTGAGGAAAAACCGATGACCGATGCATTCATCTGCGACTATATCCGCACGCCGATCGGCCGCTTCGGCGGCGCGCTTTCCCCGGTGCGGGCCGACGATCTCGGTGCAATTCCCCTGAAGGCGCTTGTCGAGCGCAACCCGTCCGTTGACTGGGAAGCCGTCGAAGACGTGATCTTCGGCTGCGCCAACCAGGCGGGTGAGGATAACCGCAACGTCGCACGCATGTCGCTGCTGCTCGCCGGTCTGCCTGTTTCGGTTACCGGAACCACCATCAATCGCCTTTGCGGTTCGGGCATGGACGCCCTCATCGCGGCCGCCCGCGCCGTGAAATCAGGCGAGGCGGAACTGATGATCGCCGGCGGCGTCGAAAGCATGAGCCGCGCGCCCTTCGTTTTGCCGAAGGCGGAGAGCGCCTTTTCGCGAAATGCCGAAATCTATGACACCACCATCGGCTGGCGCTTCGTCAATCCGCTGATGAAGGCGCAATATGGCGTCGATTCCATGCCGGAAACCGGGGATAACGTCGCCATTGATTATCAGGTCTCCCGCGAGGATCAGGACGCCTTCGCCGTTCGCAGCCAGCAGAAGGCGGCCGACGCACAGGCCAATGGCCGCCTTGACAGGGAAATCGTGCCCGTGACGATCCCGCAGCGCAAGGGCGATCCGCTGGTGGTTTCGAAGGATGAGCATCCGCGCGCCACAAGCCTCGAATCGCTGGCGAAGCTGAAGCCGGTCAACAGGCGCGAGGGCGCGACGGTGACGGCGGGCAATGCATCAGGCGTCAATGACGGTGCGGCCGCACTCATCGTCGCATCGGCGGAAGCCGCGAAGAAATACGGGCTGACGCCGATTGCCCGCATTCTCGGCGGTGCAGCCGCTGGTGTGTCCCCGCGCGTGATGGGCATCGGCCCGGCCCCGGCATCGGCCAAGCTTTTGGCGCGGCTCGGGCTGAAGCAGGATCAGCTCGACGTGATCGAGCTGAACGAGGCTTTCGCCAGCCAGGGCCTTGCGACGCTGAGGCAACTCGGCATTGCGGATGACGATGCACGGGTGAATGCGAATGGCGGCGCCATCGCGCTCGGCCATCCGCTCGGCATGTCCGGTGCCCGTATTGCCGGCACCGCGGCGCTCGAACTTTCGCTGACCGGCAAGCGTCTTGCGCTTGCCACCATGTGTATCGGTGTCGGGCAGGGTATTGCCGTGGCGCTGGAGCGGGTCTGACGGGATAGCGGCATTCGGCATCGTGATAACGGTGCGAATGTCGCTGCCTCGTTTCCTCTCGAGTGACTGTGGCCATTCAGACCAGTCGGCAGACGATTTTCTCACCTTGGCGCACCCGACCCTCCTCATTCCTGTGCTTGTCACAGGAATCCAGTTGGCGCGCGTCTGCGCGGCAGGAAGGACTCCTTTCAGCCCAAGGACTTGGGCTGGCTGGATCCCTGTGACAAGCACAGGGATGAGGGGAAGAGGCGTGATGGACTAAAAAGCAGGCGCTGGGCCGGACATGCCGGCCCAGCATTCACGTGCCATGACACTCCCTACCGATATCCCTTCGCACATGTTGGATTCCATCACCATCCGTGACATGTTTTGCAAGACATGACAGGAATCTTTCCGTCTATGGGGTGCCCGCATGAAACGTCCGACCATCACAGATGTGGCAAAGGCCGCAGGCGTCAGCGTCGCCACCGTTGACCGGGTGCTGAACGGCCGGCTGCCGGTGCGTGAGGAAACCTCCCGGCGGGTGTTCGACGCGGCGGAGAAGATCGGTTTTCACGCAACCAACATCATTCGCCAGCGCATGCTGGCCGATCTGCCCTCCTATAGTCTCGGCATCATCCTGCGCAAGGAACGGCACGCCTTCTACCAGACCTTTGCCGACGAGCTGGAGCTTGCGGCGCGCAACGTCCGGGATCGCCATCTCAATCTGCGCATCGAATTTGCCCAGTCGGGCGAGCCGAGCGAGCTTGCAGCCCTTTTGACGGGGATGAAGGGCCGCGTGCAGGCCGTCGCCGCCACCGGGCCGGACCATCACGATGTCACTGCCGCCGTCGAGACCCTGAAGGCGAAGGGCATTCCTACATTTTCGCTGCTTTCGGATTTCGCCCAGGGGGTGCGGGAAGCCTATCTCGGCGCCAACAACATGAAAGTGGGGCGCACGGCGGCCTGGATGATCTCGCGGCTGGCGCGCAGCAGGGGCAAGGTGCTTCTGCTACTTGGCGGCCACCGTTTTCACGGCCATTCGCTGCGCGAAACCGGCTTTCGCAGCTATATGCGCGAATATGCGCCGGAATTCGAGGTGATGGACGCGCTGATCACGCTGGAAACCCGGCGGCTGACCTATGAGCTTGTCATGGACACCATCGCCAAACACAAGGATCTGGTCGGCATCTATTGCGTCGGCGGCGGCATGGAAGGCGTGATCGAGGCGCTGCAGCAGGAAAACCGGCAGGAGAGCATTGTCTGTCTTGTCAACGAACTGACGCCCGAGTCACGTCAGGCGCTGCTGGAAAAGCGTATCAGCGGCATATTCCAGACGCCGCTTCGCGAATTATGCACTGACCTTGTCGCCACCATGGTGCACACCATAGAACATGGCATGGCGGAAACGCCGGGGCAGCGGTTTGTGCCCGCCCATCTGTGGGTTCCTGAAAGCCTTTGATGGTTTGATAGATTCTATCATAAATTCCGTGTCTCTTTCTATCAGCCTTGATGGTTTCGGCTGCCGCTGACCCGTTGACGCCGAGCGCGTACTGGGAAATCTTGCCCGCATGTGGAACGGGCAGGAGGCTGGTCCACGACACCAACGATGTTTCAGGATTGCCGCACGCCGCAGATGACCGTCTCCGGTGACCGGTATTCCTTTGCCGGTGCGCGGTTGCAGCACGATGTGACGAAGGTTGCGTGGCCGGCTTCTTTTCAAGGGTTTTGGAGGAGAACGACATGAAAAGACATTTAGCGATTGCAACGCTTGCCACCATGCTGGCGACCACCGCGTCGGCTGAGACCATCGGCGTTTCGATGGCCCTGTTCGATGACAATTTCCTGACCGTGCTGCGCAATGGCATGGTCGATTATTCCAAGGGCATGAGCGGCGTTTCGCTGCAGATCGAGGATGCGCAGAACGATGTCGGCAAACAGCTGAGCCAGGTGCAGAACTTCGTCGCCGCCGGCGTCGACGCCATCATCGTCAACCCGGTGGATACGGATGCGACCGTGGCCCTTTCGCAGGCCGCCGCGGCCGCCGGCATTCCGCTCGTCTATGTCAACCGCCAGCCGGTCAATCTCGACAGCCTGCCGGAAAAACAGGCCTTCGTTGCCTCCGATGAAAAACAGTCGGGCACCCTGCAGACGCAGGAAGTCTGCCGTTTGCTGAAGGCGGCCGGCAAGACGGAAGCGAAGGCGGTGGTGATGATGGGCGAGCTTTCCAACCAGGCGGCCCGCATGCGCACGCAGGATATCAAGGATGTGGTGGCCACCCCCGATTGCAGCTTCATCAAGCTTGTCGAGGAACAATCCGCCAACTGGTCGCGCACTCAAGGGTCGGATCTGATGACCAACTGGCTCTCTGCCGGGGTGCAGTTCGATGCTGTCATTTCCAACAATGACGAAATGGCCATCGGCGCTATTCAATCTCTGAAGGCGGCCGGCCGGTCGATGGACAGTGTCATCATCGCCGGCATCGACGCCACGCAGGACGCGCTTGCCGCCATGGCGACGGGTGATCTGGATGTGAGCGTTTTCCAGAATGCCGCCGGGCAGGGCAAGGGTGCCCTGGATGCGGCGCTGAAACTCGCCAAGGGCGATGCGGTGGACAAGAAGGTCTTCGTTCCCTTCGAGCTGGTGACGCCGGCGAACCTCAAGAACTATCAGGCCAAGAACTGAGCCATGGCCTCGCCCAGGCGGCTTCTCCGCTCCCGGGGAGCGCCGCCGGGCGGGCCGAACGCGCCGGAGCCGGCGGAATGGCCGGCTCCGGCGACACAGAATGATGCAACCAGCGGCGATTTCCGCGGGAGGAAACCTTGAAAAAAATACTGATGGCAACGGCACTCTGCATCTTCGCGACGCCGGCCCTTGCCGAGACCCGCATCGCAGTCTCGATGACGTCTTTCGACAACCCGTTTCTGACGATCCTGCTCAACGGCATCAGGGCCGAGGCCGGGCGCGATAAAAATATCGAGCTTCTGGTGGAAGACGCCCAGCTCGATCCCTCGAAGCAGCTCAATCAGGTGCAGAATTTTATCGCCAATGGCGTCGACGCGATCATCGTCAATGCCGTTGACGGTGACGCCACGGCGGCGATCACCAAAGCCGCGTCCGCCGCAAAAATCCCTCTCGTTTATGTCAATCATCCTCCGGCCGAACTGGAAACCGGCCTGCCTGATGGTACTGCCTTTGTCGGCTCCAACGAACTCGATTCCGGCACCATGGAGGCGGAAGCGGCCTGCAAGCTGATGGGCGGCAAGGGGAATGCCGTCATCCTGATGGGGCCATTGGAAAACCATGCGGCGCTGGTGCGCACCAAGGACGTGGAAACGGTGTTTTCCCGGCCGGACTGCAAGATCGAAATCCTCGAAAAGCAGACGGCGAACTGGAGCCGCACGCAGGCGCAGGATCTCGTCTCCTCCTGGCTGACGGCGGGTGTGCAGTTTGATGCCGTCATCGCCAACAATGATGAAATGGCGATCGGGGCCGCGCAGGCGCTGAAGGCGGCGGGCGTTTCCATGAAGGATGTCGTCATCTCCGGCATCGACGCCACGCCTGACGGTCTTGCCGCCATGCAGGCGGGCGATCTCGATATCACCGTCTACCAGAACGCGACGAAGCAGGGCGAAGTATCCGTTCAGACGGCGGTGAAAGCCGCTGCCGGTGAAAAAGTCGAAAAGACCCTCTGGGTGCCCTTCGAACTGGTGATGCCCGAAAACCTCGGGGACTATCAGGCCCGGAACTGAACCGGAGTTTTGGCCGGAATGCTGACCGAATGCCGTCAGCAGAGCACAAACATGGCCGCCCACGAAAAAGCCGGCCAAAGGCCGCGGTCTCCTCTCCCGGACCGCGGCCTCGCATAACCGGCCCGCAAGGGCCTTTCGACAGACAATAAGAGAAGGAAGCGTATATGCGCATCGCCATCGACCCTTTCATGCACCGGCATCTCAGCCTCGAAGCCCTCCCGGCCAAAGTGAAGGAACTCGGCTTCGACTGGATCGAACTCAGCCCGCGCGCCGATTTCCTCGAATGGTTCAAGGCGCCGCGTGTGTTTCCCGAGCGCATCCGGTCCTTCAAGAGGGCTTTGAAGGAGGCCGATGTCGGCATCGCCTCGCTGCTGCCAATGTATCGCTGGGCCTCCAATGACGAGACCGAACGGCAGGCGGCGGTCAAACACTGGAAACGCGCCATCGAGATCGCCATCGAACTGGAGGTCGACACGATGAACTCCGAATTCGGCCGCGGTCCGCATCCCGACAAGGGCTCCTGTTATTGCTGCCATACCGGCTCGATGATCGAGGCCTGCGAGGATGCCTGGTGGCGCTCGATGGAAGAACTGGTGCCGATCTTCGAACGCGAAGGCATCAGCCTGCATGTCGAGCCGCATCCGGAAGACTGGTGCGAGACGCTGCAGCCGGCGCTCGACATCATCCGCACCGTCAATTCGAAGAACGTCAAATTCCTCTATTGCGCGCCGCATACCTTCTATTTCGGCGACGACACCAAGGCGATGCTGCGGGAAGCCAAGGATGTGCTGGCGCATGTGCATGTGGGCGATACCTTCAACCACAAGGCCAGTTCCGGGCTTCGCTACATTCTCAACCCGCCCGGCACGCAGGCGCGAGTGCATCAGCATCTGAATATCGGCCAGGGCGAAGTGCCGTGGGACGACTTCTTCGGCACGCTTTCCGAAATCGGTTTCGACGGCATCATGACCTCCTGCGTCTTCGCCTGGGAGGACAGGGCGGATGAATCGGGCCGGTTCATGTGTGCTGAGATCAACAATTACATCGAAAAATACCGGAAGTGAGGTTTTGAAAATGACTGTGAGAATTGGTGTCATCGGCACCGGCGCCATCGGCCGCGACCATGCCCGCCGCATCAACAAGGTCCTCGGCGGCGCAAAGGTCGTCGCGCTGAGCGATGTCAATCATGGATCGGCAGAAGCGGTGCGCAATGACATCGCCCCGGATGCGGAAATCTTCGCCACCGGCGAGGAACTGATCGCCTCACCCGATGTGGATGCCGTGCTCGTCACCTCCTGGGGCGCGACGCATGAGCAATATGTTCTGGCGGCAATCGCCGCCGGCAAGCCGTGCTTTTGCGAAAAGCCGCTGGCGACAACGGCGGAAGGTGCAAGACGCATCGTCGATGCCGAGGTGGCCCATGGCAGACGGCTGGTTCAGGTGGGCTTCATGCGCCGTTATGACGCCGGTTATGTCGCGCTGAAACAGGCCGTCGACAACAGGATCGGCGCGCCGATCATGGTGCATGCCGCCCACCGCAACCCGGCGGTTCCGGAGCAATATGTGACCCCGATGGCGATCCACGACACGATGATCCATGAGATCGACGTGCTGCGCTGGCTGCTTGATGATGACTATGTTTCGGCGCGGGTCCTCTTTCCCCGCTCGGCGGCCAGAAGCCATGCGCGGCTGAAAGACCCGCAGATCGTCATTCTGGAGACGGCGAAGGGCACGATCATCGACGTCGAAATCTTCGTCAATTGCCATTACGGCTACGATATCCAGTGCCAGGTGGTGGGTGAGGACGGTATTGCCAGCCTGCCGGAGCCGATGTCGGTGCAGACACGGCTTGGCGCCAAGCTGCAGAACGACATCCTGACCGACTGGAAGGATCGCTTCATCGCCAGTTACGATGTCGAATTGCAGGACTTCATCCATGCGGCGGTAAAGGGCACGGCATCGGGGCCCAGCTCCTGGGATGGCTATGTGGCCGCCATCACCGCCGACGCCTGTGTCGCTGCGCAGGAGACCGACGGAGCAGCCGTCGCAATTAAGCTTCCCACGCGTCCCGCCCTTTATCAGTGAGGTTTTTCATGCGTTTTGCCATCAATCACATCACCGCGCCGAAGCTCTCCCTTGAGGAATTCTTCGCGACAGCCCGCGAACTCGGCCTCACCGAAGTTGAAATCCGCAACGACCTGCCCGACATCGTCGGCACGGTGGAGCCGGCTGCCGTGAAGGCGGCGGCCGAAAAGGCCGGCGTGACGATCATCTCGATCAACGCGCTTTATCCCTTCAACGTCTGGTCGGGCGACCTACCTGCACGGGCTGTTGCCATGGCGGACTATGCAGCGGCAAGCGGTGCGAAGGCGCTGGTCATGTGCCCGCTCAACGACGGCACGGCGGTGTCTTTTGACGATCTCGTCACGGCGCTGAAGGCCATGAAGCCGATCCTTGAGGAACGTGGACTGACCGGCCTTGTCGAGCCGCTCGGTTTTCCTGTCTCGTCGTTGCGCACCAAGGTCGAGGCCATCAAGGCCATCGACGCGGCAGGCGGCGGTGATGTCTACAGGCTGGTGCACGACACCTTCCACCATCATCTTGCGGGCGAGACAGAGTTCTTCCCCGAACGTACCGGCCTCGTGCATATTTCCGGCGTAACCGACCCCGCCGTCTCCGTTGCCGATATGCTGGACGCCCACCGTGTGCTGGTGGATGGCGGCGACCGGCTCGAAAATATTGCCCAGATCAGGGCGCTTGAGGCGGCCGGTTATAACGGTCCTTACAGCTTCGAACCCTTTGCGTCGGAAGTGCATGCGTTCAAGAATCCGGCCGCTGCCTTGAAGGATAGCATCTACCATATCTCCCGGGCGCTTTGACCGCCTTGCCGCCCGCGGTTTGCTGCGGGCGGCGTTCCCGGGGGATAAACGATCGGTAAAAACCCAGAGAAATCAATTCCGCATTTACGGATGATGCTGTAGTCTTCCGCTGACTAGAGAACAGTAAACAGGCACGGGTATTCTTCAGATCGACTGCGCGAGGCAGGCTTTCTGCCCGCACCGTCTGAAGAAGAGTGGTTGAATTTTCCCTATATGAAAGCGGATAGGAAAACGACGCTTAAGGACGTGGCGCGGGAGGCGAATGTTTCGCTGAGCACGGCTTCGCACGCCATCAATGGCACCGCACCCTTGACCACGCAGGTTCGCGACCGGGTGCTGGAGGCGGCCCGCACGCTCGGCTACCTCGAAAACCGCAGGCAGAAGGCGACGATCGCCACCCTGCGCGTCGTGTTGCTCGCCATGACCAATGATGCGGCCCCGCAGAGCGATCTCAACATGGTCAGCTGGACGATGCTGAACGGCTTCCGGCGCGAATGCGAGCGGCGCGGCATTCGTATCGTTCCCTATGTGAGCGCGACGAGCCGGCTCGATCCCGCCTTGGTGGCAGCGGCGGCGGATGCCGACAATGTCGATGGCATCGTGATCCTGAACGATGACAGGCCGCAGCTGGTCGAGGCGCTGTCGGCGCTTGCGCGGCCGGTGGTTCTGATCAATGGCGAGGATCCGGCCATGATCGTCGATACGGTGACGGCCGAGAATCGTTTTGGCGCGCGGCTTGGTATCGAGCATCTGCTGTCGCTCGGGCATCGCAATATTCTGCACATCACCTGGAAGGGCCGCACGACGATTCGCCGTCGATATGACGGATATAGTGACGCCTTCCTTGCTGCCGGCCTGACAGTTCCCTCCGATATGGTCATCGAGGTGGAGAGCTATGAGCCGGAGTGGGGCGAGGCTGCCATCCGCCGTCTGCTGGCCGAAGACAAGCCGCTCAGAAACGCCACCGCCATTTTCTGCGCAGCCGACAATCTGGCGCTCGGCTGTCTGAAGGCACTGACGGAGGCTGGAATCCAGGTGCCGGACGATATCTCGGTGCTGGGGTTTGACGATATCATGCCGGCAGCCTTCAGTGCGCCACCGCTCAGCACCATCCAGTTGCCCGCTGACAGGCTGGGCGGTGCGGCGCTTGCGCTGCTGGAGCAGCGGCTTATGGCGGCCGATCCGACACGTCCGGCGCACCGGCTCGAGCTCGGTTGTCGGCTGGTGTTGAGGGGCAGCATCGCACCGCCCCCCAAGTGATGTCAGGGTTTATTTCATTCCCGTGCCGGCAATGCCCGTCGTGATGTAGCGCTGCAGGAACAGGAACACGACGGTGACGGGCGCCAGGCTGAGGAAGGTCATGGCGAGAATATAGTGCCATTGCACCGAGAACTCGCCCTGGAAGGCATTGAGGCCCACCTGCAGCGTGAAGTTTTCGCGGCTGCTGAGAACGATCAGCGGCCAGAGGAAGTCGTTCCAGCGCCAGAGCACCGAAAAGATGGCGAGAACCGCAAGCGCCGGGGCCGTCAGCGGCAAGATGATGCGCCAGAAGATGCGGAATTCACTGGCGGCATCGACGCGCGCCGCCTCGATCAGCTCGTCGGGGATGGTCAGCATATATTGCCGGAGCAGGAACACGCCCGTCGGCGTTGCGACGGTGGGGATGATGACACCCCAGAGATTGTCAACGAGGCCGACACCGACGATGACAAGATAGGCCGGCACCATGACGACGGTGAGCGGGATCATCAGTGTCGAGATGATCAGCACGAAGATCGCCTTCTCGCCACGGAAACGGTATTTGGACAGTGCAAATGCCGCCATGGCGTTGACGATCAAGGTCAGGACCGTTGCGACAAAGGTGACGAAGACCGAGTTCTTGAGGAAGGTCAGGAAGCTGAACCGGGTCAGCGGATCGGTGAAGTTCTCCGTCGCAATGGTCAGTTTCTGAACCGGCGTTATTCCGCGCGTGTCGACGCTGACGGGCGGGCCGGGATTGGCCGGGTCGACCATCTGGGCTTTCAGGCCGACGCGGCGGATCATGGCCATTTCCCGCTCCACGCCATCGATGCTGGCTTTCCACAGGCTGAGCGGCTTGTCGTAACCCTGCACCTCCACCTGCACGGCGGCGCGCGGCAGAAGGCTCGGCGGAAACCGGGTGATCTCGGCTTCCGGTTTCAGCGAAGACATGGCGGCCCAGACGACCGGGATGAGGACGGCGAGCGTGCCGCCGATGAGCCAGACCCATGACAGGATATCGGTGAGGCCGATCCGGCCGGGGCGGCGGGTGCGCGTGAGGAAAGAGACGGCGTTGGACATGGTCAGGACTCCATCTTTTTGCCAAGGCGCAATTGCACGAGCGTCAGCGCTAGGAGCACAAGGCCCATGAGAACCGATGCGGCGGAGGCAAGACCGAACAGCCTCAGATCGCTGCCGAAGGCCATCTGGTAGATATATTGCACCACGAATGTATTGGCCGTGCCCGGCCCGCCGCCATTGGTGAGAACCCATGCTTCATCAAATATTTGCACCGAGCGGATCATCAACAGGATGAGCACGACGAGCAGGTTGGGACCAAGCAATGGCAGGGTGATGCGGAAAAGCGTGCGCCGGGGCGAGGCGGCATCGATTGCGGCTGCTTCATAGAGGTCCTTCGGGATGGCCTGAAGGCCGGCCAGCAGGATCAGCGTATAAAAGCCCATGTGGAACCAGACCGAGACCACTACGACGAAGAAACGCGACCAGCCGACATCCAGCAGGAAGATTTCCGGCGGTACGCCGAGCATCTGGAAAAAGGCGTTGAGCAGGCCGTTGCGGTCGAGGAACCATTTCCAGATGAGGCCGATGACGACGGGCGACAGCAGCACCGGGTAAAAGAACATGGCGCGGAAGAACCCGCGCGCGGCGATCGCCCGGTTGAGGATGAGCGCGGTGATGAGCGCGACCAGCAGCGTGGCGATGACGTTGAAGCCGACGAACCACAAAGTGTTCCAGATCGCCGTCCAGAACAGGGATTCCCGGCAGCTTCCGGGGTCCATATAGCTCTGGCAATCCAGCAGCTTGCCGAAATTTTCGAAACCGACGAAGGGGCGGTCGGTGATCAAAAGTTCGGTGCCGCCGGTGAAGGCGTAACCGACGGCAATGGCAATCGGCAGGAAGGTGAAGATGCCGAAGAGAACGAGGTTCGGCATCAGGAAAATATAGGGCATGCGCCTTTTGCCGATCAGCCGCTCGATGAAGTTGAGCGGTACTTCGGCAATCGCCATCACGGCATCGAGCACGCGGTCAGACAGTCTGGCAAGCGTCGGATTGGCCATGCTAACCTCTCCCTTCGCTCGCAAGGCGCGGCAGCGCCAGTTCGGTGGCGGGATCGAAGACGTGCACCTTCTCACGCGCAGGCGTGATCTTCAGGACCGAGCCGGAAGCAGGTGCGAAATGGCCCGCCTGATGCACGATGATCTGCTCCTTCTCACCCTTGATATTGCCGTAGAGATAGGTCTCGGTGCCGAGGCTTTCGTGGTACTGCACCTCGAAGGGCAGACCGGCATCCGCGATGGTGAAATGCGAGGGGCGTATGCCCGCCAGAACCGCCTGTCCGGGGCTGACGGTTGCCGGATCCACGAGGCAGGGCAGGGACACGCCGTAGCCGGCGTCGATGGCGATGCCGCCGTCGCTGCCCTTGGTGATGGTGCCCTTGAGCATGTTCATGCGCGGCGAACCGAGGAAACCGGCGACGAATAGGTTGCGCGGATTGTCGAAAAGCTCGAGCGGGCTGCCCACCTGCTCGATGCGCCCGGCGCGCAGCACGACGATCTTGTCAGCCATGGTCATGGCTTCCACCTGATCATGGGTGACATAGATCATCGTCGTCTTGATATCGCGATGCAGCCGGGTGATTTCGGCGCGGGTCTGCACGCGCAGCGCCGCATCGAGGTTGGAAAGCGGCTCGTCGAACAGGAAGATATCAGGCTCGCGCACGATGGCGCGGCCGATGGCGACGCGCTGGCGCTGGCCGCCGGAAAGCTGTTTCGGCTTGCGGTCGAGATAGGGCTCGATGGCGAGCATGCGCGCCGCCTCGTTGATGCGGCTTTCGATTTCCGCCCGCTTGAAGCGCAGGTTTTCCAGACCGAAGGCAAGGTTCTTGCGCACGCTCATATGCGGATAAAGCGCATAGGACTGGAACACCATGGCGATCTTGCGCTCGGCGGGAGAAAGCGCGCTGACATCGCGATTGCCGATGGCGATGGTGCCAGATGTGACGTCCTCGAGACCGGCGATGATGCGCAGCAGCGTCGATTTTCCGCAGCCCGAGGGGCCGACGAAAACGACGAATTCGCCGTTTTCGATCTGAAGATCGATGTCGTGCAGCACATGAACGGCGCCGAACGCCTTGTTGAGGTTTTCGAGTTTTAGACTTCCCATCACCTGCTCCCTTCATTCGAGTCCGCCGTCGCGACGATCTCCTGCCTGTTCCAGCCCTCGGGCAAGGGTATCGCTCTCTTGATGGCGACATCATGCGCCGAAAACCCGTGAACGCCCGAAAGGTAGATCGCGGGCATGCCGCCCGGATAATCCTCCATGCCGACGATCCGGCCCTGCGCATCCTGCGTCCAGGCATTGGCGCGGCCAGCCGCATCGGCGCTTGGCGCAATATCGGCATTGGTGGGGCGCAGATCATATTGCAGGCCGGTGCCGAGCTTGCCGGGTTGCTGCGCAAGCGTGATGCGTTCCAGCCGGACATTGTGAATGCCGGCCTTCGAGGTGGCGACGAGGTTGATCGCGCCTTCCATCGAGCCGCTCAGGTCTTCCACGACCAGATTGTCCACACTGCCGGCCTGCCGTTCGGGGCGACGGTCGACAACGGTGACGGTGACCGCTTCACCCGAACCCCAGAAGCCGCCCGGGGTTTCGTGGCACTCGGCCTTAATCCGTGAAAAGCGGATGTTGCGCATCGCGCCGCCATCGCGGGAGAAAAGGCCGACGCCGCGATTGGACTGGACGATGCTGCAATCCTCGAACACGACATTGGTGAAGTCACCGAAGGATTCCGTGCCGAGTTTCAGCGCGCAGCTCATGCTGGAAACGGTGCAACGGCGAACGGTGATATCGGCGCAGACCCCCACCGCCTTGCCATCCGGTCCGGCGCTGGTCTTCAGGCAGATGCCGTCATCGGCAGTCGAGATAAAGCAGTCCTCAATCAATGCGCGGCGGCAGGCATCCAGCACGATGCCATCGGTATTCGGCAGGCGGCGGTCGTTTTCGATGCGGAGATTGCGGAAATGGAGGTCTTCGCAATCGACCATATGCAGCGTCCACATGGGTGAAGCGCTGACGTGGAGGTTTTCAAGGCGCACGTTGCGGCAGGCTTCCAGCACCATCACGCGCGGGCGTTTTTTGGCTGGAACATAGGTGCCCATGGCCTTGTCGTCGCCGATGATGAAGTTCTCACCGCCAGCCTCGATGCGGCCGGGACCGGTGACGGCGATGTCGTGCGCGCCGCTCGCGATGAGCATGCCGCGGTTGGAATCCTCGGCGATGACCGAAACCGTCGTATCCGCATAGGCCTCGTAATCGGAAACGGGTGCAAGTACCGCGTCTTCGGCAAGGTGCAGTTCCACGCCGCTCTTAAGAACAAGGCCGCCGCTGACATGGCGCCCGGCTGCGAGCGATACACGCCCGCCGCCTGCGGCCGAGACGGTGTCGATTGCCTGCTGGATGGCGGTAGTGGCGTCGCGGCCATCGGCTGCGGCTGTGATTTCTTGGTTCATGCTCATGATGCCTGCGGCCTTTTCAGAAAAACGTCGATCAAAAGCAGCATCGTCAGCGCCTGCCCGTAGGGTGTGGGCAGATTGGGAATGCGGCGGTAGAAGTCGAGATCATGACCCATCGGCGTACCGTCGGAAACGCCGTGGACGACGCCCTCATCGTCGATATTGCCAAGCACCGCCTTCAGCGCGCGTTCCGCATGCGGCCGGTTCTCTTCGCCGAGGATGCCGGCCTCAATGCCGCGCAGAATGCCATAGGCGATGCCTGCCGTCGCCGATGTCTCGACCGGCGATGTGGGATCGTCGAGCAGCGTGTGGAACATGCCGTCCTCACGCTGGTATTGCCTGAGCGACCGCACCTGGCTCGCCAGTACATTGGCGAGGAAACGTTTGTCCTTTCCGGCAAGCGTCGGCACCAGTTCGAAGAGTTCGGGAATGGCGACGGTGATCCAGGAATTGCCGCGCGCCCAGAAGGCGTCAGCGAAATTATGGCGGCCGTTGAAGGTCCAGCCGTGATACCAGAGGCCGGTGACGGGGTCCGACAGATAACGCGTATGGATCATGAACTGGTAGACCGCCTCGTCTACCCAGTCCTGGCGTTTGCAGACGACGCCGGCGCGGGCGAGGAACAGACATGCCATGAACAGCGTGTCGTCCCATAATTCGCCTTCATTCAGCCGTTCCTTGACGACGTGCTGGAAACCGCCATCTTCGGTTTTCGGCAATTCATGCACCAGCCAGTCGGCCCAGTCTTCCACCAGAGCGCGGAAATCCGGCCGGTCGACATGTTCGGTCAGGATGACAAGCGGCAGCATCGGCGCGGAACTGTTGATCTGGCGCGGCGGCAGGCCACGCTCGATCTGCCAGCCATACCATGTCACGAGGTCGTCCAATGCCTTCTGGTCGTTGGCGGCCAGCGCCCGGCGCAGGAAACCGTACAGGCCCACACCCACTTCCCAGTCCCATTCATCGAACTGGATCTTGCCGTCGGAACTGCCGCTGACCAGACCTTCCTGAATGCCCTTGAGGCGGCTGAAGGCGGCGGCGACATTGTCGATCGTCGTCCTGAGAGTGTCTTTTTCCATGCTTGGCTGGTTCATCTGTCAATTCCGCTTAGGAGTAGAAGGGTCGTGTCGCGCCGCCCGAGGCGGGATCGGCACTTTCGAAGGTAATTTTGGGTTGGGGCTGGTCGTGGTCGAAGGCCATGGCCTGACCACCGATGGTGAATGCGCCTTCCCAGGTCAGGGTAAGCTCAGGTCCGCCCGGCGGCGTGACCGAGAGCAGCCGCCTTTCGGCATTGAAGGTGACCTGCGTGGCGAGAATTTTCTCGCGGAAACGGGCGAAGGCTTGCCCGTCGCCGCAGCCGATGACGCCCACCCAGCCGGCGCGGCGGCCGGGTGATCTGATCTCGCGATTGGCGGTGGCGCCGGCAGTGATGGGCTGAAGCCCGTTTGTTGCATAAAGCGCGGCAAAGCCACGGCCCGAACGGGTGATGAGCCAGTTGCCCTCCATCAGCACCTCGTCCAGCCCGTCGCGGCCGAGATAGGCATGGGTCCAGTCGTTGCGGTGATCGTCCGTGTCGAAGATCAGCATGGCCAGATCGCGATGCTGCGCCACACGCGGCAGGATGCCGCTTCCCGCCCAATAGGAAGGGCGCTGCGTGCCCCATGGATCGTCTTCACCGGGATGATTGACCCAGAGCCGCGCCATCGGATGGCCGGCAAGCTTGATGTCCATGACATGCTGCTGGTGGCCCTTGCGGCCGGTCTTGTGGTCGACAACGGTGGAAAGCTGGGCGGCCTCGTTCTTGAACAGCACAAGCTTGCCGGGCTCCAGCCCCTGCGCATACCGCGCCTCGACCATGCGGCCGGTTTCCAGCTGGGAGAGGGCGGCAAGATGCGCCGGCGGCAGGTAGTCGCCGCAGCAGAACATCGGTAGCGAGGCGACGCCATTATTGAGCCAGCCTTTGCCAAAGGCGACCTCAGCAAAGGGCGCCAGTTCCGTCAGCGGCCCGGCGCGCAGTTCCTTGTCATAAGCCCGCCCTTGCGAACCGGAGGGAACGCCACCCAGCGTGTGCAGCGCGATCATCTCGAAAATGAGATCGAGCTGATGGCGGGCACGGGCGGCAAGTTCCGGCCCCGCCCAATGTTCGATGGCAAGAAGGCCGATGAAATCCACCGGGTAGTAGGCGGCGGAGTTCCATTCGGCGAGGCCATGCGCCTCGACGCTGTCGAACCAGCGCTCCAGACGGTCGGCGGCCAGCGCCACCTGCTGCCGGCCGGAGCGGCCCGACGCGGTGAAAAGGGCATCCGGCAAATAGTCGCCGGCCAGCAGCTGGCTGGTGTGGAAACAAAGAACATGGTTCTCACTCCAGAACCACATGACGTCATTGCCCGGTTCGTCCACCCAGTAGCGATAGCCGAGGATCGTTGCATCGATCCGCGCCCGCATGTCGGCCGGCAGCCGGTCGCCATAGGCGCGCACCAGCCAGAGCAGCGGGATCATCACGAAATCGGAGCAGTCTTCGCGCCTGTCGATGGAATGCAGCGTCGCATCAACGATGCCGCCAATCGTCTCGATGTCATCGCTGCCGGTGGCGACCATCGCCAGCGCGCGGCCGATGCGCCAGGCGCCGAAACGGGCGCTGAAGGAGAGGGCCGCCTTTTTGCGCTCGTTGATATCGGCATTGGATGCTTCCGGCGCGATATCATGCATGAAGGCGGCGTCGATGAGGCGGGTGACCGTCCCCGCTCCCGAACCCATGGTGATCCTGACACCGTGATACCCGTCCGGAATGCCCGACGTTCCGGGGATCGTCAGCGCGGATTGCCCGGCCTTCAGCACGGTGTCCACTTCCGCAAGCGCGGCGCGCTCGTGGCCATGGCTTTTGACGGCAATATGCACCGGCAGGTCGTTTGCCGGGGCCGCGCCGAAGACCAGTTCGAGAGGCGTGCCGGAAAATACATCCCGCGCCGGGTGAACGTCGCGCACCAGTGCGGCCAGACGCTTCGTCTCCTCCCGGTCGAGCGGCACCGGCAGCACGACGGTGAGCGGCACCGGATCGATGACCTCAAGCTCGAAAAACCAGATGATGTCGCGCTCCGCCAGATCTTCGCAGAGCAGCAGCACCTCATTATCGCCCACCGCAAGATCGAGCGTGATGTCACGGCTGCTTTCGACATTGCGGATAAAGGGTTCGAAACGGACCTGTTCGACGCCGCCCACCCAGATGCGCACGCCGCCGCAGGTGCGCAGCCGGAAATGCGCCTTTCTTGCGGTCTCGCTGCGGAAGGTGCCCTTCAGCCAGCACTGTACGTGGGTCGGAACATGCCAGAAGCCGGTGAATTCGACGCGGCGGTTGGAGCCTGGCAGGTTGAGGTGCGACACCGGCCAGCCGGCAGCGGGCAAGATATCGCGGCCGATCATGATTTCCTGGAAAGCCTTGCGGCAGGGCAGGTCGCCCACATCCACGAAACCATTGATGAAGCGATAGTTCACGCGATCTTCGGCGGGGGCTGCGATGCCGGGAAACGACGTCTCCACGAGATCGGAGACGATCCAGGCGGTCACCGTCTCGCCATCCGTGACGGTATATGTGGGCTGCGACGCGTTCGCCGCAAATGGTCCATCCGTCATAATGGATCGCCTCCCGTCGATCTATAATGAAATTATTTTCACAAACCTGCTTTCGCTTTTCTGCGCCGATTTGTGCGATTTCGCCAAAACAAACAGCTTGACGTTTATTCTGTCAAGTCGCAAAACATCATAAATCGAATTAAGCAGAGGAGCTTCCATTCGATTTATGAAAATGTTTTCATTGGGAGGATGAGCATGATGAAATTGTTTTCGGGCGTCAGCGCCCTCGTAATGGCCTCCGTCGCCGGTCTTGCGACGGCCCAGGCCGAGACCCGCACGATTACGTTCCTTTTTACGGATGACGACCAGGGTTACGTGCAGCGCATGTCGGAACTCAGCAAGGAGTTCGAGACGGCCAATCCGGGTGTAAAGATCAATTTCGTATCGTCGGGTTATGACGCGGTTTCCAAGCAGCTGCCGGTGCAGCTGGCGGTGGGCGAGGGGCCCGATATCGCCAAGATCACCGACTGGCAGCTGGCGCCCTATTATCTCGACATGCGGCCTTACATGAAGGATGCGGAAGCCTTCGCGAAACTACACGGTTCCAGCCTCGACCAGCTTCGCCTGCCCAATGTCAACGATCCGAAGTCGATCAACGGCTATATGGCGTCGCAGACGCTGAACCTGCCTTTCGTCAACAAGACGCTGTTCGAGCAGGCCGGCGAACCCTTGCCCGGCCCGACCGCCAAGTTCAGCGAGATCGTGGAAGCGTCCGCCCGCGTCGCCAAGGCGACCGGCGTGCAGATCCCCTTCACGATGGACCGTTCCGGCCACCGCTTTTCCGGCGGCGCCTTCTCTTACGGCTCGACCTATGTGAAGGACGGCAAATTCAGCTTCCCTGATGATGCGGCGAAAAAATACATCGCCGATCTCTTTTCATGGACGCAGAACGGCAGTTTCCCCAAGGAGATGTGGGGTGCGGCCGGCGGTTCCCAGTACAAGAACATGGGTGACGAGTTCGTCAACGGCAATGTCGTGACCTATCTCGCCGGCAACTGGATGGTCAATCCGTTCCAGAACAAGATCGGCGACGGTTTCGAATGGACCGCGATCAATGCGCCCTGCGGCGATGCCGGCTGCTACGCCATGCCCGGCGGCACCGCAATTGTCGGCTTCAAGCGCACCAAATATCCCGAGGATGTCGCCCATTTCATCGAATTCCTCGGCTCCGAAAAGGTGCAGCGGGAAATTGCCGAGAACTATGTCATCCTGACGGGTGCCGAGATCGTCGATCCGCAATACAAGCTGAAGAGCGAAAACGCCAAGGCGGCGATGAAGGTCTTCCTCGACAACAAGAAGAATGTGCCGCAGGCCGCGCGTGAATTCGAGCGCGCCAAGGGCGGCAGCGCCATGTATCAGCAGATCGTGCAGCGCATGAGCCAGCTCATCGTCGGTGAATTGACGCTCGACCAGACCTACAAGGTTCTGGAGGATGACGTCGCCAAGATCAACGAGGCTGTCGCGGTCAAGAAATAACGGCACGTCCTTCCGCCTTTGGCAGAATGAAGAAGCCATCGAACGATATGCCCGGGGTGTTTGCTTCGGGCATATTGCGCCGTTTCTTTCAGGGGAGCTGCCGCAAGGAGCCGTTCCCGTCGGTCCATCGAAAAACTGAAATATGCTTTGTTTAAACCTGACGATGAGGCGCGCGGAACGCCGCGCCGCCTGTTTTCGTCACGCGTCACTCGCTGAAAATCATAGGATTCGTCATGGCCAGACTAAAGAAGTCGTCTTTCTTTTCCGCACGCTCGACCCTGCTCGCCTCGGTCGCCTTGCTGGTTTTTGTTCCCGGCGCGCAGGCTTTTGATGCCGCCGAACCGGTGGGGCGTGGTTATGCCATCACGGTGCCGGAACCGGCCGCGACATATCCGTTGCCGCTTGCCGACAATTATCGCAACCAGACCGGCAAGAATGAGAAGGGCGAGGAAGTCCGGGCCTATGACGACCGGGACAATCCCATCATTGAAATCCTCTCCGGTTTTAATCGCATCTGGACGCTTGGCGATGAAAAATGGGCCGATGGCGGCGCCAATGGTGATGGCCCGGCGGATTTCAGCCATGTGAAGATCGTTGATCCCGCTGTCTGGCAGGAAAACATGCGTTATGTCCTGTCCGTGACCGGCGAGAACCGCACGCGTGCCGCCGCTTTCGAAGCCTATATGAACGACCGACGCTCGCAGGGTTACAGCGTCATCGAGGGCTTGGGCCCGCTTGCCGCCTGGTATCGCGAAGGGGCGGGTGCGACGACGACGATCAATCACACGCCTGCGGATTTCGATCCGAACGAGGTCATCACCCGCAAGGAGGACGACAAGGGCACCGAGGCGGGTGCGGCCGATAGCGAACTGAAGGATTTCGTCGCCTTCATGAAGGTTATCCGTGGTCCGGAAGGCACGACATCGCCGGCCAAATATTTCTATTCCTCACCGCGTCCCTGGCGCATGAACGCCAAGGGCGAGGTGATCGAGACGGGTAAGGAAACGATCGGCGACCGCTCATTCGAAAACTATGACAGCGACCCCGGTGTCATCGTGCCGGCACTGAAATATGTGCGTGAAACCCGCGGTCGCGGCAAGGATGGCGGTTTCCCGAGCGGGCACACCAATGCCGCCTATCTCGCCGCCATCGCTTATGCCTATGCTGCGCCGGAGCGCTTTTCCGAATTGCTGACGGCGGCCTCCGAACTTGGCGAGAGCCGTATCGTCGCCGGCATGCATTCGCCGCTCGACGTGATCGGCGGCCGCATCACGGCAACCGCGATGGCTGCGGCCATGCTGCAGGATCCGAAAAATGCCGAGGTGAAGAAGGCGGCGCACGAAGCCTTGCAGGCCTATTTCACTAAGCGTCTGCCGCAGGGACAGTCGCTTGTCGATTTCGCCCATGGCGCAGGGCCGGATGCCGACCGCTTTGCCGATGATGCGAAGAACGGGGCGGATTATCGCCGGCGCATGACGTTCTCCTTCAGCCGCGACAAGGCCGTGGGCGATGCGCCGATGGTGGTGCCGAAGGGCGCCGAAGTCCTGCTGGAGACGCGCCTGCCTTATCTCAATGCAGCAGAACGGCGCGCCGTGCTGTTTTCCACCGGCATCGAGGCCGGTTATCCGCTGCTTGATGACAGCAATGGATGGGGCCGCATCAATCTGGTGGCCGCCGCCGGTGGCTACGGCGCGTTTGACGGCGATGTCGAGGTGATCATGGATGCCGCCGCCGGCGGGTTCAATGCGGCAGACCGCTGGACGAACGATATTGCCGGGGCAGGGCGTCTCGTCAAATCCGGCAGCGGGGCGCTGACGCTCAGCGGCCATAACAGCTATGGCGGCGGTACCATTTTGAGGGAGGGAACGCTGGTGGCGTCGTCTGCCGATGCGCTTGGAACCGGCGATGTGCTGGTCACCGGCGGCGCGCTTTCGCTCAGGGCAGGCAAAGACGTTGTCATCGGCGGTGACTATATGCAGACGGGCGGCACGCTGATGCTTGATGCGGAAAAGGCTCCGTTGCGGATCAGGGGCAATGCGGTGCTTGAGGGCGCAACGCTGAAGCTCGTTTTCGATGGCGCTGCACCGGCCGCCGGAACGCGGCTCGACGTTATCTCCGCCAATGGCCTGACCGGAACCTTTACGTCGATAGATGCGGGCACTGTGAAAGTGCGGCCGGTCTATACGGGTTCGGCATTATCGGTAGTGGTCGAGTAGGCTGCGACAGTGCGGGCGCGGTCATGCCGCCGCGCCCGAAAGGGTCCCGTTTCAGGAATTCTGCCGCCGCATCAGCAGGAATATGACGGGTGCGGCGAGCACGGAAACGATGGCGGCAAGCGCGAAGGAGGCCTGATAGCCGAATTTTTCGGCAATCGCGCCGGCACCCAGGCCGCCCGCCATGCTGACGATGCCGTCCATGCACTGGAAGAGGGTGAAGTCGACCCCGGCCTGCCGTGGGTCTGACCAGCCCATGAAACAGGCGTAGAGCGCTACAAAGCCGATGGACATGATGCCCGAGGAGCTTGCTACCGCAACCGCCATGACCACCCATTGCGAAACGTCGCGATGGACGCTGAAATAGGCGAAGACGCAGAGCAGCGCCGTCTGTACGAAGATGGCGACGAGCAGAACCCGCGATGCGCCGTAAAGCCTCACCAGCGTGCCGCCGAGCAGCGCACCGGCGAAACCGATGATCATGCTGCCGACACCATTCAATGCGCCGATGGTGGCGAGATCAAAGCCATAATCGACCAGAAACGGGCCGAGCATAGCGAGACCCCATTTCTGTGCGGCGACATAAACGGCCGCGACCAGAAGGCCGGTGCGCACCTCGCGCCGCTTCAGCGCGTTTCTGATGGAGGGCAGGTGATCCCGGGTTTGCGCCACCGTTTTTGCCGCCGGGCCGAACAGGAAGGGCAGGGCAAGCAGGATGACCAGTCCGGCCATCACAAGCGTGGCGCTCGTCCAGCCGGACCGCTCCACCAGCACCAGAAAAAGGCCCGCGCCGATGGCCGAACCGAGATAGGAGCCGCCCACCTGCGCCGCATTGCCCCAGCCGTGATGTTCGGCCGCCAGTGTTTCGACCGCATAACCATCGCAGGCTATATCGACCGTCGCGGTCACCAGCGCGATCACCGACAGGATGACGATTGCGACGGAGACTGGCGAAGGGCCGGTGAAGGCGAGGGTGGCGAGGCCGCAGGCGCAGGCGGCGATGCCCGCGCCGACGATTATCCGCGAGCGGTTCCTGCCGACCGGCGGCAGGCGGTAACGCTCCACATGCGGCGACCAGAGGAATTTCAGCGCCCAGGGCAGAACGACGAGATAAAGCAGGCCGATCTGGTCCAGCGGCAGGCCAGCGGTTCTGAGCACTGCGGGCAGACCGAGAAAGGTCAGCCCGCCAATGACGCTCTGGCCGACATAAAGTCCGCCGACCGCCACGAAGACCGCGGCGGGTGACGGTTTTGCTGCGAGGGGGGTCTGCTGCAGCATCAGAAACGATACCGGATGCTGCCGACGATCTTGCGACCCTCGTCGTAATAGCAGAAGCCCGTGGTGCAGACCTGCTTGACCTCGTCGAGGAGGTTGGTGGCGTTGACCTGCAGCTTCACACCTTCCAGCGAGGGCAAGGCCTTCCCGAGATCGTATCGCAGCGAGGCATCGACGAAGGTGCGGGATTCATTGTCGAGAATGGGCGTGTGCTGGTTGTCGCCGAAGCTCGATCCCACGTAACGCAGGCCCGCGCCGATGCCGAGGCCTTCCAGCGCGCCGCTCTGGAATTCATAATCGGCCCAGAGCGAGAAGGTGTGGTAGGGCGAGGAATTGAGCTGCCTGCCAACTGTTTCCGACGTCAGCTTGGTGATTTCGACGTCGTTATAGGAGTAGGAGCCGATGAGGCTCCAGCCATTGTCGAGCGAGGCGGTCGCTTCCAGTTCCACCCCGCGCGAGCGCAGGTCGAGCTGCCGCAGCAGGTTGATGCCGGACGAGGTTTCGTAGACCGTGGCATTGTCCTGATCGAGATTGAAGAAGGCGGCGCTCAGCAAAGCGTTATATTGCGGCAGGGCATATTTGACGCCGAGTTCATATTGCTTGCCGACCGTCGGCTGCGCCTGGCCGGTGACCGTTCCCGTGGTGATGATGACGCCCGGATTGGCGACGAAGGAGGTGCCGTAGCTGACGTAGGGCATCACGCCGCTGTCGAAGACATAACCGAGGCTGGCGCGGCCCGTCGTTTTTGTTTCATCGCCATCATAGGTGGGAGCCGCTGCCGCACCCACGGTCTGGGACTGATATTCGGTATCCAGCCAGTCGTGGCGGATGCCGGCCGTCAGGCGCCAGCGATCGATTTCAACCTGATCCTGCGCATAGATGCCGAGGGTGTTCATCCTCTGCTTCAGTATCAGCGACACATCAGGCACATAGGTGAAGGTGTCGGTGAAGGGGCTGGCGCCGTTGCCCTGTTTCGATGTGTAGGACATGTGGCTGAAGTCGATACCCGTCAGCAGCGTATGTTTCGCCGGGCCGGTGTCGAATTCGGTCTTCAGGTAATTATCGGCGGAAACGCCTTCATTATCCTCGATGGTGATGCCGGGATAATTGGCGAAGACCCATTGCTGGTCGGCCGAAAGGCCGGAGTAACGCGCCTTGCTGTAGAAGGTGACATTGTCGTTGATTTCGTGCTCGAACTCATAGCCAACACGCCATTGTTTCTGCTCGAAGTCATTAAAACGGGAATCGCCGCCATAAACCGGCGTCGCGCCGATTGATTTGCCGTCGCTGCCGTAGTTGTTGATGTAACCCCAGGTGCCGCCGGTGGTGCTGTCCATATATTCGCCGAGCAGTGTCAGCTTGGTGCCGGCATCCGGCTGGAAGGTGAAGGCCGGCGCGATGAACAGCCGGTCGTCCTTGATGGCGCTGATTTCGTTGCGTCCGTCGCGGGCCACGCCGGTCAGGCGGTAAAGCATGGTCTTTTCGTCATCGACAGCGCCGGAAAGATCGAAAGCGCCCTGCACGCGGCCGTAGGAGCCATATTGCAGCTCCACCTCGCGCAATGTCTCCTCCGTCGGGCGCTTCGAGATGATATCGACAATGCCGCCGGAGCTGCTTGCGCCATAGATGGAGGCGGCTGGGCCGCGCAGGATGGAAACGGCTTCCACGCCATAGGGCTCAAGCCGGGCGCTGCCGTTCTGACTGCTGACCTGCCGCAGGCCGTCGCGGAAAATGCCTGTGGTGCTGAGATCGGTGCCGCGCACCTTGAAGGCGTCGAAGCGCGGCTCCGCGCCATATTGGCCGATGCGCGCGCCGGGCGTGTAGTTCAGCGCTTCGGAGAGGTTCTGCGGCTTCAGATCATCGAGCTGCTTGCGGCTGACGGTGGTGATCGACTGCGCGGTTTCGGCAACAGGCGTATCGGTCTTGGTGGCGGTGCGGCCGGATTTGCCGACATAGCCATTGCTCTCGATGATGCCCCTGGCGCCTTCAAGGCCGGTGCCCTGCACGGTGATTGGCGCAAGCAGGGTGCTGCCGGCGGCGGCAGAACCGCCGCCTTCACCAGTCTGGCCGGCGGGATCGAAAATGCGAACCGTATTGCCGCCGGCCAGCGCATAGTTCAGCCCCGATCCGGAGAGAAGCCCGCTGACGGCCGCCGATACGCTGAGCGTGCCCTTGACGCCCGCAGTGCTGCGGCCTCTGGTGATCGCGGAGGGGTAGACCATGCGCAGATTGGCCTGGCGGCCAAAGCTGAGGATGGCGTTTTCCAGCGGCCCTGCGGGAATGGAGACGGTGACGGTCGCGGATGCGCCGCTTGCGGCCGGCGGTGTCTGCGCGCTGGCGGTCGTGGCGCCCGGACCTGCCGCGACGATACCGCCTATGATCGCCGTCGTCGTCAGCCAGAACCAGCCACGTGCCTGCTTGCCCAAATTCATGTCATTCCCTCTCACTCGTGATCATGCCGCCCGCTGAAACGGGTCCTGATTGCCTAGAGTGAAAAGGCGGGCCGCCTCCTGACGTCGGCGCCGCAAAAAAGTTATTTTTATCTGGAGCGCACGAAAACCAGCATTCCGGAAAGCCGTGATACCGAAACGGGAAGGCTTTCTTCGAGAATGGTGAGCGCCTGATCCGTATCCTTCAGGTCGAAAATGCCGGAAACGCGCTGTTTCGCCGCCGCCTCATCGAGAATGACGATACGACCCCGGCGATATTGCGAGAGAATATCGAGAACCTCACGCAATGGCTGGCCGGAAAAGACGAGCTTGCCCACCCGCCATGCCATGCTGTTGGCAACATCCTTGCGGGCGCGCACCAGCCTGCCGTCGCCACCAAGGGTCACGGCCTCTCCGGGCGTGAGCACGGCGACCTCGGCCCCTGTCGTCACCTCCACCCGGCCTTCCTCCACCTGCACCTCCTGCGGCAGTACGCCATTGCCGGTACGGACCGAATAATGCGTGCCGAGCGCTTTTGCCGTCAGCGCTCCATCCTCCACGATGAAGGGGCGCTCCGGATTTTTCGCGACATCAAAATAGGCCTCGCCGCGAAGAAGGGTAATGCGCCGTTCCTTTTGCGAATAATGGACGGCAATTGCCGTGTCGGTATTCAGGCTGATACGGCTGCCGTCTTCCAGCGCCAGCACGCGCGTTTCGCCGATGCCGGTGTAATAATCCGCCTGCCAGCGGTCCTTTAATCCGCTTTTGTCCGCAAACAGCGCCGCAAGCCCGATGAGGCAGAGACCGGCCAGGCCCGCCAGCATCGCCCGGCGGGGCCTTCGGCGTTTTTGCCGCTCGGCCGGCGCAAGATCGATCTCGCCGAGTTCTCCCCAGAGGCTTTGCATTTCCTCATAGGCGGCAGCATGGGCGGCATCGGCCCGCAGCCAGACATGAAACACCGCGCGCTCCGCTTCCGTCGCATCTTTTGATTGCATGCGCGCCACCCACAGCGCGGCCTCCTCGGCCAGACCGTCATCGGTCAAGCCGTCATCCTTCAGACCGTCCGGGCGCTCATTCATGTCCTGATCTGCCGTTTGTTGCGTGCTGATGTGTATTCCTTTTCCCTTATAGAGTGAAAAAGGATGCGAACACCTGATGCAGGTTTACATTTTTATTTGCACGCGGACCTGACGGCAGTGCAGCAGCGCCTTGATAATGTGTTTTTCCACCATGTTGCGGGAAATGCCGAGCCGGGCGGCGATCTCGCCATTGGAATGGCCATGCAGGCGGCTGAGCACGAAGACCTGCTGGCAGCGTCTCGGCAGGGCCTCGATGGCCCGTGCCATCAAAATCAGGTGCTGCCGTCCGGCGATGATCCGTTCCTGCCCCGGCTCTTCGCAGGCAACGGCAAAACCCGCTTCGTAAGGTGCGAATAACGGCCGCTCGCGCGACTGGCGAATGGCCGTCAGGCGGGCGACGGACCGGGCGATCTGGAAGAGATAGGCCTGCGGATTGTCGATCAGCGTGGCATGCGAGACTTCCAGCGCCCGCAGCAGGGTTTCCTGCATGGCATCGGCGGCATCTTCCCGGTTCTGCAGTCGCCGGCGGAAGAACCGCATCAGGCGGCTTTCCTCCTCGGCATCGAGAACCTGTAACAGGGCTTTACTCATCAATCGACCCGGTGACGTATTGGCTTGCCGCATGATGCGGCCGCGAATATACGCGCCGCCTCATATCGCAAGAAACATGATTATTATGATCATGTTTAATGCCATCGGGCGTTTGCTGCCAGCCCGTAAAAACCCGGGGGCCAAATTGGCCTCACGTTTCCGTGATGATTGTTGCGGGATTACATCAGGCCGCTTGGGCCAGCCTACAGGAAATAGCGGACCCTGAGCGGCAGCAGCGCGGCGCCGATTGCAGAGGGATCGCCCACCGTTTCGCTAAGAACCAGTTTGGCCTCCTTCGGGCCGACGCCGTAACGGTGTTCGCGCTCCGAGGGCATGTGCGTGCGTTCGATCATCATCTGGCCCAGCGCGCGCGGCAATTGCCCGCCGAAGACGATGGCTTGCGGATCAAGAATCGAGATCAGGCTCGCCACCAGACGGTCCACCTGCGGCATGGTTTCGGTCAGCCATTCCTCGACGCCCGGCCATGCGGGGTCGAACTGCTGGTAAAGCGCCTCGATCGAATGGATGTCGACGCCGTTTTTCTGCAGGGTGGTGATCAGATATTGCAGGGCCGGACGTTTCGGCGCTTCGTCCGGGCTGTATATGCCGCTGAATTCGCCGGCATTGCCGTGAAAGCCGTGAAAAGGCTGGCCGCCGAGGATCAGTCCACCACCGAAACCATAGTTGAACGACAGATAGGCGAAGGTCTGGCACCAGGAGCCGACGCCGCGTAGGCTTTCGCCGATCGCGCCAGTGGTGGCGTTGTTTTCCAGCCAGACCGGCAGGCGGAACCGTTTCTCAAGGATCGGCTTCAGGTCCATCAGCGACCAGTCGCGCAAAGGTTCCGGCGCGTTAAAGGCGCGGTCTTCCGACACGAAGAAGCCGGACATTGAAAAACCGAGGCCAAGCAGACGCTCGCGCGGGATGCCGCGTTCCGCCAGCAACCGCTCCAGGGCCAGAGACAAGGCGGCGAGCGTCTCCTCCCGGTCCTCCGGAAGCATGTCAAGTTTTTCCTCGACAATCACGTCGCAGCGAAAATCGGCGATGCAGATCACCACGGAGTCGGTGTTGATGGAAATGCCGAGCGAATAGGCCGCTTCCGGCACCAGCTCGATGGTGGGGCTCGGCTGGCCGCGCGTGCCCTTGAGCGGCGCGCCGGTTCGCAGAAGCCCGCGCTCCTGCAGACCTTCGATCAGCCGGTGCACGGATTGCTGCGTGAGGTTGGTGTGGCCGGTGATCGATGCCCGGGCGATGGGGCCGTGGCGGCGCACGATATCCAGAATGAGACGCTCATTCTCGCTGGCAAGCGGCTGGCGGTCGAAGCTCTGGTGCAGCGTCTGATCTGTTGTCATGGCCTTGGATAACGGCTGTGCGGGGCGGCGGCAACACGGGGCTTTGGTACACGGGGACATTATTCCCAGCCCTTGTCATAAATATTACGCCTTATGTGTATTAATTGAAGGCGACAAAATCAGCCGACCATGAGACCTGAAAGTCGACCCATGCACCGAACCCTCGCTACCTCCCACAATACCTCCAATCCCTGCAATGTGCTTGCACTCTGCTCGCGCGACAATCCGGCCATCCTGACCATCGCCCACCGTGGTTTCTGGACTGCTACGGCAGAAAACTCACTTGCCTCCGTCCGGGCCGCGGTTGCGGCGGGTGTCGAGATGATCGAGATCGACACGCAGGCGACGGCCGATGGCAGGCTGGTCGTCATTCATGATGAAACGCTCGACCGCACCACGACGGGCAAGGGGACCGTGAGCGCGCTGCCTTTCGAGGTGGTTCGCGCAGCAAAGCTGAAGGCCGGCGCGGGTGGCGATGCGGCTGACGTGACCCATGAATGTGTGCCGACACTGGAAGAACTGCTGGAAGAGGCACGGGGCAAGATCACCGTCAATATCGACATCAAATTCACCCGCGATCTGCCGCAAGTCATGGAAACCGTGCTGCGGCTCGGTGTTGAAGACCAGGTGCTGGTGAAGACCGATATCGATCCTGAGGCCAGCCGTTTCGAGATGCTCGACACGGACTGGTTCGGCAAGATCCCGCATATGCCGATGTTTCCGGTGAGAAAGGGCAGGTTTGCCGAGGATCTGCGCCGCATCGAGGCATTGCAGGCGCCGATGATCGAGGTGAAATTCACCGATATTGCCGATCTGGCCGAAGGCCGTGCCGAGATGGAGCGTCAGAATATCCGGTTGTGGATCAACACGCTGGATGTCGCCCATTGCCTCGATTTCAACGATACGCGGGCGCTCAAAGAACCGGAGGCGGTGTGGGGCGCACTCGCCGAGGCCGGCGTCGGTGCGATCCAGACGGATGAGGTCGAAGCTTTCACCAGCTGGCTGAAGATGGATGCCGGCAAGCATGGGCCCGATGAACGAGCGCCTTGAAGGCGCCGTTGCTACCGTCGAACAAGCGACGAAGCACGTCCTTCGCTTGTTCGACGCTATCGCCACACGGTGAAGCCGCTATCGCGCGTCACCCCGCCCGGGCGAGCGCAATTGCGTCAGGGCCAGCGGGAAAACGGAGCTGGCCGGACACATCATGGACGGCGCTCCAGATTGCTTCGGCGACATCCTGTTCGCTGGTCGTCATGGCCGGTTTGGCGAAGCCTTCGAGAATTGGGCCTGCGAAGTCCATGTAATCGTCCGGCAGCAGCTCTTCCAGCGGAAGGATGGCATTTGTCGTGAAACGGGTGGTTGGTGCATAGCCCGGTTCCACCAGCTTCACCCGGATGTTGAAATGACCGAGTTCATGGGCAAGCGAACCGGAGAAACCTTCGATTGCCTGCTTGCTGGCGGTGTAGGCGGCGGCGAGCGGAAAGGATGCGAGCGTGGCGCTGGATGTGACGTTGATGATCGCGCCGGACCGGCGCTCTCGCATCTGGGGGATGATCGCCTGCGTCATTGCCATCACACCAAAGCTGTTGGTGTCGAAGATCGTGCGGATTGCCGACATTGGCGTTGCTTCGAAAGCGCCGACCATGCCGATGCCGGCATTGTTTACCAGCACATCGACCGGACCTGCCGCATCGATCAGGGCCGCGACGCTTTGTCCGTCCGTCACATCCAGCGGCAGGACGCGCAACCGGTCATTATTGCCGCCGAAGCGATCGGGATCCGGACGCCGCATGGTCGCAACGACATTCCAGCCACGCGAGAGGAAAAATTCGGCGGTCGCCTTGCCATAGCCGGATGAGGTGCCGGTGATGAGGATCGTCTTGGTCATCATAAGTCTCCATTGTTCGATATGACCTGACATAGACGATGTGTTCTGGATGATATATGCTCTGGATACTGTAATTCATTATTGATCGTCCAGACAGTGGATCCTCTTAGCGATATCATCGATCTTTTGCGGCCGAGCGCCGCCGTTTCAAAGCCAATCTCCGGCCGGGGCCGTTGGGGTGTGCGTTATCGCGCCTATGATGCGCCGGGTTTTGCCGTCGTTCTGGCCGGTGCGGCCTGGGTCATGATCGATGGCCGGGAGCCCCTGCGGCTGTCAGGTGGCGATTTCCTGCTTTTGCCCTCCACGCCCGCCTTCTCGCTTTGCAGCGATCCCGACGTCGAGTGTATTCAGGTCGAGCCGCAAGGCCGGGCGGTGCGGCATGGTGAACAGGAAGGGGAGCCTGATTTTGTCGCGCTGGGCGGAAGCTTCATGTTCGAGCGGGTCAATGCGGCGCTTCTGCTGTCGCTGATGCCGGACCTGATCCATGTGCCGGCGGGCGAGGGCGGAGCATCCCGGCTGGCGCGCCTGATCGAGTTGCTGTCGGAAGAATGCGTGCGCGAGGATGCGGGCAAAGAGCTGATCATCCGGCGCATGCTGGAGGTTCTGCTGGTTGAAGTGCTGCGTCGGCCGAATGCGGGCAGCGAGGCAATTCCGGCGGGGTTGGTGAAGGGGATGCGTTTACCCGGGCTTGCCCGCGTATTGTCCGCCATGCACGCCAATATCCGCGCGAACTGGACTGTGGCCGAACTGGCCGGGATCGCCGGCATGTCGCGCTCGGCCTTCGCAGCGCGTTTTAATGAAATGCTCGGCTGCGCGCCGATCGAATATCTGGCCCGCTGGCGAATGGCGCTTGCCAGAGACGCGTTGATGCGCGGGATAAAGTCCCTCGATCATATCGCGGAGGAGATCGGTTATGAATCCGCCAGCGCATTCAGCACCGCTTTTCGCAGGAGAACGGGTGTCGCTCCGGGTAGCTTTGCCCGCGCCAATGGCGACAGGCGCCGACAGCAGGCGGATTTTCTCTAGCCGTTGCCGGTCATGGCGGTGAGAGCCTTTTCGGATTATCGAGACGGAGTGATGGGGTAGCGTTGATCCGTGCCGGTATAGGCGCGTTTGCTCCAGAGCAGGGCTTTGCTAAGCGGATTTTTGACGGCCTCGATTATGCCGCCCACGAACAGGATATGGTCTGCGGCATCGATGGAGCCGACGAGTTCGCAATCCATGGATAACAGCGCATCGGCAAGTTTAGGGCTTCCTGATGGCCAGGTATCCCAGTCTCCGATGCTGAACCGGTCCGGATGAATTGCCTTTCCCGCAAAGACATCGGCAATCTCCTCCTGTCCTCTGGCCAGTGCCGCAACGGAGAAGCGCCTGCTCGCGGCGATGAGATCGACCATGCGGCTGCTGGCGTCGATGGAGATCATCAGCAGCGGTGGTTCCGCGCTGAGCGGCATGAAGGAGGTGATTGTTCGCCCGATCCGCTCGCCGGCATGGGCGGCCGTGGCCACGGCTACGGTGAAAGCAAGGCTTGCCATCGAATCCTTGAATTCACGCGGGGAGATCATGGGAGACGCGCAAGCTTTCAGCGGAATATGCGCGTGATTGACGACGCCGCCGGCGATCAGCCTGAAATTATGAGACATGGTGTGCCGGGCTAACCGCCCGCTCCCGGATTTTTCGAAAAAATGGATATCTTTGCCGCAGCACCATTCATGATGTCGGCATTGTCAGGCGGTGACCTTTTCTCGTGCACGCGCGGCCAGATGCCGGAATAGTGGCGATTGAGGTCGAGCCAGGCATGCAGTCCCGCTTCGGTATCCGGCCGGATCGCCGCGGCGGGACACTCCCCCTCGCAGATACCGCAGTCGATGCACTGATCGGGATGAATGACGAGCATGTTCTCGCCTTCGTAGAAACACTCGACCGGACAGACTTCCACGCAGTCCATATATTTGCAGGCGATGCAGTTTTCGGTGACGACATAGGGCATTGAGACGCTCGAATGGAGTTGCAGCCGGACGGCGGCTGTCCGGCTGCGCCTGATCCGGCCAGCCGCACAGGGCAGCGGGACTGGCCGGATCGGTGGGGCTCAAATCAAAGGCGGGCGGCAACCGCCTGCCAGTTCACCAGCTTGTCGAGGAAGTTTTCGAGGTAAGCGGGGCGCTTGTTGCGGAAATCGATATAATAGCTGTGTTCCCAGACATCGCAGCCGAGAAGCGCCTTCTGCCCGAAGCACAGCGGATTGACCCCGTTTTCGGTGCGGGTGATCTTCAGCGAACCATCGGTGTCCACCACCAGCCACGCCCAGCCCGAGCCGAACTGGGAAGCGCCGGCGAGCGCGAAATTCTGTTTGAACAGCGCGACCGAGCCGAAGGACTGCGTCAACGCGTCCTCCAGCACCTTCGGTATCACGTGGTTTTCCGGCCCCATGATTTCCCAGAAGAGATTGTGGTTCCAGTGCTGCGAAGCATTGTTGAAGATGCCGGATTGCGCCACCGCGCCCTTCTCATAGCTGCCCCGGACGATCTCTTCGAGGCTCCTCTTTTCCCATTCGGTGCCTGATATCGCCTTGTTGAGATTATCGACATAGGCCTTGTGATGAAGATCATGATGGAACTTCAGCGTCTCCTCGGACATGCCCGAGGGGGTGAGCGCATCATGGGCGTAAGGGAGGTCGGGAAGCTGGAAAGCCATGGGGTGTCCTTTGTCAACTGTTCGCTCAAAAGCATGAAAAGAGCCTTGCGAAAACAAGGTGACACCACTTCTAGAACTTCAACCATGGTTGAGGTCAAGGGGTTTTTTACACGCCATGCGAAGCCGGCGGTAAGCCAGAAGAAGGCGCGTTTCGGGTTCGGTACAGCGGTTCCGGAAGAGCAGGGGGCGCTATGTTTCGCCGGTCTGCACTGCGCAAAACCGGCACGTCGTTATTTTGATAAACGCTCGGCTCGTTCCACCATCGCAACCCATTCCTCCAGTGCTTTGCGGATCTCCGGGCCGGCGTCTTCGGCACGGGTGAATGCCCACCATATGTGAGCCCCTTGCCAGATGGAGGCCATCTGCCAGCCAAGCCGTTCGGCGTTTTTCCCATTCTCCGTAACACGGCGGCCGAGTGCATGGGCAAGCGTTTGACCCCAAAGCGCACCTCTTTCTCGCAGGACTGGATTGCGAATATCTTCCCGCAACAGCAGCAATCCGTCACTCGCATTCTGTTCAGCGGATTCGGTGGATGTCAGCCCCATGAGCAGGGATATGGCGCCTTGCGGTGTCACGGGTTCCTTTGCGTCGGCCGCTTCCGTTAAGGCCTGAAGCCCGTCCCAAGCCCGCAGAAGCACTGCTTCGACAAGGTCTTCACGCTTGCCATACCGCTGCACCAGAGTTGCGGCGGAGAGACCGCAAGCCTTTGCGGCTGCGGCGAAGGTCAAGCCGTCTGGCCCGGTTTGCAACATCAGCGGCAGCAGGGCGTCCAGCGCCTGATTGTCGGAAATCAGCTTGTGTCTTGGCATGCCGCATATATAAACGTATATTCATTTATAAATCAAGGAGGATGAGATGGCGATCATTCGTGGATATATCGCTGCCAGTCTGGATGGGTTGATCGTCTCGGGAGACGGTTCGCTCGACTGGCTCTACAAATATGACGACATGGACCTTGGCGAGCATGATTATCGGCTGTTCCTGAAGGGGATAAGAACGGTGGTCATGGGGCGGGCGACGTATGATTTCATCGCCAGCGAGCCGTCACCCTGGGCCTATGAAGGGCAGCGTGTCATCGTCGTCACGTCGCGGCCGATCGAAAGGCCGAAAGGACCGCTGGAGATCCGCGCCGATGTGGATTCGCTGATCGAGGAATTGCGCGCTCTCGATGACGGCGATGTCTGGATGCTGGGCGGCGGCCGGTTGCAGATGGCCTTCATGGAGCGCGGTGCGCTGGATGAGATCGAGATTTACGTTATCCCGGAGATACTCGGCTCGGGTCAGCCTCTTTTTCCGCTCACCGGGTATCGTGCAAGCCCGGATCTGATCAGCGCAAAGGCAATCGAGAAAGGCTGCGTTCGATTGCATTACCGCTTTTCATAGCCGTACCCTGGGTGTCTGTTTGATGCGAAACATCAAATGGGGGAAACAAGTTCTGTAGGGCCGCTCGGGTTTGGCCATGTGGCGACCTCTCGTGAAGCTCGGCGTTTCACCGATAAAGCCGCCAGCGGCATCCACATCGCAAGTCTTGCAAGAGATTGTGCGATGAACGTTATCCTGCTGGCGGCCCTTTTTTGGTTCTGTCTCGGTGCGCTTCGGAAATACGGGAATTTCCACCTCAACGGTGGGTCCGTCGCCACCCCACAATGTGAGGGCTTGGCGTTATGCGATCGGCGGATTGAGCTGCGCAAAACCCGCCTGCCGCTGATACGGAAAATGCGGGTAGGGCGCCGTTGTCTCACTGGCCGCGTCCAGCTGCGCCACCTGCGCGGGCGTCAGTTCCCATCCCACGGCATCGAGGTTCTGGCGAAGCTGTTCCTCATTGCGCGCGCCGATAATGACCGTGGAAACGGTGGGACGCCTGAGCAGCCAGTTGAGTGCGATTTGCGGTACGGTCCTGCCGGTTTCTTCCGCGATAGCATCGAGCGCATCGATCACGCGGTAGAGGTGGTCATCATCCACCGGCGGGCCGAAGCTGGCGGTCTCGTGCAGGCGGCTACCTTCGGGCAGCGGCGTGCCGCGGCGGATTTTTCCGGTCAACCGCCCCCAGCCTAGCGGGCTCCAGACCATCGCGCCAAGGCCCTGATCCGCGCCGAGCGGCATCAGATCCCATTCGTAATCGCGGCCAACAAGGGAATAATAGACCTGGTTGACCACATAACGCGGCCAGCCATATCGGTCCGCGACGGCGAGCGATTTCATGATCTGCCAGCCTGAAAAATTCGAAACGCCGGTATATCGCACCTTGCCGGATCGGACGAGCGTATCGAGCGTCGACAATACTTCCTCAACCGGTGTGAAGGCATCGAAGGCGTGGAGCTGAAGGATGTCGATATAGTCGGTCTGGAGACGGCGCAGGGCATCATCCACCGCGCGCAGCAGCCGGAAGCGGGACGATCCGGCCTCGTTCGGCCCGTCGCCCATCGGCAGGCTGGTCTTGGTTGAAATCAGAACGCTGTTGCGCCTGCCTTTGATGGCCTCGCCGAGCACCTCCTCCGATGCCCCATTGGAATAGACATCGGCCGTATCGAACAGGTTGACGCCGGCTTCGAGACAAATGTCGATCAGACGCCGGGCTTCCGCAGCATCGGAATTGCCCCAGTTGCTGAAGAGCGGGCCGGAGCCGCCGAAGGTTCCGGTGCCGAAACTCAAAACCGGCACTTTCAGGCCGGATTTGCCGAGATAGCGATATTCCATGGGGCGTTCCTTTGTTGCTTCGGCATGGTTCTGGGCCGGGGGCCTGATGGCGCCGTGCCTGTCCATCCCGTCGTGATCTGGCAGACGAAGATTGTGATGTGTTTCAATCGCTGTCTGAAGATAGACGATGGTTCTTGCATGAAATAGAATGCCGAGAATATTATCACTTGTGAGATGAAGTCATCATGGCGCGACTTGAGATTAACCGGGCAGGGGAGATGGAAATCTTCGTGCGGGTCGTTGAACTCGGAGGTTTTTCCCGTGCGGCCGCGGCGGCGAACATGACGCCTTCAGCGGTGAGCAAGCTTATCGCACGGCTGGAAGGCCGCCTGGGCGCGCGCCTCCTCATCCGCTCCACCCGGCAGCTTCAGATCACGCCGGAGGGCTGCGCTTTTTACGAGAGGGCCACCCGCATCCTCGCCGATCTCGAAGAGGCCGAACGCGCCGCCGGCTTGGGTGAACAGCCTGTCGGCCGCGTGCGGATCAACACCAGCGCTTCTTATGCAACGCATATTCTTGCGCCCATCCTGCCACGCTTTCTGTCGCTGCATCCGGGCATCACGCTCGATATCGTCCAGACCGATCAGGTGGTCGACCTCCTTGCAGAGCGCATGGATGTCGCGGTGCGTGCCGGGCCGCTCAAAAGCTCAAGCCTCGTTGCCCGCAAACTCGGCGAGACAAGGATGATCATCACCGCCGCCCCTGACTATCTGGAGCGCTGCGGTGTGCCGCAAACAATCGCCGATCTGGAAGATCACAATCGCCTTGGGTTTGGATATGCCCGGTCAGTCGACGGGTGGCCATTGCGGGACGACGGAAAGACCGTCCTCATCCCGGCGACGGGACGTGTGCAGGTGAGCGATGGTGAAGGCCTTCGCCGTCTGGCGCTTGCCGGCGTCGGGCTGGTGCGTCTTGCCGCTTTCACCGTGAGGGAGGATATCGCCGCCGGCCGACTGATCCCCGTGCTCGATCATCTCGATACGGGTGAGACGGAGATGTTTCATGCCGTCTATGTCGGCCAGCGCGGGCCGCTTCCCTCCCGCATCCGGGCGCTGCTCGATTTTCTGGGCGAATACGGGCGGGTGAAGTGACCTTCCGGAGGCATTGGAAAGCGCGACCCGGATGAAGACGGCGGGGGGCCAAAAAAAGGGCGTCCCGAATGAGCGGGGCCTATGGTTTCGGACCGGATAGCGTGAAAGCACCAACCGATTTCAGCGTGATCTGCGTCTCGCCGGCAAGTGTGCTTGGTATCGCACCGCAGAAACTGCCCGTCGTCAAGACATTGCCGGCCTTGAGCATGTCGCCCTTGTTGAATGCCGCATTGGCAAAGGCGACAAGCGGGGCGAGCGGATCACCATTCGGATGTTTTACCGTGGCGTCGAAAAGCTGCGCCGACCCCTCGGTAACGGTAAGCCGCGGTAGGTTCTCACCATTTCCGGCAAAGACGTCCACGATGCCTTTATCCACTTCCGGGCCGATGACGAAGCCGTGGTTGGCGAGGCGATCCGCGAGAAAAAGCGGAAACGGCACCTGATTTTTCTCCACCAGCCTGTAGCGGAGAAGTTCAGCACCAAGGTGGACCTTGTCGATATATCCTATCAGGTCTTCCCTGGTCAGCGGTCCCGCCGCCGCAGCGGGGATATCGGCGGAAAGCGTAAAGCAGATTTCGACCTCGACGCCTTCGGTGCCATCTTCAGGAAAAGAAGCGAGATTGGTTTCATCGACCCGAACGCAATCGAACATGGGCGCCCCGATGGCCTCGCCATCCGGGCGGATCGCCAGTTTCCATCCGGCGACCGGTTCCGCCCATTTTTCAGCAAAAGCCCGCTGGACCGCCATAGCCTCTTCAAGGCTACCGGGAATGAGGCCCTCCGCCTGCAACGCCGCCAGAGTGATTTTTGCACCATCGCGGCTCGCTTTTGCGAAACTTTCGGCCAGTTTTTCGATTGCCGTCATTGCGTCTAGGGTCCCGGATGTTTCAAACGGCAGATGCTGTCATGATTTGGCGCTGTCTGCCAAGGCCATTAGTGTCGAGTTCGACCACATCGCCAGCTTTAAGGAGAGGTGGTGCCGAACGATGAGCAATTGTTGCGATTCTCCTGGCACGCCAAACGAACGGCGATCTAGTCGTGCCGGTACACCTACAAGGAAAGCGGAAAATCGTGGGCAAGGCAGGCTGCAACAATGCCGGCGACAATGCTGATGCCCCTGCACGGAGCGTGATCGGACGGGGAGAGTGCCCCGCCCGACCTGTTCTGACTACGCGACGTCTGCGTCGAACTGTATGCTGTGAAGCCGCTTATAAAGGCCGTCCGTTGCGAGCAACTCGCGACGGCTTCCCTGTTCCACGACCTCGCCATTGTCCATCACCACAATCTTGTCTGCGCGGTTGATGGTGGAAAGCCTGTGCGCGATGACGATCGACGTTTTGTTCAGTGTCAGACGTTCCAAGGCATCGCGGACAAGGGCCTCGGATTCCGAATCCAGTGCGCTCGTAGCTTCATCGAGGATCAATATGTCCGCGTCACGCAGCATCGCACGGGCGATCGCCACACGTTGTCTCTGGCCACCCGACAGGCCGGAACCGTTTTCGCCGAGCTTCGTGTCGTAGCCGTTCGGCATTTTCATGATGAAATCATGCGCATTGGCGGCCTTTGCGGCGGCGATGATCTCTTCGTCGGTTGCATTGTCCCGGCCGACGGAAATGTTGTGTTTAACGGTTCCCGAGAACAGGAACGTTTCCTGACCGACATAGGATACGTGTTCACGCAAACTGGCGAAGGAAACATCGCGCAAATCCATGCCGTTGATTTCGACCGAGCCGTTTTGTGGGTCGTAGAGGCGCATCATCAGATTGATGAGGGTGGACTTGCCGCTGCCGGACGGGCCGACCAAGGCGGTCATTTTACCACCCTCGAAGAGAATACTGACGTCCTTCAAAACCGGCTGATCCGCAACATATTCGAAGCTTACGTTCTTGAGCTCCACATCACCACTCGCCTTGGGAAGCGGCAGAGCATCCTTCTTTTCAGTAAGCGTCAGCGGCGCATCCAGTACCTGAAACATCATGCGAACGCCGATCATGCCACCTTCAATTTGAACACGCATACGAGCGAGACGTTTGGCTGGTTCATAGGCCAAGAGCAGGGCGGTGATGAAGGCCATCAGGTCCCCTGGCGAGCCACCCTTCTCGAGCACGGTGTAGCCCGAAACCGCAATAACCACGGCAATGGCAAGGCCCGACAGCGTTTCCATGATCGGACTTGTTGCTGCCTCAAGTTTTGCAATACCGTTTGAACGATGCTCGACATCGGAAACTGCCTTGTCCATGCGTTGACGCATAAGCTTCTCGAGTGAGAATGCCTTTATCACTCGCACGCCTATGCTCGTTTCTTGTACGACGTTGACAATCTCGCCAATGGAAGCAAGCTCCGCTTCCATTATTTTACGCACACGTTTGAGCACCAGGCGGACGCTGAAGATAGCTATTGGGCCGATAATCATCGAGATTGCGCTCAATAGAAAATTTTGAGCGAACATTACGAAAATTAGACCGAGCAAGGAAAATAGGTCTCGAACGAACGACGTCACTACAGTGTCTATGACACTACGTGCTGACTGGGCGTTGAAGGTCACACGGACGAGCAACTCCGAAGAGGGCATATTCTGAAAAAAAGAAACGCCTTGCTTTAGGAGTCTGTCATAAATTTTTCGTTGCTGCTCGGCAACAATACTGTTGCCCGCTTTGCTCAGATAGTAGCTCTGGACAAAGGTCGCTATACCCTTGACGATAAAGATGGCAGCGACCGCAAATGCGATCTCAAGCACGACGTCGAAACCACGTTTTAGATAAACGCTATTGACGATATCGCGCATAATCCACGCGCTGAGAGACGTTGTGCCAGCAACGACAAACATTGAAGCGATAGCTAGGGAATACCAACCAACGTGCTTTTTGAAATTTTCTTTAAAGAGTCGCACAAGCAACTTCTTGTCGTCTGGCGACAAAAAAGATCCTATCACTGAAACATCCTTGATTTGTTCCCTGGGTGTCTGACGGTGCTGAATTGCTGTCCAGTCAATTATCGCTCGCGCAAAACGAAATGATCACGTTTATATGTAGTGATGGATTTCGCTTTTTTCATGTTGCCTTCGCATATCTGCGACGCCACCGATCCGGCATTGACGCCAAATAGATCGAAGATCGGAGAGTGTCAATGTCCTGAACCTGTCGTCATTCCCGTTTCCAGCCAGTTTCTGGGGACACTCTCGATCCCGTGCACTTGGCTCACTAAGCTACCAGGATATGGCGTCGTCCGGCTCTTGGATGGTGCCTTAACTGGCCTGGATTGTCAGTGATGCCCACGACATGACCTGCGATTGCGATGTGAAGTGAATCCCCTGATAAAATTAACGTCTCCAGCTTTTCATAAAAGCCCGCAGGCCTTTGAACATACATTCAAGCGCGACCTCCAAAACTTAAAGTCAAGCGCTGTTGCAAAGCCTTTGTTGATCTCGTTGCTTTTGAAATCGGCGGCCCTACCGTCTTTTTCTCGCGGAGCGCCTTAGCGCAGAGATTCTACTTTAATGCTTCAACATCCCGCCTGAACTTCCTGGCTCCGATCAGCGACTGATTGATAACTTGATCCATGTCGAGGTATTGATATGTACCGCAGCGACCTATGAAAGTAATATTGGGAAGTGTATTTGATAAGGTTTTGTATTTTAGGTAAATTTCTTGGAATCTTCCATCTGCAGTTTTAACTGGATAGTACCTCTCCATATCGTTTTCAAGGTAATCACACGGTTCTTCGATGGTCTTCGTCACTGTTCCAGTGTTTTCGACCAGATGGTTTGGTAGAAGGTGCCAATAGGTCTCACGGGTGTAACGACTGTTGTCTGTGAAATTCAGGACACTGACGTCGGTTTGGCCCCCCACACTTGGCAACGCCAAAGAGTGAAATTTTATCGACCTGTATGGCAGTGCACCGAACCGGCCATCAAAATACTCATCGATTGCCATGCTATTGAATACATGATCATAAAAAACCTCCATCTCCTTGGTGAAGGAGACGCCGAGTGAAACCTTGATGTTCGGGTGGCTGAATATCCGCTCAAAAATACGCGTATACCCATCTTTGGGCATCAGCTGAAAAGTTGCATCAGGAAAATAGCGATCCTCATCGTCGGTCCGGACAGGAATTCGGCGAACCACGGAATCCGACATGTCTTCCAAGTCGAGGTTCCACATCTTTTTTGTATATGGTCGAAAGAATAGATCTGTCAGGGTCCGGCCGATGTTTTTGTAAAGGTATTCGGCTGCATTAGTTGGCTCGGCAATCTTTTCACTTTGTAATTTTAGGAACGCTTCGACTTCGGAACTGGTTGACAGCTGGGTGCCGAAAACATCGTTGATCGTGCTTCGGTTCACTGGCAAAGGTGTGCGGACACCAGACGGCAGTATCGCCTTTACGCGATGTTGATACGGGTCCCAGTCTGTGAAAGCAGACAGCCACTGAACGACGTCTTCGTTTTTGGTGTGAAACAGATGTGGCCCGTAGCGATGCACGCGAACGCCGTTGTGATCTACAAAATCGTAAGCGTTCCCGGCGATATGGTCACGCCGGTCGATAACTTGAACCTGATGGCCACCCTCTGCAAGGATTCTTGCGTAGACGGCTCCTGCGAATCCCGCGCCGACGACGAGATAATTCTGCATTTTCCTAGCCTTTACCGCATTGATTAGCCGGATGTCGCAACATATTCGTTGAGACCGTCATGATCCGGGCTTCATTTGATCGCCGCGGATACCATGATCTCGATAAACGTCATGGATCATCTCCTGATAGCGTGAAGCGAACCTCAAGGGTGTAAAGTATTGTTCATACGCACGATCAAGTGTATCGACCAACCGCCTGGTCGACTCAAGCGTGTCGTCCAATACGTTAGAAATCTGACGTTTGAGATCATCAATCGAACCGTCGAACAACGCGATAGCATTCTTCGACATCTTTGCGACTGACTTGTTACCGCCGGTGGACGATGCCACCACCCGGGTTTTCATACCAATCGCCTCAATCAGCACGAGATCGAAGTAGGTCATCCGATTTGGCAGAACGAAGACGTCGGAAGCTGCTAGGACATCTCCTGGATAGCCGTACCAACCGAGTTCGATCCACCGGGGATCTCGCGGCGCTTCGATTAACGGGTTCGGAGCGCCCGCTACCAGAATTGTGACATCCTCTCTCTCGGCGAGCAATTTTGTCGCCGCGTCGCAAAACACGTCATAGCCTTTGACTTCATTGTGGCGACCCATGAAGGAAATCACTTTCCGACCTGACAAGCCGAACTTCGCCTTCGCTTGATCGGTGAACACCGATTGACGCGGCAGGCAAGCGCCAGTTTCGACATAACGGATGTCTTTCCCATTCATCCAAGTGTCGAATTTTGGGATTGTCGCAAAGTAAGGCTCCATCGCTTCGCGGCTGGGAAACATCCAGATGTCAGCAGCCTGGAATGCCAGTGCCTCGATAAAGCGTACTGCACGCTCGAACCGATCACACAGACGCGGGTCGATACCCGGAACCCGATACTGGTCGGCCATCTCCTTTCCGTTGGATTCTGGCGTGTGGCTTGTCAGGATCACGGGAATCCCCGTAATACCATGCCGCTTGAACGTGCGAATGACCTTGTAGGCGAGTGGGCTTGTGTGCAGATGGACGCTGGCAGGGCGATGGCGCATTAGGCGTTCGAACTCGGCCTCTGACAATTCGAAGTTCCCTATTTCTTCGAAGTACCTGATGTGGCTGATCAATTCTTGCTGCGAGGGGTCGCGGCGCGGACCTTGTGGTGCGAAGTGAGCCTCTGGATAGCAGTCGATCCAGATATCGAATTCAGGATTAGGCGGCAGTTGGTCCAATCCGGCCCGAAGATGGGCGAGGTATCCGGGAGGTCCACCAAACCGCCTGTCGATGAAATAATCCCAGAAGATTGAATGAAGCAGTCGCATCGTACTCACCTTAGAGTTCTGGAAGGGCCAGAAGGACCGTTTCGTAGATTGGATCGAAAGGGTTCTGATGTTGCGCAATAAAGCGGTATCCGAGGTTGCATTCCTCCAGGAATGGCTTGATCTCGAACATGTCCTCAGGACGATGATAAACCGAAATCGATAATATCGGTCGGTACTTTTCGATCGTACGCTTTGCGCCACGGATAGCGCGTTGTTCAAATCCTTCGATATCGAACTTGATGAAACGCGGAGAAACCTGTTCGGAATCGACTATATCGTCAATACTCCTTACGCGCACCGAAGTCTGATCGGGAGGCATCACGCTGAACGTTTGCGGATCGAACTGGACAGCGGTAGTCACGGCGTTTTTGCCGCGAAAGATCAATTCCCCTTCACTTTCATCCACGCCGGCAAGGATCGGCGTCACGTTGGTGACGCCATTCTGCGAGAGGACATTCATCATGTTTCGAATATTGTCGGGGCTTGGATCGATCGAAAGAATCCTTCTGAAGGCATATTTACGCGCCAGAACCACCGCGGTATCACCGATGAACGCACCACAATCGAGTGCATCGTACCCCGCCATGTAGTCGAGGTATTTCTGGTTCAGAGTGCGCAGTCCGTGATGGTAATAGAAGACCGGGATTTCCATCGTCTGGCCATGGGGTATCGCGAACTCCGAGGTCTCGTCGGCGAAGTGGCGTAGAATCTTCTTTTGTTCAACGAGATCGGCAGGGCTGTAAACATAATCTCGTCGCAACAGCGCGCCGGCATCCGCGGACGTGCGCGCGAAAGGGATTTTAAAGACGGCGGTCTCCCACAGCCAGCGAAGCACGGCTGCGCTCTCGGTATCCAGGCCCGCGATAAGTCGCTCCATCTTCTGGGGCACGACGTCTTTGTTGTTGAAGTAATATTCTTTAAATTTGTCCGCCCAAATCCAACTGTTGCCGTGGAAAAAGAGCGGTATGTCCGATGGTATCCAGGTCGGATGCCAAGCGTGCATTCCATCGTTTCGCGGTATCAGTTGACGGTTGGATTCGATATGTTCCTCCAACCGGTTGGCGCTTCCCAGCAGCCACTTTTCGATGGTTGCCAAGTTGGAGAGGGATGCGGTCAGATTGGTTGAGCTGGATTCTAGGGCTTGCTTAGCGTGCTCGCTCGTTTTGAGGATTTGCTCGGAGAGGGATTTGGCCAAATAGTTCGAATTGGCCTCGAAGGATTGCTTGGTCTGCTCACTCGCACCGAGAATTTTTTCGGAGAGGGACTTTGTAAGAGTGGTGGAGTTGGATTCCAGAAGGCGCTCAGCGCGCTCGCTCAGATCAAGAATCTGCAGGTGACGCTCTGTCAGGGATTGATCTAGGGCCTTCAGTTCGGCGTATAGATTGGCCGTGGCGGTGGGCAGCTTACGAAGCGCCCTAATGTCCGCTACGACAGCAGAAATACCTCGGCGCTTCCCTCTGGGTATGTGGGGTGGTGGTGCGGCGGCATCAGGTTGATGGGCTTCCGCGGGTTTATTTGCGGTACCGACGAGATCGATGAGCGCATGATCCGACGTTAATGCAAAGAGTTTCTGCGTCAACTTTCCGACAGGAAGTAGACCTCCAAAACATATCTTGCAAACTTTGGTGACGTCAGGCCGACCCTCCGCCGCGATCATTTGCCCACATTCAAACGTAACAACATTCTGCAAGGGCTGGAAGGTAAGCCGAAACTCAAAGACATGTGGGCCTGTCGCCGCCTGCTCTCCTTGTTCCTGCACCGGCTCACAAATCAGGGCAAGCCGCAGTGAAATCGGCGCCGGCGTATCCAAATCGACCGACAGTGCCAAATGTGCTAAATCGAGATTTATGGGCGGATCGAATTTCAGTTCTATATCGGCCCAATGTTCACCGCCGTGTAGTTCGCGCCCTTCGAAGGTTTCGGTCCGCAACGCCTTCGCAATCAGCGCGTCTGTCGTTGCCCCCAGGATTTCCTGTGTATGGCGATGCTCAACGAAAATGTCGCCATGCAGATATATTTCTTCGATGTCAAACTGTGAAAGGATTTTGCGGGCGCGGGAGAAAAATGCCTCTCCAGCCGGTGTTTTCTCGGATATTTGGCCGAGTTTCTCGTAAACCAGCCTCAGCGCGGTCTTGGCCTTGGCTGCGCGGGCGTCTCTCTTGGAGAGAAACTGGTCAAAAATCAAAAAATTTTCTTCGATCGTGTCGAGCACTCCTAAGGTGCGTGTGGACTGCTCCGAAGAAAGTTGACCACGTCGGTTACGGCGATGTTTGTAAAAAGGAATGGGTAAATATACCGCGCGACTGGAGTTAAACCCGTAGCGATAGTGAAAGCGGTGATCTTCCGCGAGACGATTTTCGGGAAAATCAACACCAAGTTCGGCGATTTTTGCACGCCGGCGCAGACCCAGCCAAGCCGACGGGTACATATCTGTTAAAATTGTGGGATGCTTTGCGAGATCAATGACGCCGTCAGTAGCGAGTTTTCGCGCCGCGAGGGAGTGAAAGGGATGTTCGATACCAAGGTATCGCGACGTTTCGTTGTCATATCCTTCAACAGCTCCGAAGGCATAGTCAGCGTGGTGCGCCTCAATCGCAGACACCAGAGACTCGATCATGTCTTGTGCGATCCAATCGTCACTGTCGACAAACAGGACATACTCACCGGTCGCATGTTTCAAGCCTTCATTTCGGCTTCCGCCGAGACCCGCATCTATTTCCTGCTGAACGTAACGGATACGGCTATCACGCAACATCGCGCGTTTTATGATTGTCGCGCTATTGTCGGTTGAGCACGAATTTATGCAAATAATTTCCAGGTTTTCATGGCTTTGCAGTTCTATGGAGGAGAGGCATTGATCTAAATATAATTCCATATTGTGCACGGGAATTATTACTGAAACAACATTCTTCATAAATAATCCATAATTAATTTATATATGTTTCATTTATATTTTTTGTAGTAATATTTGATTTCTGTATATAATTTGAGTATTTTTTAATTTCAATACATATTATCAATGTATGTTCAATTATCTGTAATTTCTTTAGTAATATTGTATTATATTAGCTGATTATATTATGATAAGTTTTTGATAATTGATTATATATTTTTGATTGTTTTCTTAAATAACACGAGGGAGTGTAGACAATTATCTTTGTGGAATTGCAAAATATTGAAGAGTATCATGGGTGGAACTAAAAAAAGGAAGAGGAGCGATCATTTGAGTGAGAATCCGGACGGTGGGTCATTGCCTTTCTACTTAAATGCGAGTAACCCAGCCTCATTTTTTGGGGACTTTGAATGACCACAGATCCACGTCACAGAAATAGAAAATTCGATGGTTCCGACATCGTAAGCTTTGCCAGGGATTACGTTGGGGCATTTAGTCATGCGATGGAATCGCTGGATTTCGCCGCGCTTGAGCGGGCTGCCGAGGTTGTTTTTTCCGCTGGACGTGATGGCAAGAGGATTTATGTCGTCGGTAACGGCGGATCGGCGGCAATCGCTGACCATCTTTGCTGTGATTGGACAAAGGGGACATCTTGCTCAGGTCACTCAACGATCAAAACACATTCACTGAGTTCAAATGTTGCGCTTTATTCGGCGATCGCAAATGACTATGGATTCGAAAATGTGTTCTCAACACAGGTCGATTTTTTTGGCGAAGCTGGTGATGTCCTGATTGCTATTTCGTCCTCCGGAAGTAGCGGAAACATTCTTGCGGCTGTGAAGCATGCGCAAGACAAGGGGATGTCCGTGATTGGCCTGTCAGGCTTCGGCGGAGGAAAACTTAAAGACGCGTGCGATATTTCATTGCACGCCGCCGCGGACAATTACGGTGTTGTCGAAGATTGCCATCAGGCTATGATGCATATCATTGCTCAGTTCATAGCAAACCGGCGCGACGAAACGAATCCTGTCTAGCATGCGGTCCATCGGGCGCATCAACCACGAACGTCTCTTCAGGAGAATACATGAAAATTCTTGTAACTGGCGGAGCCGGCTTTATTGGCAGCTTCCTTTGCGACTATCTTATAGCCAAAGGGCATCAGGTCACCGCCTATGATGATTTGTCGCTGGGACGTCGCCGCAATATCGAGCACCAGTTAAACGCTGGTGCGTTGGAATTTATCGAGGGCGATATTCTCGATGAAAGTCGCTTTGAAGACGTCGTGAAGAGCGGAAACTTCGAGTGCGTTTTTCATATGGCCGCCAATTCCGATATTGCGCGCTCACATGCATCGCCATCGATAGATCTCAAAAAGACATTTCTTACTACATTTCAAGTGCTTGAGGCTGCTCGCAAATTCGATATCAAACAGATTGTGTTCGCCTCGACCTCGGCAATTTACGGTGAAACGAAGGGCAAGGTCGCCGAGACTTATGGTCCCCTTGTCCCGATTTCCCACTACGGCGCTGGTAAATTGGCTTCTGAGGCTTTTATCAGTTCTTATTGCGAAAATTACGGGATAAAGGCTTGGATCACCCGGTTTCCCAATGTCGTTGGTCCCAGGGCGACTCATGGCGCAGTTTATGATTTCGTTCGCAAATTGATTGCTACGCCGGGGCTGCTTAACGTCCTTGGCGACGGAACGCAGGTGAAACCATATCTGTATGTGGAGGATCTTGTCCGCGCTATTTTGCTTGTATGGGAAAAAACCGATCAAAAAATCAATATATACAACGTTGGGGCTGATACTCGTTCCACCGTTGCGGACATTGCTCAAATCGTAATCGAAGAGTCTGGCGAGAGGGCTGAAATAGCCTATACCGGTGGTGACAGGGGCTGGATTGGTGATGTTCCGAAGTTTGAATATGATACGTCGGCGCTGAATTCACTGGGCTGGCAGCCGACTATGACGTCTGACGACGCAATTCGTGCCGCTGCACGGGCGATCTGGAAGGAGCAGCGATGAAAGTCGTCGTGCTATGCGGAGGAAAGGGAACAAGGCTGGGGCTGGATGGTATACCAAAGCCGATGGTACCTGTTCACGGGAAGCCGCTGCTCGAGCTTATCGTCGAGAATATTGCCGCATCTGGTTTTCGTGATTTCGTTTTTCTGAACGGTCATCTCGCCTCGGTCATCGAGGATCATTTCGGTGACGGTACACGGTTTGGTGTTAGCATCAGCCATGTGACCGAAACCGCACCGCTCGGGACAGCCGGTTCGTTTCGGCAGATTGCGGCGAATCTGGCGGAACCCTTCATCGTCGTCTATGGCGATATCTTGTTTGACATCGACTTTGCCGCGTTCGTCGAATTCGCTCGGGAACGAGGTGGAGCAGGGACACTGTTCGTCCATCCCAACGATCATCCGCATGACAGCGACCTGCTGACGGTGGATCGTTTCGATCGTATCGTACAGTTTCATCCGAAGCCGCATGATGATGAAGGCAGGTTGCCAAATCTTGTCAGTGCTGCGCTCTACGTTCTCTCTCCAACCGCTTTGAACTACATTCCATCGTCTGGCGCTTCTGATTGGGGGCGTGATATTTTTTCGATACTGGCGGAAGCCGAAGCGCTTTATGCCTATCGGAGCTGTGAATACGCAAAGGATGTCGGTACGCCCGAACGAATAAAGAAGGCTGAGCGACATCTGGCGGATGGGCGCGTGAAACGTCTCAACCGGCTAACGCCGAAGCCAGCTCTCTTCCTGGATCGCGACGGCGTTATCAATATCGAACGTGATGGAATTTACGCCGCGCGCGATATGATGCTTATCGATGGTGCTGCGCAGGCGATCCGCGCGGCAAATGACGCTGGCATCCCGGTCATCTGTGTCACAAACCAGCCGGGAGTGGCCAAGGGATTACTGAGTTGGGAAGAGCTGGATGCTGTCCACGCGGAACTTGATGCCCAATTGGCGAAAAGCGCGGGTGCTTTTATAGATGATTATTTTATCTGTCCCCATCATCCGGAAGCGGGATGGGAAGGTGAAATCGTGGAGTTAAAGATCGCATGTGATTGCCGTAAACCTTTACCCGGGTTACTGCGGCAGGCCGCAACACGCCACGGTATCGATCTTGGTCGATCCTGGTTAGTCGGCGATCGGTATTGCGATATTGCTGCAGCTAACGCTGTGGGAACATCGTCTATTTTGGTCCGCAGCGGCCACAATGGTAATGACCGTCATCGTTTTCCGGATATCGAGCCAAATCGCGTCGAAGATGATTTGGCATCGGCTCTACCCAACTTAAAATGGGAATTTTCATGATAATCTCCAGAACCCCCCTTAGAATAAGTCTTGTTGGGGGGGGAAGCGATTTGCCAAGCTTCTATCAACAGCACGGCGGAGCAGTTTTAAGCTTCTCTATTCGGAAATATATATATCTGGCGATGCATGAGTATTTTGAGCCCAAAGGCTACATTCTGAAATACTCGCATGTAGAGACCCCCGAAACGGTCGACCAGATCCAGCATCGGATCATCAGACAGGTATTTTCGGATCTGCAGGTTGATCGAGTGGATCTGAGTTCGAGTGCGGATGTTCCCACTGGAACGGGTATGGGGTCGTCGAGTGCCTTCACTGTCGGACTCCTGAATGTGTGTCATGCTTATCAGGGAAGGCACGTGTCCCGCGCGGCATTGGCGGAACAGGCATGTGCCGTCGAAATCGAGAAGCTCGGCGAACCGATCGGCAAGCAAGATCAATATGGCTGTGCTCTGGGCGGGATTAATTTTATCGAGTTTACGCACGACGGAACGGTTATGCACGAGGCTGTGCCTCTGTCGGGACAGCAGCGCGAGCAACTCGAAAATAACCTGCTGCTGTTTTATCTCGGCGGGAGTCGTTCGGCGAGTGAAATCCTTGCGCGTCAGAGCAAGAATTCTGCATCGAAGGCGGATGTTATCGAAAATCTGAAATTCATGGCTGATCAGGCTCGCCAGCTGCGTGGCGACATCTGCCGTGACGTGGACGTGATTGGCGAGTACCTGAAAGAAGGCTGGCGCCGCAAACGCGAACTCGCTCAGGGCATATCGAATCCGTTGATCGACAACGCCTACGAACGAGCTCTCGAAGCGGGTGCCACCGGTGCTAAACTCCTTGGTGCGGGAGGTTCAGGGTTTCTTCTCGTATATGCGCCAAGGTCTGCACGCGAAGCGGTCATACAGAGCCTTAGCGAGTTTGAGTTGCACGATGTGTCCATCGACTATGCTGGAGCTTCAATCGCTTACAGCGACTAGAAGCCATAAATAACTGTAGCCGTTCGAGCAACAGAATCGATTTCAGAAGAGGATGCGCGGATTGAGTCGCGCAAGGTTTCGAAGCGATCCTTCGCATCATCAAGCGTATCCTGCTTTTGAGGTCGGCCAATTTGCACCCGGGACACCAGAGATCGGAATTTTCTACAATTCCGGTTCGCTGCCAAACTCTCTTTGAGCGCCACTAAGGCTGAGGTCTAGACTATATTCTTGCAAAAGGTGAACCTATCGCGACGCGTCTGGTCGTAAGTTCTGGTTGCCTGCCTCTCCCTCCGCAACTATTGTCGCGTAAGTTGTCGAAGGGGGCATAAAATGAATAATGAAAGTTGTCCGTGTTGCGGATTGCTTGGGACCACATACCTTTTCCAGCGCAGGCTGGATGTATCCGGCGACAGCGTCGAGATGTGTATTTGCTCTAATTGCACTTCCATAACGAACCGAACCAATTTGATCAAAGAGCGAGGCGACTCCGGAGAAGCGCTGAAGGTTCAGATCGACAGCGCCGATGGGTTCTATAGTCAGAAAATTGATGATCTGCGGCTACAGCATAACCGGGACAACATTTCGTTTCTCAACTACTTGGTTGGACACATCATCGGCGGAAAGAATGTCGTCGATCTCGGCGCTGGCGAAGGCTACCTCGCGGCCGCCGCATGCTCATTTTACGAAACCGCTTGGGCTGTGGACATCAACGTCGGCCTGCTAACTACAACGGTTCCGCAATTTGGGCTCGGCGACAAGCTAAAAGTTGCAGGGTCGCTTGATGATGTGCCAGATACCGTGGACGCAGTTTTCATGTGGCATACGCTTGAACATATCCCTAACGCTCACGATTTGGGGAAAGCAGTTGCTGCCAAGCTCAACGAAGGCGGTCTCTTTATCTGGCAGGTGCCCGCTTATCGCGACAATTACGTTGTTTTTTCTCACTACACATTCTTCAATGATCATTCTGCGAGAGTTTTCACGGAGTCGATCGGATTGGAAATCGTAGACGTATTTCACGATGAAGCGCTTCAGTTCCTCACCGTCGTGAGCAAAAAGCCTGAAACTCTTATTATCGAAACAACTACGATTGCTGTCGAGCGTAAGCCTTCAATTTGGCAGAGACTAGGCATTAGAGCATAACGAGGACTCGGGCGACTATCTTTGAGAGTGCGTTTGATGCGGGATATGAGGGCGCCAAAATCATTGATATTTATTCATTATCAGGCTTTTTCGGGAATTCCCGAAGGCTCCAGTAAGTGGTGACAAATAACAACTGAGTTGATAGATGGATAGTGATTGCCCGCATTGCGGCACTGGTGGTAGGTGGCTTGCTTTTCTTTTCTTCAGGCGGTGCGCGCGAAGCCGGAATTATCAGGAAGGAGTTGAGAAGCCGTAATTTCTTGATCGGTTTTCGGGCCTCCGAAGGTTCTGAGGAAGCGGTCGGTAGGATGGACGCCGAGTATTTGGTGGCGGCGCGACTGCAGGGCTTGCTTTTTAGTCCCGATGAGCACCTGCCAGTATCTGATGTGGTCCGTGACGGAGAGCAAAAAAAGTGTGGGCATTTTGCGGGACCCCTTTCCACTTGCCCTGAATATGCGGTCATTAGACTGTAACGAAATAATATTTGCTGGTTTGGAGTGTGCTGATGGCATTGGAATTTACGGGTGAGCGTATCGTGCCCGGCGCGGAAAATTGCGAGCCGCTTTTTGCGGACAAGATGTATATGGAGCATTCTGCGCGTTATAAGCTAGCGTCGAAGTTCGCCAAAGGTGCCAAAATCCTCGATATCGGTTGTGGTGTGGGATACGGCTCAGCGATTCTGGCCGATGCCGGCGCAGAATCGGTCACCGCGTTCGATTTGTCAGCCGAGGCGATTGAACACGCCAGGACTTTTTACGCTCGACCAACCATCAGCTTTGAAACCGGTGATGCCACTGCGTTTTCTTACGAAGACAAGTTTGATCTGATTGTCTGCTTCGAACTGATCGAGCACGTTCCCAATCCTGACAAGACCTTTGAATGTATCATGTCCTGCCTCGCGGAAGACGGCATTCTGGTGATGTCCACCCCGCGGGCGCTTGAAGAGAAAAGAAACGATTTTCATATTCACGAATTCGCTGCTGACGAGTTCGAGAACAAGTTTCGTTCTCTCTTCCGCAACGCGCGGTTTTTTCAGCAGAACAATTATATGGGTTCGATCATCGCTTACCAGCTTCCCGGTGTTTTGGTCGAACCAAGTTTCATGCATCCTGCCTTCGATTTGGATGCTGCCGACTACATCATCGGCGTAGCGACGAATGGCGCCGCTGAAACTATTGCTTCGATCGAGAATATCACCGTTCTGAACAACGAGGACTACGTCAAGCTGCTGGAGCGTGATGTTGATATTCTGCAGCGTCGAAGGATGGATTTGGAGGCGCAGGTTGAACAAGAAGAGCGCTCGATTGCGGAAATGAAGGCTCAGATTACGCAAAAAGAGCAATCGATGGCGGAGATGAAAGCCAAGTTTGCGCTCCGGCCCACTGAGACGGCCTTGATGCAAGATGTCACCCGGCTCTCGGAACGTGTCCAGGAGATGCGTTCTTCCTTGAGCTGGAAGGTTACCTCGCCATTTCGAGAGGCGAACAGGTTCTTCTTGCGTACATTTTCTGCCAGATACCGAAAAGAAAGGCGGGCGCGAAAGGCGTTGCAGTCCGTCTTGTCCGCATCGCTTTCGTCCGATGCCAGGCTTTCCGTTTCATCCAAGAAGCGGATCGACGCCGGGCCAGGCCCGGATGTAGTTTATGTTATTGGATGTTGGCCGGGGGAGTCCAAACGGTATCGTGTCTTCAACGCCGTGGAGGCTTTGACGAGCCTCGGTTATCGGGTTGAAGTGCTGCGGGAAGAGCACATGGGTCGTATTGAAGCTCATGGATGGCGTCCTGCTGCTATCGTGTTTTTCCGAACGCCGGAAAGCCATTTGACGGCGTCTTGCATTAGTTATGCAAGGCAACATTCGATCAAAACCTTTTTTGATATTGATGATCTAGTATTTGAACCTGATCTGGTCGATCAAATTGACGGCTTTCAGCTTTTGCCTGAGTCTGAACGCGCTACCTACATTGAGGGTGTTCGCCGATATAGAGCGTTTCTGCTTGAGACCGATGCCGTTATCGGCTCAACTAAACCGTTGGTCGCTGCGCTTGCCGCCCTCGGCAAACCGGCATATCTCGTGCCGAATACCTTTAATCGAATTCAGCTGGAAAAGGCGGAGGTATTGCGGCAGGAGCGGAAGACGGCACGAGATTTTCTGAAGATCGGATATTTTTCAGGCTCGCGTACACACAACCAAGATTTCGCGATGGCGGCACCAGCTATTCTCAGGCTTCTTGAAGAATTTCCGTCACTGCGCCTTCTTATCGTTGGCGAACTGGATCTGCCACCGGGTTTTGATTCATTCTCTGGACGCATCGAGCGGCTCGACTTCATGCCCTATCAAAAAATGCAGGAAGAGTTGGCGGATTGCGATATAAACATCGCACCTCTTGTCATCGGCAACCCTTTCAATGAGGCAAAAAGCGAACTTAAATGGTTCGAGGCTGCACTTCTCGAAGTCCCGTGTGTTGTATCGAAAACCGAACCTTATGAAATTGCCGTCGTTGACGGCACGACAGGTATGCTCGCTGCTACCGAGACCGAATGGTACGAAAAGTTGCGAGTACTGCTTCAGGACGCCTCGCTTAGGCAACGGATCGGCGAAGCGGCGCGGCAGGCGGCTTTGTCCAGTTGGGGCCAGGAAGCTCTTCGTGCGGGACTACTCGACGTTTTGCCGCTGAAGGATGTTTCCTCTTCACCTCAGCTTCTCTCCTTGAGTAAGGAGAGAAAAAAAATCGACTGGATCATTCCAGGACTGATTCTGGGCGGCGGAGGACACCGTAATATCCTTCGTGCGGCATATTTCCTTGAGCAATTCGGCCATGATGTCGGACTGATCTTTACCGGTGTCGAGGAGAGCGCGCCGGAAATACGGGCGCTTTTGCATGAGCATTTCTATCCCTTCCAGGGGCAGATAAAAGTCTATGATGGAATTTTCCGTTACTCGGACGTTCTGTTCGCGACGCATTGGTCTACGGTATACACCGCGCTCGAGGCGCAGGGCATGACCGGCGAAGTAATGTATTTCATTCAGGATTTCGAGCCGATGTTTGCCCCGATGGGCACGGAGTACATTCTTGCGGAGAACACGTACCGAAAAGGACTTTACGGTATATCGTCGGGGCCGTGGTGCGCGCATGTCCTCAGAAAAGATTTCAATGCTGAGGTTGATTTCTTTGAGTTTCCAATCGACAGAAATGTTTACTTCCCTCGTCAACGCCAAAAAACCGAGAGGAATATCATATTCTTCGCCAAGCCCGATATGCCGCGCCGTTGTTACGAGCTAGGGGTAGCGATGCTGTCGGAGTTTCACCGCTTGATGCCGGATGTTGAAATCATTTTTTATGGCGCTCGGAATGTGGATGAGAGGCAACTTGATTTTCCGATCACACTGAAAGGTCTCATGCCGACCATTCATGATCTTGCGCAGGCATACTCGGACGCTGACTTGGGAGTTGTGTTTTCAACTACCAATCCCAGCCTGGTTCCCTATGAAATGATGGCCTGTGGTACGCCCGTGATCGATCTTGATCGGGCAGGTAATGAGGTTAATTATGATGGTAGAAATGATATTGCCCTCTTGGCGGACCCTGAGCCGAGGATCATGGCAAGGCAGATGGCATCACTGTTGAAAAACGGGGATGAATTGGCTAAGCGGTCGCAAAGAGGATTGGAACTTACGTCACGAATGCCTGACGAACTTGGCATGGCCAAACGCGTGGAAGAGTTGATATTGACCAGGCTTCTCCGAGGTGCCCGCAAGGTCGCTTGATAGTTTTGACGGAAGCGCAGTAGGCCGCAACCATCATTAATGATGGTTGCGGCCTACTCGCCGATGGAGTTTTGGGATAAAGATTTTGAATTGGCGTCGAAGATGAATGTCACATCGGAAAATAATCTAAACGATATGATGTTCGCTATTTCCGATCCTGGAAAGTATTTTCTTTCTCTGAATTGTCGGAATGCTAATATTTTAATTTTTACTATAGAATCCGACGGTGAGGCAAATAGTTATTACGTAATGCCACGCAGTGAAAAAAATCTGTATTTTCTGCGCTGCAATATGAAAAATCTCAAGTTGACGATAGCGGCTGACTCGCCTTTCACGGGTAAGCTCATTCGCCGCCGGGGTATCCGGTCATTTGGTATGAGGAAGAAGCAAATTCTCGGTAGCTTTTTGCCTCGTCGCAAGCTGAGGAAAATTGACTTGCGATTACCGGGTGTTTCAATCCAGGAAATTTTGAGTTTTCCATTTTATCAGGGTGCGAAAGCCGCGGATAATGACCTAATCCCGGCATTGCGAATTCGCGATGGGTCAGCCACATCGTTATCGATGCGAGATTTGAAAGCTTTGCAAGGGGACATGTTAACGAGTCTGGCGACACAGTTTGCGCACAAATTCGATAATTGTCCGGATAGTGGCCTCATCTTCCTGTTGAATGGTGAAGGCCTGTCACCGAAAAGCCAACTCGCACTTTCTATCTGGGCGAAGGAAGTGATGGGTGATCCCGCGCAGGAGTGCGGCCCAGCATGGGATCTCTTACGATCCAACCCTGCTATTGGTGCTGTATTCGGTGTCAAGGATAGTCGCAATAGTGTTACTCCTTGGAGCAATGGCAGAAGACTGGAAAAAATGCTCGATGCGCTTGGCATAGACGATGCTGAAATAGCTTCCGTCGGGCGATCGCCAAGATGTATGCTGATAAGAAAATCCTCACTCGTTGCTCTGAAGGCACTAAATTTTTCAGCGGAGGATCTTACAAATGGCCTCGTGAACGAGAGGCTATTGGAACTGGTTCTATTGCCCATGGTGAAGAGAACGGGTGCTCTCATCGCGGAAATGCCTGCAGAAAAATCTCATATTCTGCAATATGAGAGCGTGGACGATGTCAAATTTATCGTTCATCGACCGCTTGCTTCACCTGCCGGCACTGACGTTTGTCTCTTTGTCGGTTTGTTGAACAAGTCTGGGACATTTTCTCCACATGCTCTCCGTTACATGCAGGCACTTCGTTCTGCTGGTTTGCGTATTTTTGCGTTGGGAGTAGCGACTGGCGATGTCAGCGGCGCTATAGATCCGGGTGTCGATACCTGCGATGCCTTCGCGGCGAGGGAAAATAGCGGCTACGATTTCGCCTTATGGGCTGCGGCTCTCAGGAAATACCCTGATTTATGGGACGCGAATTCGCTTCTGATGGCAAACGACAGTGTTTTCGTTGCGGAAGACCGGTTGCCGCGAACTATCGACGAACTGAACAGATCAGTGTTTGATGTTACCGGCTTGACGGGTTGTGAAATGGAAAATTTCCATTTGCAAAGTTTTTTCATCAGGTTGAATCGAACTGCGCTTGAAAATCCGGCCGTAAGGAAATTTTGGGATCAGGTCGTTTCCTGGAAGGACAAGTTCCGGATTATTTCGGCCTATGAGGTTGCTATGACCGCCAAATATGAAAGTGCAGGCCTTCGTTGCGGTGCCTTATTTGATCCTGATCGAACCCTAGGAGGGAGACGCGTCAATACATCGATCAATCTATGGCGGGAAATTCTGGAGCAGGGGCATCCTTTTGTGAAGATTCAGTTGCTTAGGGACAATCCCACAAACGAAAACCTTACAGGTTGGAGAGAATTGTTGGCGCAGAACGGCTTCGCTTTGGATGAAATCGTGACGCAGTTGTCAAAGGAAGCACCGCACGCCGTTTCACTTCAAGTGGAGTAAATTCTCAAGGTTCGAAAATAGGCCAATTCGCAGCGAAGCCGGGAGCCTGTGCCTTTAACCTCGTATCCCTACTTCACTCTCTGTTGCTTAAATGGCTCTTCGATATCTTTGTATAGAATGCAGCCCATGAGAAATCCGATTGCTTTGCTGCGACGTCTTGCCGAAACGAGCGCTTGTGGAGAGAGGAGCAAAAGAAGCGCCTGGATAAGCGTTGATAAAAAAGGGTATGGTCTTTTGTGCTTTCTGCCCGTGTAAATTCTTGATCGCGCCATATGAAATGCTTTAAATTTGGCGACTAAGGGCGATCGCGCTGTGGAATTGCCGTTGGCATGCGTAACGACTGCATCTCGAACAAACATGAGCGGCCCAAATTCCGCGAGTCTGAGAGATAGATCGTCATCCTCATGGTATAAAAAAATGTTGGGGTCGAAGCCGTTTACTTTTAGAAATAGTTCTCTTGAAACAAAAATAGCGGCACCACTTAGAACGGGAATAGCACAGTCTACAGGGGGCCAGCCTTTTGGCATATATCGATTGCGCGGCAATAGCCAAGATCGTCTCTTAAAATACTCTGAGCCGTCACTATTCTCTATACGGGGGTTAAAGGCAGATGCGGGTTTATATCGACGTGTAGCCGACAAAAGCTCGTCTAAGCTCCCAGGATGAATTGTTGCATCCGGATTGAGAAAAAGCAGCCAGGGAGTTTTTGCCACGGCAGCACCAGCATTGCAGCCCACACCAAACCCCTCGTTTTGTTCCAGAGTTTCGATATGTATTTGACGCTCCGTGGGAAAGGGTGGAAATTTGTTTGTTTTTCCGTTGTCGACCAAAATAACTGGCGTTTCCATAGGAATAGAAGCGACCATTTGTTCGATAACTGTATCACTTTTGTAACACACGGATATTACGGTAATATCGGAAACAAGGAGCTCTTTATACATCAGATAAATTCTACTGTATGATGTGTGCCTTCGGCTTTTGCTGCTGGTTGAACCGTGCCAATCTTGTAACCCGACTGACGGACAAACGCAGAAAACATTCGCTCCAGACTGTGTTGTAACGTTCCGCGTTTCGCGCCATTCTCGATATCGAAGTCCCGAAGACCGATATCGGCTTCGCGAATTTTGTGGAAAGCTGCTGGGCGAAACCAAAACATCGTTCCCACAAAAAACTGTATTTTATCGGGTTCCAACAATAGCCCAGTGCGTTTTGATATCTTTCTCATTTGCTTCAGCTCGCCTTTCAGGTATGGCGCCACTGAACGCCCGGCTTTTGGCAAGCTCAGATTTTTTGGCCCAACAACACCAAGATCAGGCATGGCTTCAAATAAATCGAGCACGCGATTGCGCGCGCCGTCTCTTATCAGGCTGGAAAATATATAGCGGCGGATTCTCGTGCCAGACTTCGTCTGCCTCCCATCTTTCAGTGATAGTTTCCCATGTATTTTGCAGACAGCATCATATTTATCGAAGCTTCCCTGTCTTAGGAGCTCCATAAACGGACCTACATCTCTACCGCGATTTTCCGTAACAACTATTGTCGCGTTTGGAAATGTCTTCAAGATTTCTGTCTGAAATTCGATATTGACTGCTGTAAGGCCTACGATAACGTCGCTTCCCGAGCAATCTTCGAGTATAATTGTTTTTATCTCCGCCCAAGTCTCGATGTAGTGCAAATGTATGTAAATACAGCTCTGAATTTTTCTGGTATAAATTGGTTGTTCATGTGCGTTGGCAATAGGCCAGCCGTCGTCGAGCCAGTACCAACCATTTCTATCTCTGGAAGCGTCATCGAGGCCATATAGATGCATGTAGCGATATTCGACGTTCGCAAATGCAGCCTTTTCCCGTTCACCCGCATTTCTTCCGAGACATAACAACTTTTCCCCAGGTCCGAAGCTCTGGAGTGCATGCCTCTGCGTTGCGAGGAGCATTTTCCAAAACTCGAAGGAGCTTTTTGTTGTTCTGGAAAATGAAATAGGAAATTCTTTCGAGAATTTCTTATCATCTTCTATGTTGATCGCTGTTTTGCGGAGTGGCTTTTTTAAATGTACTTTGTATTGTATATTTCGCGAGCTGAAGTCCAAACGACAGCAACGCTCCACATCATCAAGATCGGCAATTTCAATCGCGTCTAAGCCAGATTCGCTGCTGACGCTTATATCATAATAGCCCGGTTCAAGACCCAGCGTTTTTGATTGATACATCGATTGTCGATACCTAAACTCGATTTAAGCACAGCATAGTGTAGCCGTCTATCGATCGACTTCTATTAGCGGGATCATACATTCGCAAGTTTACGCAAGTAAACGCCATAATCGCCCTTGCCAGCTTTTTCGGCGATTTCGGCAAATTGCGACTTGGTGATGAAGCCTTTGCTCAGAGCAATCTCTTCCGGACATGCAATCTTGAAGCCTTGTCGCTTCTCCAGTGTTCGCACGAATTCACCAGCCTCGAGAAGACTCTCCGGCGTGCCGGTATCAAGCCAGGCGTAACCGCGCCCCATGATCGATACTTTCAGCTTGCCGCGCTCCAGATAGGTCCGATTTACGTCCGTAATCTCGTATTCGCCGCGCGCCGAAGGTTTGAGATTGGCCGCGATGTCGACCACATCCGCATCGTAAAAATAAAGACCGGTGACGGCCCAATTGGATTTGGGCTTTGCGGGCTTTTCTTCGATGGAGAGAGCACGCATTTCGCCATCGAAATCGACCACGCCATAACGTTCGGGATCATTCACATGATAGGCGAAAACCGTCGCTCCGTCGTTGACGCTCGTGCCTGCCTGCAGAAGCTCCGGCAATCCGTGACCATAATATATGTTGTCACCCAGGATAAGGCACGATGGCGAACCCGCCACGAAATCCGCTCCGATCATATACGCCTGCGCCAGCCCATCCGGGCTGGGTTGAACCGCATATTCAATGGAAAGACCCCATTTTGAGCCATCACCCAGGAGAGACTGGAAAAGCGGCATGTCATGGGGTGTAGAGATAATGAGAATCTCGCGGATGCCAGCCAGCATCAACGTGGTCAGCGGATAATAGATCATCGGCTTGTCGTAGACCGGCAGGATCTGCTTCGAGACCGCCAATGTCATCGGATGCAGGCGCGTGCCGCTGCCTCCGGCCAGAATGATGCCCTTCATGGCGTTTCCTTTTTGCTCTGCGCAAGAGCGGTGACGACCGCGCGCGTTGATGTTTGCCAGTTCGGCAGCCTTATGCCGTAAACCGCTTCCAGCTTGCTGCAATCAAGCCGCGAGTTTGCCGGACGCCGGGCTGGTGTAGGGTATTGTGCAGTCGTGATGTCGTTGACGATCATCGACTTCCCGCCGTTTTCTTCAGAAAATGCGAATATCTGTTTCGCGAAATTCGCCCAGTTCGTTTCACCGGTTCCGGAAAGATGAAAAACTCCACGAAGACGGGGCGAGGAATCGTCCGCGAGTTTCCTTGCGATTGCTACGATAGCGGCAGCGATATCGTTGGCCGAAGTAGGGCATCCGAACTGGTCCGCAACCACATTGATCTCGTCGCGGTTCTCGCTCAGCCGGAGCATGGTCTTTACGAAGTTGTTGCCATATTCTGAATAGACCCATGCGGTTCGCAGAACGGCGTAATTGCCGGTAGCCTCCGAAACGGCTCGTTCGCCTTCGAGCTTCGAGCGACCATAAATGGAAGTAGGGCCTGTCGGATCACTTTCGACATAGGCAGTGGCCTTGGTGCCGTCGAAAACATAATCCGTAGAAAGATGAATCACGGGAATACCGATGTCACTTGCCGCCTGCGCGACGGCCCTTGCTCCGTCCCGATTAACGGCAAAAGCGATGTCCGGCTCACTTTCTGCCTTGTCGACAGCGGTATAGGCGGCAGCCGATACCACGGCATCGGGTTTTACCTCTTGTAGCGCCTTCAAAATAGTTTCAGGCTGCGCAAGGTCGAGTTCCGGTCGACCTAGAGCCACGATCTCCAGCTCGGCGCTTGCCAGCGCCTGAAGGGCGCTGACGACCTGACCATTTTTGCCGGTAACTGCCAGCCGCATCCGCTCAGCCCTTTGTCAGAACGCCGAGGCGCTCTCCGGCATAAACGTCATCGCGAAGCGGCTGCCACCACCACTCATTGTCGAGGTACCATTGCACGGTCTTGCGGATGCCCGTCGCAAAATTTTCCTGTGCTTTCCAGCCGAGTTCGGTTTCCAGCTTCGTGGCGTCAATGGCGTAGCGCGCATCGTGACCAGGGCGATCCGTGACGTATTTGATGAGCTCTGCATAGGGTTTGGATTGCGGGCGCAGTTCGTCGAGAATGGAGCAGATGCAGTTTACCACATCGATATTCTTCTGTTCGTTTCTGCCGCCGACATTGTACTTCTCGCCGGCAAGGCCCTTTTGAACGATAAGCCACAGAGCGCGGGCATGGTCTTCCACATAAAGCCAGTCGCGGATGTTCGCGCCGTTTCCATAGACCGGCAGCGGCTTGCCTTCCAGCGCGTTGAGAATGATCAGCGGAATGAGCTTTTCCGGGAAATGGAATGGCCCGTAATTGTTGGAGCAGTTGGAAATGACGACCGGAAGGCCGTACGTGCGCTGCCAGGCTGTGGCGAGATGATCGCTCGCGGCTTTCGAGGCGGAGTACGGCGATGAAGGGTCGTAAGGGGTTGTTTCTTCGAAAAGACCATCGTCCCCGAGCGAGCCGTATACCTCGTCGGTTGACACGTGAAGCATGCGGAAATTCGCCTTGGCGTCATCCGCAAGGCCGCTCCAATATTGCCGCGCCGCCTCCAGCATCGTGAAGGTGCCGTTGATGTTGGTCTGAATAAAATCAGCGGCGCCGGTTATGGAGCGGTCAACATGGCTCTCGGCGGCCAGATGCATCACGTAATCCGGCTGGAATGTCGCGAATGCGTCATTCATCGCGACCCGGTCACATATGTCGGCCTGAAGAAAGCGGTGATTGGGTGCATTTTCGATTGGCTTGAGGGACGCCAGATTTCCTGCATATGTAAGTTTGTCGACAGTGAGAACATCCGCGCCGATCTCGCTCACAAGATAACGTACGAGGGCCGAGCCGATAAATCCGGCGCCGCCGGTAACTAGAACGCGCATCATCAGTTCCCAGTGTTTTGATAAGTGAAATATTCAGGCAATTCCGACAGAAGCGGTTGCTTGCCATCCTTCTCGGAAAGGACGTAGCCTTCCAGCTTCGGCCAATTGATACCAATGGCAGGATCATCCCATTTAACGCCGCGGTCGTTGGCTGCACTATAGGGTGCCGTCACTTTGTATGAGATGACCGTGTCGTCAACGAGCGTCATGAAACCGTGGGCAAATCCCGCCGGAACCCACAGCTGCTCGCCATTTTCGGGTGAGAGTTCGACAGCCGCCCATTGTCCGAAGGTGGGCGATCCTGTTCTGATATCCACCGCGACATCCAGCAACCGGCCCCGAATGCAGCGAACGAGCTTGCCCTGTGCGAAAGGCTCTGTCTGAAAATGAAGCCCTCTTACGGTCCCGGCCTGTGCGGACAGGGATTCATTGTCCTGCACGAACTCCACGTCGGCTACATTTTCGCGAAACCATTCCCTCTTGAAAACCTCGCTGAAGTAACCCCTGCTGTCGCCGAAACGAGCCGGAGTTATCTTTTTTAAGCCTGATATCGAGAATGCTTCTAGTTGCACTATGCGGATCCTGTCTGGTCTGCCTACTCAGGGTGATATGGCTTTATCGGTAGGGACAGTCAATAACGCTTTATTGATCGCCCACACAAGAGCGAGGGAATCTCCGTCGAACAGCATGTCGAAAGCCTGTTGGGCCGCGGCCTGTTTTTCACGTTTAGAGAGTGATCGGGTGTCAGGAAGAACTCCCAGAAGCTAAGTCGGCGCCGGCCTCGTCCGTTTGCGCATCGTGCAGGTCGATATTCCCGGGACCCCCGCTCTTATTTCCACATGGCACGCATCCGCGCACCCACATCAATCCGGATCTGCTGCGCGCTACGCTCCGAAGCTGCGGCTGAAACCAGTGGCCAGGTCATCGTTTCGAAAAATTGCAGCAGGGTCGCCGGTATGAAGCGGGTTCTTGCGGCGTAAACATGCCGGTCACCCTGCTGGTTCTGCCCGCCGGTGAAGAAGCGTTGTGGCGTGATCAGCGACAGGCTGTCCTTGGCGCGGGTCATGGCGACATAGAGCAGCCGGCGTTCTTCCTCCAGTTCCTGGGTGGTGCCGACCCCGAGGTCGGAGGGAATGCAGCCATCGACCACATTCAGGATGAAGACGGAACGCCACTCCTGGCCTTTTGCCGAATGGATGGTCGACAGGCTGAGATAGTCCTCGTCGAGCAGCGGCACGCCGGCCTGATCGCTGGTGGCGTCGGGCGGGTCGAGTGTCAGCTCGGTCAGAAAACGTTCGCGTGAGGGGTAGCCGCCAGCGATCTGCTCGAGTTGCAGCAGATCTGCCTTGCGGGTGTCGGCGTCTTCATGGATGCGTTCGAGATGGGGTTCGTACCACAGCCGTGCCTGCCCGATTTCACCCGGCCAGCTATTCGGGGCCTGCCGCAGGCCCACCAGCATCTGCGTGAAGGTCGTCCAGTCATCGCCGGTCTTCGGCGGCGGCGGAATTTCGGCAAGGGCAAGCAGCGGCTCGGGGTCTGTCGCGATGGCATCGAGAATATTGCCGGCCTTCTTCGGTCCGATGCCGGGCAGCATCTGCAGCAGCCGGAAACCGGCGACGCGGTCGCGCGGGTTCTGCGCGAAGCGCAGCACGGCCAGCATGTCCTTCACATGGGCGCTGTCGAGGAATTTCAGGCCGCCAAATTTGACGAAGGGGATGTTGCGGCGGGTCAGTTCCACCTCGAGCGGCCCGCTGTGGCTGGAGGTGCGAAACAGCACGGCCTGCTGTTTCAGCGTCATGCCGGTTTCGCGGTTGGCGAGAATCTGGTCGATGATGAAGTTCGCCTGTTCGGTTTCGTCCTTCACCGTCACGAGCTTCGGGCGCTCCAGCGATTCCCGCTCGGTCCAGAGGTTTTTGGTGAACCGCTCCCGCGCCAGATCGATCACGCCGTTGGCGGCCGCAAGGATCGGCTGCGTCGAGCGATAGTTGCGATCGAGCGTGATGATATCGGCCGCCGGGCTGAAGGAAGCCGGAAAATCAAGGATGTTTCGTACTGTCGCCGCCCGGAACGAATAGATCGACTGCGCGTCGTCGCCCACCACGGTCAAACCGCGGCCGCCGGGTTTGAGCGCCATCAGCACCGAAGCCTGCAGCCGGTTGGTATCCTGATATTCGTCGACCATAACATGGTCGAAGCGGTTGCCGATATCATCAGCCAGAATGGGGTCGCTGACCATCTGGGCCCAATAGAGCAGAAGATCGTCGTAATCGAGCACGTTCTGGACCTGTTTTGCCTCCACATAGGCTGCAAACAGTGCCTTAAGTTCGCTCTCCCAATTGGCGACCCAGGGATAATGCTGGCGCAATATCTCCTTGAGCGGCGTCTGGGAATTCACCGCACGCGAATAGATGGCAAGACACGTGCCTTTTGTCGGAAAGCGGCTTTCGGTCTTGGAAAAACCCAGCTCGTGCCGGGCGAGGTTCATCAGGTCGGCGCTGTCCTCGCGGTCGTGGATGGTGAAATCGATGTTGAGCCCGATCTGTTCGGCATAGATGCGTAACAGGCGCGCGCCGATGCCGTGAAATGTGCCGGACCAGGCCAGCGCGTCGGTGAGAGCCCCCGAATTGCCGCCGAGGACGTGTTTGCAGATACGCTCCACGCGGCGCGACATTTCCGTGGCGGCACGCCGCGAAAACGTCATCAGCAGAATACGGCGGGGATCGGCGCCATTCACGATCAGATGTGCGACACGGTGGGCCAGCGTATTGGTCTTGCCCGAACCGGCCCCGGCGATGATCAGCAGAGGCCCGGCCGTGTGGCCGTCTGTCAGCCCAACGCCATGCTCCACCGCCTTGCGCTGCTGTTCGTTGAGCTTTTCCAGATAGGCAACCGCCATGCGAACAATCCTTGATACCTGCCTGTCCCCATGGTGAGGACATCTTCAGAGATGGCAGTCGTCGGAATCGCCGGCCATTGTCTGCCCTGTTGTCGCAATGATTAGCAAAGACTCAAACACCAATCCAGAACAAATGCTGAACGCCTTTTTCCCGTCGTTTAAACACGGTCGGTGGTGAGATTTATCGTTCCGAAAGGTCGCTTGCAGTTCGTCGGTGGCTGCTGGTTGCCGGGCGTGCCCGATCCCGCAATCGCAAATCATATTACGCATGAGGAAATAACGGTATTATTATGAAATATATGAATATTCTCAATTCGTTTCAGTGCATTTTCTCATTCTGCAGCGAAACCTTTGAACCAACCCGGTGATCCGCGAGTTCAATGATCGTGCCTCGGGAGGAGGCGCGTTTTGGGAGGACCAGACCATGAAGCATCTGAAACTTTGCCTGATCGCTGTCGCCGCAATCGCTGCCTCGACTTTTGCCCAGGCCGAACAGAAGGCGATGAAATCCGATGTCACCATCGCCTCTGATATCAACTATCTGCTCTACACGCCCAAGGACTACGCCAGTTCGGATAAGACCTATCCTCTTGTCGTATGGCTGCATGGCGGCGATCAGGGCGGCGGCGACATCGAAAAGCTGCGCCGCAGCGGCCTGCCGAAACTGATTGAAGAAGGCCGCGATTTTCCTTTTCTGGTGTTCTCGCCGCAAAATCCGAGTGAAGAATTGCTCTATCCGATCGAGCGCGTGGCGAGTGTTCTTCAGGCGGTGGTGGCCGATCATCGGGTGGATCGCGAGCGCATCTATCTGATCGGTTATAGCCGGGGAGGGTTCGGTGCATGGTCGATGGCCGCGCAGTTTCCTGAAACTTTTGCCGCGGTTGTTCCGATCGCCGGCGGCGGTATCCGGCATTACCTCAATCGAACGAATGAAAGGGTAGCCTTCTGGGCCTTTCATGGCGCAAATGACGCTGTGATTCCGCTGTCCGACACGGTGCTCCTTGTGCAACGCCTTCAGGAACTGAAACGAAATGTCCGGCTCACCGTGTTCGAAGATACGGACCATGAAGCGGTCGAAGGGAAAGTGCTGAAGGACGAGGCGATGTGGACATGGTTGCTTGAGCAGAAGCTCACCGGTGAGAAAGCACCTGCGGGTCCGTGAATCCGGGCTGATCGCTATTTTACGGCTGCTATAGCCGATCCCACCCAGTGCTGCCGCCGCGGGGCAGGCTTTTTGTCAGAACCCCGCGGCCTCCCTCAGCAAGTGCATCTTTATCGCTTGACTCGGTGCCCACAAATCGTGCTAATGCGCATTAGCAGCTAATACGTATTAGCAACGATCGGATGTCGGGGAGGGCATCGCGTGACCAATCATAAACGCCTCACGCAAAACGACATCGCCAAGCTCGCTGGGGTCAGTCAGGCAACGGTATCGCTTGTTCTGAATGGCGCACCGGCCGCGATTGCCCGCATCCCGGCTGAAACCCGCGAACGGGTACAGGCGGTCATTCGCCAGACAGGTTATGTCGCCGACCCGATCGCGCGGCGAATGGCCAAGGGGCTGAACCGCATCCTCGGCGTTTTCACCTACGAGCCGGCTTTCCCGAGCGCGCAGGCCGACTTCTTCACGCCGTTCCTGCTGGGTATCGAGGAAGAGGCGCAGCAGCAGGCCTATGATCTTCTGCTGCTGACCAGCGCCGGCGTCGGCAATAACCGCAAGATTTTTTCGGAAGGCAACAGGCTCAGGATCGCCGATGGCTGTCTGGTTCTCGGTCGCGAATTCGACCGTAAGGAACTCGCCCGGCTGGTCTCGGAAGACTATCCTTTCGTGGCCATTGGCCGACGTGAAGACGCTGGCGGGCCGGTTCCTTATGTGGGCGGCGACTATGCCGCGGGAACACGGCAGCTCGTCGAGGACGCCAGAGCGCTGGGGCACTCGAAGCTCGCTTATATCGGCCCCGATGGCCCGGCGGAATCGATCGCTGACCGCTGGCGTGGTTTCAGTGCGGCGCTCGGTGATGCAGCCACGCTTGCCCTTCATATCAAGGCCGTCAACCGGCCGGCCGACAAGATCCTTGATGCCATCCTTGAAAGCGGGGCGACGGCAGCCTTCTTCATAGAGCTGGCCGATGCCGTGCGTGTCGAAGCGCTGGCGCGGGCGCGCGGGCTTGCCGTGCCCGAGGCTTTTTCGATGATCGTGCTTGGCAGCCATATCAGAGCCGCCCGCAGCCCGGTGCGCTTCACCTCCTATGAAATTCCCCGCGAGGAAATGGGCCGGCAGGCGACTGCCATGCTGGTCAACCGCATCGAGACCGGCAGTCCGGGTAGCCAGATCCTTCTCAAATGTGAACCCGTCAGAGGGGAAACATTGGGCCCGGCCCCGGCAGCCTCCGCAAACAAGTCCCCAGTCAACAAAACGGATGTGACGACGTGAAAGACATGCAAGCAGATATTCTCGTGGTCGGTGGCGGCCTTGGCGGCGTGGCGGCGGCACTGGCTGCCGCACGGGCCGGAAAGCGCGTTATCATGACCGAGGAATATGACTGGATCGGCGGGCAATTGACCAGTCAGGCCGTTCCGTCGGACGAGCATACATGGGTCGAGCAATTCGGCATCACCCGCTCTTACCGGGCGTTGCGCAACGGTGTGCGGCAATATTATCGTGTCCATTATCCGCTGACGGAAGGCGCACGGGCCTGGGGCGATCTCAATCCGGGTGGCGGATGGGTGAGCCGCATCTGCGCCGAGCCGCGTGTCAGCCTCGCGGTCATGGAAAGCATGCTGATGCCCTATATCGGCGCCGGCCGCCTGACGGTGCTCAAGCCCTGGCGTCCGGTCGCGGCCGATGTCGAGGGCGACAGGGTTCGCTCAGTAACCGTCCGCCATCGCGACAGCGGCGCTGAAATCGTCATTTCCGCCGATTACATCCTCGATGCCACCGAACTCGGCGATCTCTTGCCGATGACGGGCACGGAATATGCCAAGGGTTTCGAGGCGCAGTCGGACACGGGTGAACCAAGTGCGCCGGCTGAAGTCCAGCCGGACAATGTGCAGGCCGTATCGATCTGCTTTGCCATCGACCATGTCGACGGTGACCAGACGATCGACAAGCCTGACAATTACGATTACTGGCGCTCTTACCAGCCGCACTTCTGGGGCGGGCCGCTCCTCGGCTTCACCGCGCCGCATCCGCGCACGCTTGATCATACCACCCGATCCTTCACGCCAAATCCCGATGACGATCCGCTGCTGGTCGATGCCGACCAGCGCAAGGGCGGCGGCGATGAAAACCTCTGGATTTTCCGCCGTATCGCGGCGCGGAAGAACTTTACGCCCGGTTTCTACAAGTCCGACATCTGCCTCGTGAACTGGCCGATGATCGACTATATGGACGGCACGATTATCGATGTGTCGGAAGAGGAAAAGGCGCGGCATCTGAAGGCGGCGGCGGACCTTTCCTATTCGGTCTTCTACTGGCTGCAGACGGAAGCGCCGCGTCTTGATGGCGGGCAGGGTTTCCGCGGGCTGCGGCTGCGCGGCGATATCACCGGCACCGAACATGGCCTCGCCATGGCGCCCTATATTCGTGAAAGCCGCCGCATCAAGCCGGTCACGCGCATCGTCGAGCAGGGCCTTTCCTACACGGTTCGCGGTGACAAAGGCGCGGTGCGATATCGCGACAGCATCGGTATCGGCATGTATCGCATCGATCTGCATCCATCGACCGGCGGCGACAATTACATTGACGTGCCTTCCTGCCCCTTCGAGATTCCGCTCGGCGCGCTGATCCCTGAACGCGTGAAGAACCTCATTCCGGCCGGCAAGAATATCGGCACGACGCATATCACCAACGGTTGCTACCGCCTGCATCCGGTCGAATGGAATATCGGCGAAGTGGCTGGAATGCTTGCGGCCCACTGCCTGGAAAAAGGTCTCACACCGCATCAGGTGCAGGAAGACGATGACCATCTTCATGCCTTCCAGACGGCGCTGACCCGCGAAGGCATCGAAATACGCTGGCCGGACATAGCGGCCTATTAGGACGGCGGACTGCCGTTCGATCGAACCCATCTTTGGAGGAGGACTGGGAATGAACAATCATTGGAAAATGCAATCCACCGCCTGCGCGCTGGCCCTCATCGGCTCGTTTGCGCTCGCAGGAGCCGCAGCGGCGCAGGATGCGATCAAGCTGCGCATGACAATCTGGAGCGCCAACGAGGCGCATCTGAAGCTGTTCAACGACATCGCGGCGGGCTTCAAGAAGGATCATCCAAACGTCAGCGTGACCTATGAGTCCCTGCCTTTTGACACCTATACGACTGCGCTCACGACCCAGATTGCGGGCGGCAATGCGCCTGACATGGCCTGGATTTTCGAGACCTCGGCCTATGATTTCGTCAAATCCGGTGCGCTCTACCCGCTCACCGATACGCTGAAGGCCGCGCCGGGCTATAATCTCGAGGAAGTCAGCGCCGGCGCCACGGAACGCTGGTCGCAGGATGGCAAGCTCTTTGCCTATCCGTTCTCGACCTCACCCTTTGCCGTCTTCGTCAACAATGATCTCATCAAGGCCGCAGGCGCCAAGACGCCGGCGGACATGATCGCTGCCGGCGAATGGACATGGGAGAACGCCATCGCCACGGCCTCTGCCGTCGCAAAAGCCGGCAAGGGCGGGCTTGTCGTCCGCGATTTCAATTACCAGAGCTGGCAATATCTCACCTCGGTGTGGAACGGCTGGGGTGCTTCCCCCTGGAGTGCTGACGGTGCAACCTGCACCATGGCGGAAAAGCCGATGGCGGATGCCGTCTCGTTCATCCACGACGCCATCTTCGAGAAGAAGGCCATGCCCGGTCCGGGCGAGACGGTCGATTTCTTTGCCGGTAATGCGGCCATGACCATAACCCAGATCAGCCGTGCCTCGCTTCTGCCGAAGGACAAGCCTTTCGGCTGGGACCTCGTGCCGCTGCCCAAGGGGCCGGCTGGCGAATATGCCTTGATCGGCCAGGCGGGCATCGGCGTCATGCAGTCCGGCAAGAATGCCGAGACTGCAGCCGAGTTCGTCGCCTACATGACCAATCCGGAAAATTCCGCCAAGCTCAGCCAGTTCTTTCCCTCGGCGCGCAAGTCGCTGCTGAATGCGGAGGTGTTGAAAAAGACCAATCCGCTGCTCAGCCAGGAGCAGATCGAAAAGGTCGTCATATCAGGCATCGCCACCGGCAAGGTCATGCCCGGCCATACCGGTTTTGCCCAGATCCAGCAGATCGTGCGCTCGAACCTCGACGCCGTCTGGCGGCCGGAGGCCGATGTCGCGGGCGCGCTTCAAAAAATCTGCGGCCAGATCGGGCCGCTTCTGAAGCGCTGAGGAGAAAGCCATGGCTGTCGCGCAGGAAGTTACCCGTCGTCCAGGTCGCCCGGTATCGGCGTTCTGGACCATCGCGCGGCGCGACAGCCTCGCAGGCTTTCTGTTCATCGCCCCGCAACTGAGCGGGATCGTCATCTTCGTGCTGATCCCGCTCGGGCTGGTGTTCTGGTATTCGCTGCATGAGTGGAATGTGCTCGCCAATACCTTCACCTATACCGGTACGCAGAACTACCGGATGTTGATGGAAGACGGCAATCTTCGTGAGGTGCTGGGCGCGACCGCGATCTTCTCGGCCGGGCTGGTCGTGTTCAACCTGTCGCTGGCGCTGCTGCTCGCCGTGCTGCTCAACCAGAAACTTGCCGGTATTGCGATCTTCAGAACCCTGTTCTTCTCGCCGGTGGTCGTTTCGCTGGTCGCCTGGACGATTGTCTGGGGTTTTCTGTTGCAGAAGAACGGCGGCATCAACGGCATGTTGCTGATGATCGGCATCGAGGGGCCCAACTGGCTGCGCGAGGAGACGACAGCGATGATTTCTGTCATCGTCGTGCAGGTCTTCAAGAATGTCGGGCTCAACATGATCCTGTTTCTGGCGGCGCTCCAGGGCGTGCCGAAGGAACTCTACCAGGCGGCCCGCATCGACGGTGCGCCCGCCTTCAAGCAGTTCCGTCGCATTACCCTGCCGCTGATCAGCCCGACTATCCTGTTGACCTCGATCATCACCATCGTCGGCTCGCTGCAGGTTTTTGCGCAGATTGCGGTTCTCACCCAGGGCGGCCCGGGTCTCTCGACCACGGTGCTGGTTTATTACCTCTATCAGCAGGCCTTCCAGTTCCATTTCTTCGGTTATGGCTCGACGCTTTCCATCCTGCTGTTCCTGATCGTCGCCGTGTTGACCTTCGCCCAGTGGCAGATGCGCAAGAGGATCGTCTTTTATGAAAGCTGACCTTTCCCCCCGTATGCAGGTGGCGCTTTACGGGCTGTTGTGTGTGCTGTTGATCCCGTTCGTTTTCCCGACCTGGTGGATGGTGACATCATCGATCAAGCCGATCAGCGACATCTTCGCCTTCCCGCCGCAGTTCTTTCCCCAAAACCAGGATTGGACGACCTATTCGAAGGTATTCGAGTTGCAGCCCTTCGTGCGGCAATATTGGAACTCCGCCTATATTGCTGCTGTCGTGACGATTGGCACGATGATTGTCTCCTCCATGGCAGGATATGCCTTCGCACGTATCCGGTTTCCGGGTGCCAATCTGATCTTCATGATCGTGCTGCTTGGCCTCCTGATCCCCTCGGAAGTGACGATCGTGCCGCTGTTCCAGATGTTCCTCAAAGCCGGCATGGTCAACACTCACTGGCCGCTGATCCTTGTCCCCATTTTCGGCGCGCCAAGTGTGTTCGCTACCTTCGTCATGCGGCAGTTTTTCGTGACGCTGCCGGGCGAGCTTGAGGAGGCGGCGCGTGTCGATGGTCTCGGGCGTTTCAAGATTTTCCGCAAGATCGCACTGCCGCTGGCAAAACCGGCGCTGGCGTCGGTCGCGATCTTCACCTTCCTGCATTCCTGGAACCTGTTCCTCGAGCCGATCGTCTTTCTTTCCAGCGCCGAAATGTTCACGCTGCCGCAGGCGCTGACCCAATATACCGACGCCTATGGCGGGCCGATGTGGAACATCCAGCTTGCCGCAGCGACGCTCACCGCGCTGCCCGTGCTCATCGTCTTCGTGATTGCCCAGAAGCAGTTCGTCGAAGGCCTCGCCCATACCGGCCTCAAGGGCTGAAGAACCGGAATCGATCGATGGCTAACGTTACCCTGTCCGACATCCGCAAAAGCTATGGCGCGGTGAAAACCATTCACGGTGTCGATCTCGACATCAGGGATGGCGAATTTGTCGTCCTTGTCGGGCCCTCCGGCTGCGGCAAGTCCACATTGCTGCGGATGATAGCCGGTCTTGAAACGATTACCGGCGGCGAACTCAGGATCGGCGAGCGGATCGTCAACGATCTCGACCCGAAGGACCGCGATATCGCCATGGTGTTCCAGTCCTATGCGCTTTATCCGCATATGACGGTCGCCAGCAACATGGGCTTTTCGCTGGAGCATCGTGGTTCAAACAAGCAGGAAATCGCTGAAAAGGTGAACTGGGCAGCGGATATTCTCGGCCTCACACAGCTGCTCGACCGTTATCCGCGCCAGCTTTCCGGCGGCCAGCGCCAGCGTGTTGCGATGGGCCGCGCCATTGTTCGCAATCCGCAGGTGTTCCTGTTCGACGAACCCCTGTCCAATCTCGATGCGAAACTGCGCGTCGTCATGCGTGGCGAGATCAAGGCGCTGCACCAGAAGCTCAAGACCACCACGATCTATGTGACGCATGACCAGGTGGAGGCGATGACGATGGCGGACAGGGTCGTGGTCCTGAACGGCGGCAGGGTCGAGCAGGTCGGCACGCCGCTCGAACTTTACGACCGCCCGGCAAATCAGTTCGTCGCCGGCTTCATCGGATCACCATCGATGAATTTTCTGTCCGGGACGATATCGGCAGGCGGTTTTGAAACCGGGGGTGTGGTCTTGCCCCTGCCGGCTGCTGCGGCCGGTCTGGCGGGAAGAGGGGCCGTCTATGGCATCCGCCCGGAGCACTTCTCACTCGATGCGTCCGGCGTACCGGCGGAGATAATGCTCGTCGAACCGCTGGGATCGGAAACGCAGGTCACCATGAAACTCGGCGGTTCAAGGGTGCTAGGCGTCTTTCGGGAACGCATAGGGCAGGCAGTCGGCGACGAGATAAGGGTCTCGCCAGCGCTCGACTGCATCCATCTGTTTTCGGATGAAAACGGAGATCGGCTGAACTGATTATCGCGCCCGCGGCTGGCACGAGCCGCGGACCCGATGTCCGTCTGAACGGAGCCCCGTCGCGGTTCAGGCTATTGCCGACCATGTCGCGACGGAGGATTTCAGAGAAAACTGCTTTCGAACAGCTCGCCTGAATAGGCCGAATGGGTAACGCCCGCTTCAAGATCGGCCTTGGTCAACTCATCGACAAAAACGCCGTTCTGCATGACCAGCACGCGATCGCACATATGGGCGATCACCGCGAGGTCGTGACTGACGAGAACAAAGGTCAGGTCGCGTTCTTCGCGCTGGTCGGCAAGCAGGTTCAGGATTTCGGCCTGGATGGAGACGTCGAGCGCGGATGTCGGCTCATCGAGCAGCAGGATCGGCGGCTCGAGGATCAGCGCGCGGGCAATTGCCACGCGCTGGCGCTGGCCGCCGGAAAGTTCATGCGGGAAGCGCTCGGCGAAATGTGCGGGCAAGCCCACCTGCTGCAGGGCGGCAGGAACCTTCGACCAGCCATCCCCAAGCGCCATCGCGCGGATCGGTTCGGCGAGCGCCCGGCCGATGCGGTGGCGTGGGTGCAGCGAACCGTAGGGGTCCTGAAATACCATCTGGGCCAGTTTCAGTTCGTCGCGGCTGCGGGTCTTGCCGACCGGTTTGCCGTTAAAGCTGATCGAGCCGGTCCAGCCGGCTTCCAGCCCCGCTAGCGACCGCAGCAAGGTCGACTTGCCGCAACCGCTCTCGCCGACGATGCCAAGGGTTTCGCCTTTGTTGACCGTGAGGCTGACGCCGCGCACGACGTGATTGCGCTTTTCCTTTTCGCCGTAGACGACGTCGAGCTTGTCTACCGTGATCATCGCATCACCTCCGCATCGATTGCCTGACGATCCAGCACTTTGAGACGCCGCACCGGATTGCGGGGATCGGGCATCGCCGCGATCAGGCCGCGCGTATAGGGATGCTGCGCATCCTCCAGCTTTGTCAGCGTTTCCACGACGCGCCCGCCATACATGACCAGCACGCGTTCGCAGAAGGCCGCGACCATGCGGATGTCATGGCTGATGAGGATCAGGCCGGAATTATTCTCGCGCACCATCTCGTCCAGAAGCAAAAGCACATCCTTGCGCACGCTGACATCGAGGGCCGAAGTCGGTTCGTCGGCAATGACCAGCTTCGGCTTGGCGAGCAGCATCATGGCGATCATCACGCGCTGGCCCATGCCGCCCGATATCTGGTGCGGATAAAGCGCCATCACGCGGTCGGGATCGTTGATGCGCACGCGCAGCAACATGTCGCGGGCGGCACCTCTCGCCGCCTTGCCGGTCAGCGCCAGATGCAGCTCGGCTGCTTCCGCCACCTGCTTTCCGATGGGCAGCACCGGGTTCAGCGAATAACGCGGATCCTGCATGATCAGCGCCATCTCGCTGCCGCGGATCGCGCCCATCTGGCGTTCGGATTTTGTGAGCAGCGGTTCGGAGAGAAAGTCCATCCGCTCCGCCGTCACGGTAGCGCTTTTCGGCAGGAGCCGCATGGCGGCACGGCCGGTGGTGGATTTTCCGGAGCCGGATTCACCGACGATGCCGACCCTTTCGCGCCCGACGTCGAAATTGACGTTGGACACGGCCGGAATGGTGTTGCGGCCGAAACGGACATTGAGGTCGCGGACCGAAAGAATGGGGGAGCTATCAGGAACGGGCATGGCGCGGATCCAGGAGGTCGCGCAGCGTATCGCCGGCGATGTTGAAGGCAAGGCTCGTCAGCAGGATGGCGATGCCGGGCATGACGGCGACCCACCAGTAATCGAGCATGAACTTGCGGCCGCTGGAGATCATTGCACCCCATTCCGGCAGCGGCGGCTGCGCTCCTAGACCAAGGAAGCCGAGTGAAGCGGCGGTCAGGATGATGCCGGCCATGTTCAATGTCAGGCGAACGATGACCGAGGGAATGCACATCGGCGCGATGTATAGAAACAGGATGCGCAGCGGCGAGGCGCCATAGAGACGGGCGGCGGCGACGTAATCGGTATTGCGCACCACAAGCGCTTCCGCACGGGCAAGACGCGCAATCGGCGGCCATGCCGTCAGAGAGATTGCGATGATCGCCGTGCCGAGACCGGCGCCCATGGCGGCTGCAAAGGCCAATGCCAGCACGAGCGACGGGAAGGACAGGACGATATCGGTCGCGCGCATCAGGATCGCGTCGGTTCTGCCACCGAAGAAACCGGCCATCACGCCAATGGCAAGGCCGATCGGACCAACGATGATCGAGACCGACAAAACCGTCTGGATGGTGATGCGGGTGCCGTAGACAAGCCTGCTGAAAATGTCGCGGCCGAATTCGTCGGTTCCGGCCAGATGCGCCCAGCTGGGAGGCTGGAGCGCGTTTTCGAGCGCCTGACGGGCAGGATCGTAAGGCGCGATGAGCGGGGCGAAAATGGCGACGACAACCAGAATGGCCAGAATGGCGAAGCCGAACATTCCAAGCGGTTCGTCTGCGAGCTTTCGAAGCGTCCGCATGGTGGTGGTCGATAGGCGCGACAGGGCGCTGGGTCGATCAACAGTATTGTTATGCGCGATATCGGTCATCGTGCGGCCTCCCGTGTACGGGGATCAAGCGTGGTATAGGCCAGATCGGCGAGGAAGTTGAGCAGCATGAATATGAAGCCGATAACGATCGTGGCGGCCAGAATCGCATTCATGTCGCCGATGAGCAGCGCATTCGTCATGTATTGGCCGATACCGGGCCAGGAGAATACGATCTCCGTGACCACGGCGCCTTCCAGCAGGTTGCCATAGGAAATCGCCAGAACGGTGATGAGCTGCACGGCGATGTTGGGCAGCACATGACGGGTTATGGTGCGTGCGGGGCTGACGCCCTTGGCCCGTGCCGCGATGACATAATCCTGGCTGAGCTGTTCGAGGGTGAAGGCCCTCGTCATGCGGGTGATATAGGCCATGGCCATATAGGCGAGGATGATGGCGGGCAGGATGATGTGTCCAAGCGCGTTCCAGAAGATTTCCGTCTCACCCGCAAGGAGGGTGTCGATGAGCATCAATCCCGTCTTCGGCTCCACGAGGCCTTCGTAAAAGACGTCGACCCGGCCGGGGCCTGCGACAAGGTTGAGGTTCGCGTAGAAAATCACCAGCCCGACGATGCCGAACCAGAAGACCGGTATCGAATGCCCGACAAGCGCAAAAACGCGCGCGAACTTGTCGATGAAGGTATCGCGGAAGAGGGCGGCGGCAAGACCGAGTGGGACACCGACGACCGTCGAGATGATGATCGCCAGCGTGGCGAGTTCGAAGGTCGCGGGAAACGCCTGCGCCAGATCGCGGGTCACCGGGTTGCCGGTCAGGATCGCAATGCCGAAATCACCATGCAGCAGGCCGCGCAGGTAGATGAAGAACTGCTGGTAAAGCGGCAGATCGAGCCCCAGCCGTGCTCGCATGGCCTCATAGGCTTTGGGATCGGCAAGTTCGCCGACGATTGCCCCGACCGGATCGGTCGGCATGACCCGGCCGATGATGAAGGTGATGCAGAGCAAGATGAAGAGGCTGACGATCAGTTGCAGAAAACGATGTCCAAGCCCGCGCAGTGAGATTTCCGTCATTGCTGGCCGTACTTCCCTGTGAGAACGCCGTCAGCGGTGGAGCCTTTGCACGCTGCTCGCCGCAGACGCGCAATTCTCCATTGCAAAAACTCTTGATGGTACTTCATCCCAACTCCTCCCTGAGTTAACATGAAAACATATGACGTGCTGTCATGTCATCATATGAGTAGCGAAGGGATTCGTATTCTGCAAGAGGGAAGAGTGGCATGATGGGCGACAGGGTGAGGCCGCGGGAGAGGCGGGCACAACAGATCATCGATAATCTCAGCGCAGAAATTCGCAGTGGAAAACTGAAAAACGGTGATCAGCTTCCCACGGAACCGGAGCTGGAGCGCAGCTATGGCGTGAGTCGGACAGTGGTTCGCGAGGCGATTGCGGATCTGCGCTCTGCCGGCTATGTCGTTCCGATCCAGGGTAAAGGGGTTTTCGTCAGCAATGCCAGTGAATGGGCCGGCGTGAAACTGACGCAATCCGAGGTCGGCACCATCGCGGAAACGCTGGAAATGCTGGAGTTTCGGCTTGCGACGGAAGGGGAGGCGGCGGCAATCGCCGCCTATCGCCGTACGGCCCAGCAGGAAGCGGCAATCTCTGCGGCGCACCGGAAAATGGCCCGCGCCATCGATGCGGGTGAAACCACCGTCGATGCCGATTACGAGTTCCACACGGCCATCGCGATCGCCACCAACAACCGCTTTTATCTGGAGGCGCTGCGTCAGTTCGGTTCGCGCTCCATACCGCGCGGGCAGTTCCCGACGCTGCCGGAAACCGGTGACGCGAATTATCTTCGCAAAGTACAGGCCGAGCACGAGGCAATCCTGCGCGCCATCGTCGAACAGGATCCCGACGCAGCGCGAAAAGCCATGCGCGAACATATGCTTGCGAGCCAGCGCCGATACAGGTTGCTATCGGAAGCGCAATAGCATCTCGACACTCATCTTATTTCATGCGATGTCATATGATGACTTGCATGGAGAGAGGAGAGAATCGATGTATGTCGGCACCCAGGTTGCTGCGCGTGATGACGAGGATTTCAGGGTTTGGGCGCAGCTCGGCGTCAAGAATATCAACGCTGATCCGCCCGGAAAACCCGCGAGCTGGACTTTTGAGGACTTTGAACGCCACCGTGACAAGGTAGAGAGCTTTGGTCTCGTCCTCGACATGGTGCAATTGCCGCTGCCGTCCCGGCCCATCGAACAGGCGTCGTATCCCGATATCCTGCTGGCCGGGCCGGATCGTGACCGACAGATCGATGCGGTCTGCAAGATGATAGAAGATATCGCCAGGGCCGGAATCCCTGCCGCGAAATACAATCTCAACCTCATCGGCATTCCGCGCACGGAAATGGAGCGTGGCCGCGGCGGATCGCTCAATGAAGCCTGGCGCTGGGACAAGGCGGATCATGATGCCGCGCCGGGCCTGGCTGGCGTTCTTTCCGAAGACGAGAACTGGGACCGCATCGATTATTTCCTCGAGCGTGTGGTGCCGGTGGCCGAAAGCAACCGCGTGCGCCTAGCCTGCCATCCGCATGACCCCTATACACCTCCGGGTTACAGGGGCGTCACCCGCGTACTCGGCACGGTCGAAGGGCTGAAGAAATTCGTGCAGATGCGCGAGAGCCCCTATCATGGCCTGAATTTCTGCCAGGGGTCGATCGGTGAGATGCTCGACAATCCGCGCGAGGAGATCGACGACATCATCAGGTGGTTCGGCAGCCGCGACAAGATTTTCAACGTCCATTTCCGCAATATCAGCGGCGGTAAACTCTCCTTCATGGAGACCTTCCCCGATGAGGGCGACATGGACATGGTGCGGTCGCTGAAACTCTATCACGAACTCGGCTATCGCTACATGATCATGCCCGACCACGTGCCGACGATTGCCGGGCGCGATGCCGTCGGTGTCGCTTTCGCCTTCTGCTACGGCTACATCGCCGCCTTGATCGAAGCGCTTGATAACAAACATCTTTGACCATTCCGGCCCGCGACGCCCCGCTGCGTCGCGGCTTTTTCCCAAACATGAATTACCGATCTGTAGGAGGAGCAGGTATGAGAAAATCATTGATCCGTCTCGCATTCACCACCGCCCTTGGGGCCATGCTGGTGCAGGCCGCGCCAGCCCTGGCCAAAACACCCAATGACCAGCTTGTCATCGGAACGTCGCTGGCCCAGGTGCTGTCGCTTGATCCGCATCAGGCCACCGAAGCAAAAGCCAACGAAATCATGGCCAACCTCTATGACCGCCTGATTTCGGTGGATGGTTCTGGAAAGGTTTCGCCACAGCTTGCCGAACGCTGGGAAACAGATGACAAGGGCATCACCTTTCATCTGCGCGAGGCCAATTTCGCCTCGGGCAATCCGGTAACTTCGGCGGACGTCGTCTATTCGCTCAGCCGCCTGTTGAAGATGAACCAGGCGGCCGCAGCCAACCTCAAGCGCGTGGGTTACAACGCGGACAATATCGACAAGCTGGTGAGCGCACCGGATGAAAAAACGGTACGCATCGATCTTTCCGGTGAGACGACGTCCGAACTGCTTCTTTACCGTCTGGCCATGGTCATCGCCAGCGTTGTCGACAGCAAGGAACTCAAGTCGCATGAAACCAATGACGATTGGGGCAATGGCTGGCTGAGAACCAATTCCGCCGGTTCCGGTCCCTTTACGCTCAATCGCTGGTCGCCGAATGAGATCATCATTCTCGAGGCCAACAAGGATTATGTGGCCGGCAGCCCGAAAATGCGCCGCGTCATCGTTCGCCATGTGCCGGAAAGCCAGGTGGAGCGCCTGATGCTGGAGCGTGGCGATATCGACATCGCCAGTGCGCTGACGGCTGCCGATCTTGCAATCTTCAACAACAAGGAAGGTTTCCAGATTCAGCGTGTGCCGACGGGCGGCTTCTACGTCCTGTCCATGAATGCCGGCAAGGAGCCCTTGTCCAACCCCAAGGTCCGCGAAGCGATTGCCTATGGCATCGACTATAAGGGCATGGAAAAGACCATCATGGGTCCTTATGGCCGGGCGCGCACGGTGCCGGTGCCGGAAAACTTCGAATATGCCATTCCGAGCCCGGACTGGAAGCTCGATGTTCCGAAGGCGAAGGCTCTCCTCAAGGAGGCCGGTTATGAGAACGGCTTCACGCTCAATCTGAAGACGATCGCGCAGACGCCGCGCATCGACCTCGCCACCGCGATCCAGGCCTCGCTCAGCGAGATCGGCATCAAGGTCAATATCCAGCAGGGTAACGGTTCGGACGTGATTGCCGCCCATCGCGCGCGGGATTTCGACCTGCTCATTCCGCAGACCGGCGCCTACATGCCGAATGTGCTGGGCTCGATGGAGCAGTTTTCCAGCAATCCCGACAACTCGCTTGCCGCCAACAACGCCGGCAATTTCGTCTGGCGCTCGGCCTGGGACATTCCGGAACTGACCGCGCTCACGGCAAAGGCCTCGCTGGAGCCTGATGCCAAGAAGCGCGGGGAAATCTACACCCAGATGCAGGAAATGTTCGTCGCCCAGAAGCCGGCGGTGCTGCCGATGTTCGAGAGATTCGAGCCGATCGTGCTGAATGCGCGCGTGAAGGACTACGTGGGACACCCCAGCCAGACGACCCGGCTGGAAAAGGTTACGAAGGACTAAGGGCAAACCACAGCCTCCGAAAAACCTGTGACGGGCGGTTTTACCGCCCGTTTTTTATCAGTGGCCAACCGCGGAGCCCGGCCGCGGCAGTGGATTGTCGGCGTCATCCCCGCAATTTCAGGGGTTTTCCCAAGGACTTCATCGGATTAGACCGTCCGATGACTATTCCTTCCGTCGGGCGAGAGTCGCGAACTCCGCTCACCCACCTCCCGAAGAATGCGTTGACGACCATGAACCTTGCACAGATAAAACTTCCGTCGCGGCCGCTGAGCCTCAAACGTGGCGTCATTTCGGTGCCGGCGGCCTATTATTTCTCCATTCCCGTGCTTCTGGTGATCACGGTCGTCATGCTCGTGGCCGAAGGCCCGGGCATATTGCGCGACTATCAGATCAGCAAAGACCCGCTGGAGATTGAAAACGGCGATATCAACGGCAGCTGCAAGACGCGCAAGGCGATCTTCACGACCTGCGAGGCGGATCTTTCCTATGAACAGGCGGGCGTGAGCTACAAGAAGGATGTCGAGGTCATGTTCGTCGATTTCCATTCCGGCGATTATGAAACCGGGCTGGTCATCTCCGCGAAGAACCCGGAACTCGCAACGATTTCGCTGGGCCTCGACATGCTCTGGAACCGTATCATCACGCTCGGCGTGTTCGTCGCCCTGCTCGGTTTCGGCAGTCTTGCGATGCTGTTCACACTTGTCCGTGTCCTGCGGGTTCGTCTGCAGCTGCGCAAGCCCGCGCCTTTGACCGTCATCCCGGTCGCGCTGACGGCCGTTGCCGAAAAACGCAGCCGTCTCTTCGTGACTTATGCCGATACTGTAAGGGACGATAAAACCAAGCGGCAATCCTTTACGCATCTGGAGCGGGGTCGCATTCCCGTTGTCGTCGGCCATACTGGTAAACATGATGTGGCGCTCGCGGTCCTGCATAGTAACAGCGCGTTACCGGTTCTGCTCGACGATCAGCTGGAACGGATCGACCTTACGGAGCAGGAGCGGGCGGAAGCTCTCGCATCGCTTGCCCCGATGGTCGCGAATGAGACACAGGGGGCTGCCGCGGCCCAGGCCGCGGCGATGAAGAAAGGGCCGGGTCTGCTGCGCAGACTGGGCACTTTCGTTGCCATCGTTGCCGTCATCATCGTTGCGGTGTTCGGTTACTGGCTGTGGTATGTCACAAGCGCTCCGTCGCAATTCAACTCGCCCGGAATGGACATCAACAACATGCTGCCGGCAGCACTGAACGAGTGGGGTTGCGCCCGTCTGCAGGAGCGTTTCGCCGATGGCCCGGCGCCTTTCGGATGCACCGCGGCAGATTATCGAAGCTGGAAGTAAAAGCTTCGGTCGATCACTTTTTCGGGTCGGTTTGCCAAAAGTGTTACAGCTTGGCACGCCGGCCCGAACTCTTTTCCTTTGCGCGAGAAAATATTGATACAATTATCAATAGTTGCATTAGAGATTTATAAATAAAGCACTCCCATAGTGCCACCGTGAGCGGTTCTTCAGAGGCTGGGAGAGTGCAGCATGTTCACGGTTTTGGAATGCGTTGCCATACAGCACGACCGGGCGGTCGTTCTTCTCGCAGCTGTTATCTGCCTGCTTGGCATGTTTGCCTTTTTTCACCTTCTGTTGCGTGCGGAGGAAAGTCCGGCCGGCCGAAAGCCCTATTGGGTGCTGGTTGCCGCCTTTGCCGGAGGCCTGAGCGTCTGGGCCACGCATTTCGTCGCCATGCTCGCCTACAAGGGCGCGGTTCCGATCGGTTATGATTTCGCCTTCACGGCTTTGTCGGCGGTTTTCGCCGTTATCGGTTTCTGGCTGGCGCTCACCGCCCGCTCGCAGGCCGCTTACAGCCCCGTCATCGTCGGCACGCTCATTACCCTGTCGGTTGCCGTCATGCATTTCGTCGGAATGGCGGGAATGGATGTCGCCGCCACGATCAGCTACCGGTGGGGACCGGTGCTGGGCGGTTTTGCGGTCGCCTGGGTGTCTTTCCTTCTGGCCTTTTTTCTTTTCCGTGGCATCGGTTCCTGGAAGCGCATCGCCGCGCCGGCCGCATCGGCGATTTTCGCGATCTGCGCGCTGCATTTCACGACCATGTCGGCCACGGTGCTTTCGCCGGATCCGTCCGTATCCGGGCCTGATCCTGACAATGTCGCCCGGCTGATCATGATCTGCGCCATCTCCGGCGTCACGTTCCTGATCCTGTCCTCCACCGCCGCTGCCGCCCTGGTGGATCGTTATCTTGTCGACCTCAAGGGGCTCGTGGATGCGACGCTTGATGGCCTCGCCGTCGTCCGCGATGGGCGGATCGTGGAGCTGAACACCCGTTTTGCCGGCCTTCTGGGCAGGGATGAAGCATCGCTGGTCGGACAGAACCCCGATGATCTCTTCAAGGCGATCGACGGGCAGCCCGCTTATCTGCCGCGCCATACGCCGGTGGAGGCGGTGCGCGAGCGTGCCGGGCAGGCGCAGATATTCGAACTTAGCGTACGCACGATCGAATATCGCGGCCGCCCCTGTGAGGTGATGGCCATTCGCGACCTGACGGAAAAGCGGGAAGCGCAGCGGGAAATCGAATATCTCGCCCGCCATGATGTTCTGACCGGCCTTTCCAACCGCACCATGTTCCAGACCCGTCTTCACCAGCAGATCGAGCATTGCGACGAGGATGACGAATTTGCGCTGCTGGCGCTCGATCTCGACCGGTTCAAGGCGGTCAACGACATATTCGGCCATGCCGAAGGGGATCGCGTCCTGAAAAAGGTCGCCGCCATTCTCGATGAATGTGCAAGGCCAGGCGATGTGGTGGCCCGTCTCGGTGGCGATGAGTTCGTCATCCTGACCGCGCGGCACACCAGGGCGGAAGAGGCGCGCCTGCTGGCAGAGACGATCCTTGGCATGTTCGCACTGAAGATGAATGTCGCCAACGATCCGACCTCCGTCGGCGTCAGCATCGGCATCGCCGTCTTCCCACGGGACGGCCGGGATCATGAAAGCATCATGCATGCCGCAGATCTGGCGCTTTACCGCGCGAAGATGGGCGGACGCGGCATATTGGCTTTCTACGACCCGGTGATGGATCAGGAGGCGCGCGAACGCCGCCAGCTCGAGACGGATCTGCGGCTTGCCATCAATCGCAACGAGCTGCTGCTGAACTATCAGCCGGTGCTGTCAGTCGAATGCGGCCAGGTCGTCGGCTACGAGGCGCTGGTGCGCTGGCAGCACCCGACACGGGGCGTGGTGCCGCCGGATGTCTTCATTCCGATTGCCGAGGAAAGTGGGATCATCATCTCGCTCGGCGAATGGGTGCTGCGTGAGGCCTGCCGTCAGGCGGCCGGCTGGGCGCCGCATCTGAAGGTCGCGGTGAATGTCTCACCGTTGCAGTTTTCGCTGGCCAATCTCGGGCATGTCGTCTGCACCGTCCTGATGCAGACCGGGCTTTCGCCGAACCGGCTGGAGCTCGAAATCACGGAAGCTGCCCTTCTGAAAGATCGCAAGACGACGCTGATCATCCTCAACCAGTTGAAGGCGCTCGGTGTCGCCATCGTCATGGATGATTTCGGTACGGGTTATTCCTCGCTCAGCAACCTGCAGAGCTTCCCCTTCGACAAGATAAAGATCGACCGCAGTTTCATCGCCGCCATGAGCGACGATGACAATGCCCGCGCCATCGTGCGCGCGGTGATCGGCCTTGGCCGCAGCCTCGATCTGCCGGTCACGGCGGAGGGGATTGAAACGGATGCGCAATATCGCATGGTCGTCGACGAGGGCTGCGCGCAGGCGCAGGGTTATCTCTTCGGCAAACCGGATGTCGCGCCCGCGCAGGTCGTAAGAACCACCACGCGGAAGAAACATTCCGTTTGATAAATGAGGCGACGGTGCAGGACGCCGTCGCCTCCGCCTTTCCCACATCGGATGGAACGAGAGCGACGGCAGATCGTTAGGCTTGCGTGTGGCGCGTCCATGCTGCGGTTGCCCCGGCGGTGCCGACGACCAGCCTGACGGGAGTGGTTTGATCCCCTGTCATGAACGCGCCTCGGATGAACTTCTATTGACGGGAGAGACCGCGATGACAGACCGCCTCGAGCCACAGGACCCGCGCAGCCAGTATCCGCGCCCGCCCTTTTCGACCCCGACCCAGGAGATGCCGGGTCTGGTGACGAATATGACGCCTTTCCCTGATCATGGAGAAAAAAGCTACAAGGGCACCGGCAAGCTTGCCGGGCGCAAGGCGCTGATTACCGGCGGCGATTCAGGTATCGGCCGCGCGGTCGCCATCGCCTTTGCGAGGGAAGGCGCGGATGTGGCGATCTCCTATCTGCCGGAAGAGGAATCCGACGCCGAGGAGGTCGTGGCGCTGATTGAGGCGGAGGGCCGCGTGGCGGTTGCGCTGCCCGGCGATATCACCGATGAGGCATGGTGCCGCGAACTGGTCGAGAAGGCGGCCGGCGATCTCGACGGGCTGGATATTCTGGTCATCAACGCCGCGAGACAGCAATATCGCGAAGACATAGAAGAACTGTCGACCGACGATTTCGACCGCACCATGAAGACCAATCTTTATGCCCTGCACTGGATTGCGCAGGCGGCTGTTCCCCATCTCAAGCCGGGGTCGTCGGTGATTACCACGGCGTCGATACAGGCTTATGAGCCCTCCGCCATCCTGCTGGACTACGCCACCACCAAAGCCGGTATCGTCGCCTATACGAAAGCGCTTGCCAAACAGCTCATCGAAAAGGGCGTGCGCGCAAATGCCGTTGCGCCGGGGCCGCTCTGGACGGTGCTTCAGCCGAGCGGCGGCCAGCCGGACGAGAAGGTGAAGAATTTCGGCAAGGACAGCGATTTCGGCCGTCCGGGACAGCCGGTGGAACTGGCGCCCGTTTACGTGCTGCTGGCGTCGCAGGATGCGAGCTTCATCAATGGCGAGGTTTATGGCGTCACCGGCGGCAGGGGCATTGCCTGAGGCGATGCCCGCCAATGCCGGATGGCCTTTGAGGATTTCGAGATGAAACGGCAGGCAGAACGTTCAGACAGTAGCTTGAAGAGCTTCGATGTCCGCGACCGGCTGATACTGGCGCTTTATGCGCAGCTGAAAGCGGAGCGGCAGACCCGCGAGGCGATGGAGTGGGTGATCCGCAATGGCGGGCTGTCGCCGGAGGTGCTGGAAGCCATGGCGTCCGACCCGGTGCCGGTTCTGGCGGAGGCGGATGTACCCGCCATCGAGCGCATTCTGGCCGGCGACCGACGCCGGGAAATGCCCTCCCGCAGCGATGACGAGGGACGACGGACATGAACCGGAGAGCCAGCTGGAGAGGCCATCTGACCTTTGCCGATTTCAACTGCGAAATCGGCCTTTATTCCGCACTGACCTCGGCGGAAAAAATCGCGTTCAATATCGTCAACCGCAAGACCGGTCACCGCGTCGAGCGGCAATATGTTGATAGTGATACCGGCGATGCGGTTCTTCGTGACGATCAGGTCAAGGGATACGAGCTCGACAATGGCGATCATATCGTCATCGAGGGCGACGAGATCGCGAAGCTGATGCCGGAAAGCGACAAGGTCATTCGTGTCAGTCACTTCCTGCCCTGTGACGAGATCGACAAGCTTTATTTCGACAAGTCCTATTATCTCGCGCCGGGCGGGGAGGGTGGCGAAGAGGCGCTGACGCTTCTTGCCAGAGCGATGGACGACGAGAATGTCGCAGCTCTCGCCGAAGCGGTGCTTTTCCGCCGCAACCGTGTCCTGCTGATCCGTCCGAGCGGCAAGGCTCTCGTCGCGACGACGCTGAATTTCAGCTACGAGGTCCGTTCGCAGACATCCGTCTTCAAGTCGATCCCCGATATCGAGTTCGATGAAGAAATGCTCGAGCTCGCCGGTCACATCATCGAAAAGCGCTCCGGTACGTTTGATCCCGCAGACTATAGCGACCGTTATAATGATGCGCTGGCCGAACTGGTGAAAGCCAAGATCGAAGGCCGGGAAATCGCCAAGCAGCCGCCGCGCCGGGAGGACAATATCATCGATCTCAAGGAGGCCCTGCGCCGCAGCGCCGGGGCGGGAGCGGACAGCAAGAAAAAGGCGACGGCAGCAGGCCGCAAGGCGCCGCGGAAAGCGAGCTGATCCATGGGATTGCAGGCCTATAACGCCAAGCGCAGTTTCGACAAGACGCCGGAGCCCAAGGGTGCGAAGATCGAACAGCAGGGATCGAGCTTCGTCATCCAGAAACACGATGCCCGCCGTCTTCATTATGATTTTCGGCTGGAAATGGATGGGGTGCTGAAAAGCTGGGCGGTGACGCGCGGCCCGAGTCTCGATCCAGAGGACAAACGCCTTGCCGTGCATGTGGAGGACCATCCGCTCAGTTATGGTGATTTTGAAGGTGTTATCCCCAAGGGACAATATGGCGGCGGCACCGTGATTGTCTGGGATCGCGGCATCTGGCAGCCGATCGGTGACGCTCGGAAAGGTTATCGCAAAGGTCATCTGGAATTTGAACTGGAAGGCGAAAAGCTGAAAGGACGCTGGCATCTGGTGCGCATGCATGGAAAGCCGGGCGAAAGCCGGGAAAACTGGCTGCTGATCAAGGGCGACGACGAGGAAGCCAGACATAAAGGCGGTGCGGATATTCTGGAGGAACGGCCGGAATCGGTGAAAACCGGGCGCAGCGTCGAGGAAGTCGCGGCCAAACCGAAAGATACCTGGAATTCCAAGCCGGTATCGAAAAACGCCGCCGTTTCGACGTCGGGCAAAAAACAGGCGCATGCACTGCCTAAAGGCGCGCGCAAACAGACTATGCCGTCCTTTGTGCCGCCGGCGCTCGCGACGCTCAAGCCGAAACCGCCCGACGGAGATCGCTGGCTGCATGAAATCAAATTTGACGGCTATCGTCTGCAGGCGCGCGTCGATCAGGGCAAGCTCCAGCTCCTGACCCGCAGCGGGCTGGACTGGACGGAGAAATTCGGCGGGGCCGTGACAGGAGCTATCAAGGCGTTGCCGGTGGAAACGGTGTTGATCGACGGCGAAATCGTCGTGGAACGCGATAGCGGGGCTTCCGATTTCTCCGCCTTGCAGCAGGATCTGAGCGAAGGACGCAGCGACCGTTTCGTGTTTTACGCCTTCGATCTTCTTTATCTCGATGGCAGCGATCTGCGTGGTGCGGCATTGAGCGAACGAAAGGCGCTGCTCGAAAAGCTGTTGCCGGCGGGCGATCCCTATCTCCGTTACAGCCAGCATTTTGAAGAAAGTGGCGCGCTTGTCCTCGACCATGCCTGTCGGCTCAGTCTTGAGGGTGTCATTTCCAAGGTCAAGAGCAGCAAATATGTTTCCGGGCGTAAGGGAGAATGGGTAAAATCCAAATGCTCGATGCGACAGGAATTCGTTATCGGTGGTTATACTGTCTCCTCGACATCGGACCACGCCATTGGATCGCTGGCGCTCGGTGTTTATGAAAATGGCAAGCTGCGCCATGTTGGACGTGTCGGGACAGGTTATACGGGCGAAGTGGCGGAGATGCTGCTTGGCCAGCTGAAGCCGCTTGAGCGCGAGGAAAGCCCGTTCGGTGAGAAACTCACCGCGCTTGCCCGACGCGATCTTCATTTCGTCAAGCCGGAACTAGTGGCGGAGGTGGAGTTTCGCGCATGGTCTGGAGATGGCAATCTGCGTCATGCCTCTTTCCGGGGGCTGCGCGAAGACAAGCCCGCAGGAGAAATCGAACGCGAGGAGAAGGCCGTGTCCGACACCAAGGCGCCGCAATCGACGATCAAGTTCACCCATCCGGACCGGCTGTACTGGCCGGACGATGGCGTGACGAAGGAGGGGCTTGCCGATTATTATGCGCAGGTCTGGCGGCACATCGCGCCCTTTGTCGTCAACCGGCCGCTAGCACTGCTGCGCTGCCCGGAGGGTATAGAAGGGCAGCGTTTCTTCCAGAAACATGCCTGGCGCGGCATCAACAAGGCGGTCGAGCAGATCAGAGACCCCAAGGACAAGGGCGGTGAACCGCTGATCCGCATCACCGATTTTGATGGCCTGATGGCGCTCGTGCAATCTGCCGCGCTTGAAATCCACCCATGGGGCGTGACCACCGCCAATTGGGAAAAGCCTGACATGATCACCATGGATATCGACCCCGGCGAGGATGTGGCATGGGAAGAGGTGATCGAGGCGGCGCTGGAACTGAAACGGCGTTTCGAAGAGGCCGGGCTTGCCGCTTTCGTCAAGACCTCGGGCGGCAAGGGCCTGCATGTCGTCGCACCGCTGAAGCCGCAGGCGGGCTGGCCCCCGGTCAAGGCCTTCGCCAAGGCCATGGCGGCTGATATGTCGAAGGCCGAACCGGAGAAATATCTCTCCGTCGCCACCAAGGCGAAACGTCAGGGTCGCATTTTCATCGACTATCTGCGCAACGGCAGGGGCAATACCGCGGTTGCGGCCTATTCGACACGCGCCCGGCCGGGAGCCGCCATTTCAGCGCCGCTCGAATGGTCGGAACTGACAGCCGAGATCGGCCCGGCTCATTTCACCGTCAACAATATCGGGGCTCGTCTTTCCGCGTTGAAAAAAGACCCGTGGGACGGATTTTTTACCGCCGCCGAACCGCTGCCGAAAAAGGCCCGGTGAAGACGCCGATCCTCAGCTTCTCTTTTCGGAAGCGAGGCTTTTCTTCAGTGCATCCATGATGTTGATGACATTGCCGCCGGTGCGGGCCTTCGTGCCGGTTTTCTTTGGCGAGGAGGAGGCCTCCTCGCCTTTGGTCTTCAGCAGGGACTTGATCTTTTTCTGAATGGGATCCTGCACCAGAGTTGGCTTCCAACCCGTGACCTGTTTGCCGATGCGTTTTTCCATGGCGTCCAGCAACGGCCGGTCGATTTTCATCTTCGGCTCCAGCGCGTCGATGCTTTCGCGCACCTCCTCGCCGTAATGCAGCGTCCACACGATGATGCCTTTTCCCGATGGTTCGAGGAGCACAGCCCTTTCACGACGGTAGATCACCAGACGCGCAATGCCGAAAACATCGTTCGCCTTCATGGCTTCGCGAATGACGCTGAAGGCTTCGGTGCCGATCTTGTCTTCCGGCCGCAGAAAATGCGGACGGTCGTACCAGATCCAGTCGATCGACCCTTTCGGCACGAAGGTCTTGATATCGATGGTGCGGGTGCTTTCCAGCGCCACCGCGTCGATCTCGTCATCCTCCAGCAGCACATAATCGTCTTCGCCGCGCGGAAAACCCTTCACCTGGTTCCTGGCGGCGACCGGCCTGTGGGTGACACTGTCGACATAGCGGCTTTCGACGCGATTGCCGGTTTTGCGATTGAGGATGTGGAAGCGGTATTTGTTGCCTTCGGTCGTCGCAGGCGTCAGCGAGACGGAGGCCGTCACCAGTGACAGCTTCAGATAACCCTTCCAGAAAACCTGCCGTGCCATGTCCGCGATCCGCATTGGTCTCCCGGAACAACAGCCACAGGGTGGCTTTTGTTCCGGTAGGTGCGGCAAATCGGGACAGCATTGGAGCTATCAGAACAGCGAGGTCAGCCCGTAAACGGCAGCGGAGATCAGTGCGGCTGCCGGCATGGTCACGATCCAGGCGATGACGATATTGCCGGCAAGCCCCCAGCGCACCGCCGAGACACGGCGTGCAGCGCCGACACCGATGATGGCGCCGGTGATCGTGTGGGTGGTGGAGACCGGAATGCCGAGCCATGTTGCGCCGAACAGCGTCAGCGCGCCGCCGGTTTCGGCGCAGAAACCCTGCATCGGGTTCAGCCGGGTGATTTTCGATCCCATCGTATGGACAATACGCCAGCCGCCGAAGAGCGTGCCGAGCGCCATGGCCGACTGGCAGGAAATCACCACCCAGAAGGGCACGTAGAAGCTTTCGCCGAGATGCCCCTGGCTGAAAAGCAGCACGGCGATGATGCCCATGGTCTTCTGCGCGTCATTGCCGCCGTGCCCCAGCGAATAAAGCGAGGCGGAGATGAACTGCATGACGCGGAAGGTGCGGTCGACCGCAAAGGGCGTCTGCCGCACGAACAGCCACGACACGGCAAGCACGAGAACGAGCGCCAGGAAAAAGCCGATGGCCGGCGACATGAAGATCGCCCCCACGGTCTTCAGCAGGCCCGACCAGACGATGGAATTAAAGCCCACCTTGGCGAAACCTGCACCGACGAGGCCGCCGATCAGCGCATGCGAGGAGCTGGAGGGAATGCCGAAAATCCAGGTGACGATGTTCCAGACGATCGCGCCGATCAGTGCCGCGAAGATGACCTGCGGTGACACAATGGCCGGATCGATGATGCCGGTGCCGAGCGTTTCCGCCACATGCAGGCCGAAGAACAGGAAAGCGATGAAATTGAAGAAGGCCGCCCAGGCGACCGCATATTGCGGCCGCAGCACCCGGGTGGAGACGATGGTGGCGATGGAATTGGCGGCGTCATGCAAACCGTTCAGGAAATCGAAGAACAGCGCGATGGCGATAAGGCCGACGAGCAGCGGCAGGGCAAGCGCGACATCCATCAGACGTTCTCGATCACGATGCCGCTGATCTCGTTGGCCACATCCTCGAAGCGGTCGACGACCTTTTCGAGTTCGCCGTAGATTTCGCTGCCGATCATATAGGCCATGGCATCGCCGCTCGCGCCATGCCGGCGGAAGAGGTCCTTCAGACCCAGGTCGTGAAGCTCGTCGGAGCGGCCTTCGACGCGGGTTACCTCTTCGGCGATGGCCGAGAGGCGATGCGCATTCGTGCCGACCTTGTTGAGAAGCGGAATGGCTTCTGCAATCAGGCCCGCCGCGCGTACGATCTCGTGGCCCATCTCCTTCATCAGCGGGTCGAATTCGCTCTGTTCGAACAGGCGGATGGTCTTGACGGTCTTGTGCATCATGTCGATGGCGTCATCCATGGACTGGATGAGGTCCTTGATGTCGCCACGGTCAAAGGGAGTGATGAAGCTCCGCCTGACCGCAAGCAGCACCTCGCGGGTGATGTCATCCGCCTGATGCTCGAGGGCGACGATGAGGTCGCAGTTCTTCTCGACGTCGACGCCGCTCAAAAGTTGGTCAAGGGCTTCAGCCGCTTTGATGACGGTTTCGGAATGTTTGCTGAACATGTCGAAGAAACGGTCCTCGCGCGGCATCAGCTTGCGAAAAATACTCATCATGCGAATTGGCCCTCAATGGCGCTTTATCAGTTGTGGGGGGTGATTGTCATAAAACTGTCATAAATGCACGCGGGGCATTGATGCAACCCGGAAAATCAGCACTATCAACGGATATGAAATCTTCCAAGAAACGCCGGAAAACCCGTCCGGCCCGTCCACTCACACTGCTCCAGCAGCTGGCTGCGGTTCCCGAAAAGCTCTTCACCGGTGCTTTCCGGCAGCAATATGCCGCGCTCTGTTTCCGTTATGCCGACAATAGCGTGGATGTCGAAATCCTCCTCGTCACGTCCCGCACCAGTCAGCGCTGGATCATTCCGCGCGGCTGGCCGATGAAGCGCAAGAAGCCGCATCAGGCGGCGGCGATCGAAGCGTGGGAGGAGGCGGGCGTGCGTGGCCGGGTGAAGAAGGATGCGGTGGGCCGCTATACCTATCTCAAGATGCTCGACAATGGCGATGTCGTTCCCTGCATGGTCGACGTCTTCCAGATAGAGGTGACGGAAACGGACGCGACCTTCAAGGAGCACGGTGAACGCCTGCTGGAATGGGTGCGCCCTGACGAGGCGGCAAGACGCGTTCGCGATATCGAACTGAAATCACTGTTGGTCGATTTCCGGCCAAAGGGGAAAAAGAAACGCCAGAGCGGCGAGAGACCGTAACCGCATCTGCCCGGCATTCCTTCCTGCAGCCGGTACTGTAATGCCACCGCAATAGGACATGCCCACCCTTGCCTGATGATTGTCATCAGGAGCCGTTGCATGAATTTACGTCGTCCCGTTCTCCGCTTCTTATTGCGTTATCTCCATCCGATTATCGCCATCGCTTTGCTTCTGGCGGGCCCGGCTGCGATTCTTTTGCTGAGATGACGACAGGGGCACCATTCGGAATGACGGGAAGGCGGTGTCGCCTTCCCGTTGTCAGCCGGATTGGTGTCTAGCCGACCTTGTCAGGCCGGCTGCTTTTGGGAAGGTTGCGCCTCATGGTTAGAATGCCCCGTTTCATCCGGCGCTTTCGGTAACAGGCGGGCGAAACGCCTGATGATGCTGTCCAGATAGGACAGGATGGTCGGCACCACGATCAGGGTCAGCAGCGTGGAACTGATGAGGCCGCCAACCACCGCATGGGCCATCGGCGCGCGCTGCGCGCCACCGCCGCCGACGGCCAGGCCGAGCGGGATCATGCCGAAGATCATCGCAAGCGTCGTCATGATGATCGGACGGAAGCGGATGACGCCCGCATTCTCGAGCGCTTCGTTCAGCGAAAGCCCTCGCCGCCGCTCACGATTGGCGAAATCTACCAGCAGGATGCCGTTTTTGGTCACGAGGCCCATCAGCATGATGAAGCCGATCAGCGAGAACATGTTGATCGTGCTGCCGGCGATCATCAACCCGATGAGGACGCCGACGAGCGACAGCGGCAGCGACGCCATGATGGCGAGCGGTTGCAAGAAGCTGCCGAACTGCGAGGCGAGCACGATGTAGATGAAGATGACGGCCATGCTGAGCGCCGTGACCATATGGCCGACGGTTTCCTGCATGGTTTCGGCGTCGCCGCCGAAGCGGATGCGATAGCCGTTCGGCAGATCAAGACCGGCGGTCAGGCCCTGCAGGGTCTCCGTCACGTCGCCAAGCGTGCGGCCGGCAATATTGGCCGAAACCAGTATCTCGCGGCGATTGTCGATGCGGCGGATTTCGGCGGGGGCCGGCATGATGCCGATATCGGCAACTTGATCGAGACGCACCATCAGCGGTGCACCGTTCGCTGCCGTGCGACCGGTTGCGATCATCAATTCTCCGAGACTTGCCAGGTCGGACCGCCGCTCGGCCGGCAGGCGGATGACGATATCGTACGTATTGCCGTCCGTATCCGTCCATTTCGACACATCCTCCCCGCCGATAAGGGGGGAGAGTGCCGTGGCAAGATCGGAGCGGGCAATGCCGAGATCGCTCGCCGCCGCAGGCTTCAGGCGTACCGACAGGACAGAGGTTACATCCTTCGCACTGGAGGTCACATCCACGAGGCCCGGAATTTTTTTCATGTCTTCGACCAGGCCGGCGGCGATTTTTTCAAGAACAGCCCGGTCGTCGCCGAGGATGCTCAGCTGTACCGGGCTTTCGCCGCCGCCAAGGCCGTTCTGCAGGATCGTGACCTCAATGCCAGGTATGGCCGACAGGCGCTTGCGAACCGGCTCGGCAAGGGAGAGCGGGGTTCGGCTTCGCATATCGAGCGGCGCCAGCCCCACCAATATGGCGGCGCGATGTTTGCCGGCGGCGCCGCCGGTGTTGATGGTGGAATAAAGCATCTCGACCTCGGGAAATTCCCTCAGCGCCTTCTCGACCTGCCGTACCTTGGTTGTCGTATAGTCCAGCGAGGAGCCGACCGGCGCGGTGATGTTGACCTGGAAGCGGCCCTCATCGGCATTTGGAACGAATTCCGTGCCGACCAGCGGCACCATGAACAGGCTGACGATAAAGATGCCCGATGTGACAAGCAGGGTGACGAGCCGGTGCCGCAGGGTCCAGCCGATGGCGCGGCGATACTGACCGGCCATCCATTCGAAGCCGCGGTCGAAACGCGCGATCAGTCGGCCTATCGGACCGCGTTTTGCATCGGGTTGGGCGTCCGGATCGTACCAGACGCTTGATAACATCGGATCGAGTGTGAAGGCGACGAAAAGCGAGATCAGCACGGCGGCGGAGACGGTGACGCCGAATTCGTAGAAAAACCGGCCGACGATGCCATCCATGAAGGCAACCGGCAGGAAGACCGCCACGATTGTCGCCGTTGTCGCGATGACCGCAAGCCCGATTTCATTGGTGCCGTCGAGGGCTGCGCGCAGGTGGGATTTGCCCATATGGAGATGGCGGGTGATGTTTTCGCGCACCACGATGGCGTCATCCACGAGAATGCCGATGGAAAGCGTCAGCGCCAGCAGGCTGAGCGTATTGAGCGTGAAACCGAGGAAATCGATCACCGCGAGCGTGCCGATGATGGCGATCGGCAGCGTCAGCCCGGTAATCACCGTGCTGCGCCAGGAATTGAGGAACAGGAAGACGATGGCGACGGCGAGCGCCGCACCTTCGATCAGCGTCGTCTGTACCTGGCTGACGGATTCGCGAATGGGTATCGATGAATCCGTGACGATACGCAGCTGCACGTTCTGCGGGGCGAGCTCGGTGTTGAGCGCATCGAGGCGCTTTCTCACATCCGTCGCCACCTGAACGGTATTGGCGTCCTGAACCTTGACGATGTCGATCGCCAGCGCCGTCTGGCCATTATAGAGGGCGCGGCTTTCGGCATCGGCTGCCCCTTCCGAAAGCCTCGCGACATCGCGAAGCTCGACGGCCGCGCCGCCGCGCCTTGCCACGACCATGTCCAGCAGCGCCTGCGGTTCCTCGATGCGGCCCTGCACCTGGATCGTCCGTTCGGAAAGGGGATCGACGACGCTTCCGGCCGGGCTGTTGCTGTTGCCGGCGCGCAGCGCGTTCACCACCTCGTTAATGCCTATTCCAAGGGCGCGCATGCGCGTCTCGTCGATCATCACATCGATCTGCCGTTTGCGGGCGCCAACCAGCGTTGCCTGGCCGACGCCGGTAACGGTCGTCAGCTGCCGCACCACCTTCTGGTCGGCAAGGGTGGTGAGTGCGGGTACATCGAGCGATGTCGAGCTGATCGCAACCGACAGGACCGGCTCGGCGGCGGGGTCGAACCTCGATATGACGGGCTTTTTGGCGTCTTCCGGAAAATTCGCCTCGATGGCGGCGATCTTGTCGCGGACCTCCTGCGCGGCGGCCGAACTCTGCACCTCGAGCTTGAATTTCGCGACGACGACGGACCGTCCCTCATAGGAGGTGGACGTGACCTCGTCGAGGCCGCCAATGGCGTTCAGCGCATCCTCGACCGGGCGTGTCACCTCGGTCTCCACCGTCTCCGGCGTCGCGCCCGGATAAGAGGTGACGACGACCACCACGGGAACGTCGACATTGGGATATTGGTCCAGCCCAAGCCGCTGCAGCGAGAAGGCGCCCATGACCAGAAGCGCCACCATCATCATGGTGGCAAAAACAGGGTGGGTAACGGATATGCGGGTCAAGAACATTTCAGCCTGCCTTGTCGACGGTGACGGCCATGTCAGGCCCCAGTTCGGGAAGCGGTGCGGTGAGGATGGTCTCGCCATTCTTCAGGCCGGCGGCAATCTCGACCAGACTGCCATCGTTCCAGCGCGCTCCGACTGCGACCGTCTGGCGGCGAAGATGGCCATCCTCCACCTTCAGCACATGGTAACCCGTCTCGTCCTTGCGCAGCGCGATTGCGGGAACGACAAGCGCATCGTTCTTTTCACGCAGGAGGATCGATCCGCTGGCGAACATTCCGCCCCACAGCCGGCCGTCACGATTGGCAAGCCGCAGATAGACGGCGACAAAACGGGTGCCGTCTTCGGCAACCGGGCTGATGCGGTCCACCGCGCCTTTGACGATCTGGCCGCCAAGGCCGTCAATTTCCAGTTCCGCCGTCTGGCCGAGCGCCACGCGTGGTATGTCGCGGGTGGCGACAAGAACCTTCGCTTCCAGCACGCTGGTATCGACCAGTGTGAGAAGCTCGCCATCCGCACCGACACGCGATCCCGCCTCGGCCAGCCGCCGGGTGACGGTGCCGCTGAAGGGCGCGCGGATTTCGGCGTTGCGAAGGGCGAGGCGGGCGATATCCGCCTGCGCCGAAAGGCTCTGGAGCCTTGCCGTCTTCACCGCGACATCGCTTTTCGCCTTGTCGAGCTGTTCCGTCGAAGCGATGTTTTTCAGGGCAAGCTGTTCGGTTCTCGTCAGGGCCTGCATCGCCAGCATCAGTTCGGCCTCGGCCGCATCTCGGTCGCTCTGCCGCAGTAAAAGCGTCGATTGCAGCTCGTCGGTTTCGAAACGCACGAGCAGCTTGCCCGCCTGCACGGCATCTCCGTCGCGGACATTCATTTCGACGATCTTGCCGGCTTCACGGGCGCGGATCACCACGCGGGTGATCGGCTGAAGCTCGCCGCTGATGCCAAGCCGCTCCACCATCGCGCGCGTACCGATCTTTGCCGTTTCCGCGGCCGTCAGTTCGAACGGCGTGCCTGCGGGGCTCATCGAAGCGGTTTCGACGAGCCCGTTCACGATGCCTTTGACACGCTCATTCGCATCGACGCTGCCGCGCGCCGGATCGAGAGCGGTGACAACGAGAACGCAACCTGCAAGCGCGATCCCCGCCTTGATGGTTCTCTTCACCCACATACTGAAATCCTTTCCATCCCGGGACCGCCGCTCAGGCGGTCGCATTGCCTCTGTCGAGGCGGATGGTTTCTGGATAGGCATCCATAATTGCAGCAGCATTACCCTCCGGGGCGCGCCTGCCTAAACGGAACCGTCTAATGCTCCAAAGCTCTGTTTTTATGCATTTTCCAGAGGTGAAACCGTTATGGATCCTGGTTGTAAATGCTCTGGCGTCTTCTTCGCCGCAATACTGCCGCAACCTTTCTGGCAGAAAACGGAAGGCGAAGGGACGGTGACGCATGAGACTTCTGTTGATCGAAGACGAAAAGGAAATGGCGGATGCGCTGACGGCGACGCTCGGCAAGCAGGGGATCGTCATCGACCACACGATGTGGCTCGGCGATGCGATGGAGCTGACGCGTCAACACGTCTATGACGCCATCCTGCTCGACCGTCGCCTGCCTGATGGGGAAGGGCTCTCCTTCATTCCGCAGCTGCGCCGCGCTGGCATCGACACGCCGATCATTCTGTTGACGGCAATGAACGAGCCGGAAGAGCGGATCGCGGGGCTGGACGGCGGCGCCGACGATTATCTTGGCAAGCCGTTTCTCGTCGGCGAGCTGCTGGCGCGGGTGCGCGCGGTTCTGAGGAGGCCGGCAAATCTTGCGCCGGCCCAGATCACCGCAGGCCGCATCGTCATCGATCCGCTCCATCTCAGCGTCACGATCAATTCGGTTCCCTTCGATCTGCCAAGGCGCGAGCTTGCGGTTCTCATCGCGCTGGCGAAACGCAAGGGCAAATCCGTGCTGCGCTCCACGCTCGAGGCAGCCGTTTACAATTACGAGGAGGAGATCCAGTCCAATGCGCTCGACGCGCATATATCGCGGCTGCGAAAACGCCTGCTCGATGCGTCCGCAGGCGTCGGCGTGCATAATATTCGTGGCATCGGTTATCTGTTGAAGGAAGAAGCATGAAAGCGCAGGGCACGTCCAACCCGTCCTTGTGGTGGAAACTGAGCTGGCAGCTCAGCGTCGTCGTCTCTGCCATGATTGCCGTGGTCATCATCGGGCTCTGCTTTTACGGCGTGATGATGCTTTCCCCCAATATTGCGCTCTGGGACGACCTCTCGGCCACACTTGATGAGTCGCTTTCGCTCGATCCGCAAAAGGGATTGGTCATTACCGATGGCCCGGCATTGCAGGCCCTGAAGGCGGAGAACTCAACGCTGTGGTTCGTGGCTTCCACGCTGGATGGGCGGGTGGCGACCTACGGCGCCGTGCCTACCGTTTATGAGGAATTGTCGCGGTATCTACATCTGATGACGGATGCCGATATTCGCGGAGGAAAAGGCATCGTCGAGGTCGCCCTGGTCGAAAGCATGGAAACGAAATGGGGTTCGGTGAGGGTCATGTTCGGCGGAACGACGCATGTAGGCGGGCAGTTCCTGACACTTCTTGCCGGAACCTACAAGATTTACGTTCCCCTGCTGGCTGTCATCCTGCCCGCCGTGTTCTTCTCGGTTCCCCGCATCGTGCGCCAGGCGCTTTCCGGCCTCAGTTCTGTCGTCAAAAAGGCCCCCGAGATCGATCCGCGGCGGCCGGGTTCAAAGCTTCCCGTCGAGGATGTGCCACGCGAGGTGGTTCCGCTGATCCTTGCCTTCAACAGCATCCTCGAACGGCTGGAAGAGCAGTTTCGAGCGCGCCAGCGTTTTCTCATCGATGCGGCGCATGAGCTGAGAACGCCGATTGCGATCATGCAGACCCGGATAGAGGGCTTGCCGGGGCCGGAACAGCAACGCCTGATGGAGGATGTTGCGCGGCTTGGCGAGACTACGGAACAGCTTCTCGCCTTCGAAAGAAACGATCAGGTGAACGACAGGCGCGAGCCGGTGGAGCTCGTCGAGATGACCCGCACCGTCGTCGCCGATCTCGCCCCGCTTGCGCTTTCGGCGGGTTATGACATCTCCTTCGACACGCAGATCGCGCGATATGAGGTGATGGGCGACCCCTTCACCCTGCCGCGTGCGATCAGCAACATCGTGCGCAATGCCATCGATTATGGTGGGAACAGGGGGATGATCCATATCTCGGTTCTCGCCAATGGTGAGATCGCGATTTCCGATGAGGGGCAGGGGATAGCCGAAGACCAGCGGGAACGGATTTTCGAGCCCTTTTACCGCATCACACCGCGCAGCACCGGGGCAGGGCTTGGCCTCAGCCTCGTCAAGCAGATCGTCGCCAACCATAACGGGCGAATCTTTCTGGATAGCAGCGCCTTCGGAAGCACCTTCCGGTTACGTTTCTGATCGTTGCGTTGCGCGCTGTCCAGAGGCGGGTGATTGTAATGTTGCCGCAATTTTAGCTGTCGTACCGTGTGGGGCACAGGATCAATCATCCCAACCGGAGTACGTGCAGTGAAACAACAGTGGAATCTGTTTGCCCGGGGTTCCGGCGACAAGGCCTCCCGCAGCCGCGGTGTCGCCTTCGCCACCTTGCCCTTCGCCATCCTCATGTCCAGCTGCACCTCCGTGCCGCTGAAAGAAGGTGGCACGCTCACCTCCTATGCGCAGCTCAGCCCGGCCAAGGGAAAGTTCACCAAATCGCGAACCTTCGTGGACGCCACCGGGCTGGCCGGGGTCAAGACCGTCGCCATCGTCCCGACCACCTTCTCCTTCGCCGCCTCGTCGCGGGTCACATCGGAAAGGGATCGTGCCCTTGTTTCGAATGCACTGGATCGCGCCATCTGCGTGGCGCTCAGCGATAAATACCGGATCGCCGCCCTTGGCCAGCCGGCGGATATGACAGTGCGCACGGTCATCACCGATCTGGTGCCAACCGACAAGACCATGGCCGGGGTATCAACGGCCGTGACACTCGGCAGCGGCTTCGTCCTGCCGGTCAGCGTGCCGCGTCTCCCATTCGGGCTCGGCGGGCTGGCCGTCGAGGCCGAGGCGGTGGATAGCAGCGGCGTCCAGCGCGCGGCGGCCGTCTGGTCCAAGGGCGCGAACTCCATTACCGGTAAGGCCCGAGTGTCGGAGATCGGCGATGCCTACGGGCTCGCCGACGATTTCTCCAATTATTTTGCGCGTATTCTGGTGTCAGGCAAGGTTTCCGACGGTCTGAACCTCTCTATTCCCTCTGGCCATCGAATCCGGTCGGCTCTGGGCGGAAAACCGAAATATGTCGAGTGCGATGCCTATGGCCGGTCACGTGGCTTGAAGGGCATGGTGGCCGACAAGTTCGGCGCGCCGCCGCAATGGACCGACGACGGGTACGCGAAAGTCGCGGCGCGATAGGCCAGCCGCTTTATGTGTAGATTGCGTGCGTTACGGCGCGCGCGATCGTCCGAACCAAGTGCCTATGCCGCGAGACCGAGCTTCTGAAGGCCGCATTCGCGGACGATCTCCGCGATATGGGCGAACTGCGCCGAGAGCGGGTTGCTCTTGCGCCAGACCATGCCGATGGTGCGCGACGGGCGCGGTTCCGCAAGCCGGAATACCGAAACGGTGGATTGCCGTGTTTCCATATCGACCGCCATCTGCGGAATGAGCGTGACGCCGATGCCGGCGCCGACCATCTGTACGAGGGTGGAGAGCGAAGAGCCCTCCATCAGCACGCGCGGCGGCGCATTGGTCGTGCTGCAGAAGGAAAGCGCCTGGTTGCGGAAACAATGGCCTTCCTCCAGCAATAGCAGGCGCATTTCACCCAGCTTGTCGGCGCTCGGCACCGGCATGCCCGCATCCTCCATCGGCCGCACCAGAATGAATTCCTCCGAAAACAGCGGCACTTCTTCCAGCGCGGGTTCCGAAACGGGCAACGCGACGATTGCCATGTCGAGTCGGGCTTCGAGAAGGTCTTCGATGAGCTTCTGCGTTACCGCTTCGCGCGGGCGCGCCTCCAGTCCGGGATAATGCCGGGTCAGCGTCTTGATCACCTGTGGCAAAAGATAGGGCGCAACGGTGGGAATAACACCGATGCGCAGGCGACCGCTGAGAGGGCCATGCCCCGCGCGCGCCAGATCCTGCAACTCGTCCACCGAACGCAGGATGGCCCGGGTGCGTTCGGCAAATTCCTCACCAAGCGCCGTCAGCCTGATCTGGCGGCTGCCGCGTTCGACGAGCGGCGCACCGATTAATTCCTCCAGTTCCCGTATCTGCAAAGATAGTGCAGGCTGGGAGATGGCACAGGCTTCCGCCGCACGCCCGAAATGGCCGATCTTGGCCAGCGCATCGAAATAACGGAGATGTTTCATGGAGAGCGAAATCATAAGCTCAGCATATCGCAGCCTTTAGAATATACAATTGGAAATTATGGAACCCGGCTGTTAGTCATCTTCATGACAGAAAGAAGCTGTAGCTGTGAACGATCACCGGCGTCGCAGCAGAGTCCTTGATGACCTGCCGCTGCCTCTGGCTCGGAATGCTGCACATGTCGAACTGATAATTTGTTTAATTGCTAAACCCATCGGAGGGCGAAATGGACGCAACTTCAAAACCGGCTGGCAAGTGTCCCGTCATGCATGGAGGCAACACGGCCTCGGGTAAATCGGTGACCGAATGGTGGCCGAATGCGCTGAACCTCGATATCCTGCATCAGCACGATACCAAGACCAATCCGCTCGGCACCTCCTTCAACTATCGCGAAGCCCTGAAGACGCTCGATGTCGAGGCCCTGAAGGCCGATCTGCGCGCCCTGATGACCGACAGCCAGGAATGGTGGCCGGCCGACTGGGGCAGCTACGTCGGCATGATGGCCCGTGTTACCTGGCATGCGGCGGGTTCCTACCGCGTAACGGACGGTCGTGGTGGCGCCAACACCGGCAACCAGCGTTTTGCCCCGCTCAATTCCTGGCCTGATAACGTCAACACCGACAAGGGCCGCCGTCTGCTTTGGCCGATCAAGAAGAAATACGGCAACAAGATTTCCTGGGCAGACCTGATCGCGCTCGCCGGCACCATTGCCTACGACGTCGCCGGTCTGAAGACCTTCGGTTTCGCCTTCGGCCGTGAAGACATCTGGGCTCCGGAAAAGGACACCTATTGGGGTGACGAAAAGGAATGGCTGGCGCCGAGCGATGGCCGTTACGGCGACGTGACCAAGCCCGAGACGCTGGAAAACCCGCTCGCTGCCGTGCAGATGGGCCTCATCTACGTCAACCCGGAAGGTGTGAACGGCAAGTCCGATCCGCTGGCAACGGCGGCGCAGATGCGCGAGACCTTCGCCCGCATGGGTATGGATGACGAGGAAACCGTGGCTCTCACCGCCGGCGGCCATACCATCGGCAAGTCGCACGGCAATGGCAGCGCCGCCAACCTCAGCCCCGATCCGGAAGCCGCAGGCCCGGAATTTCAGGGACTTGGCTGGATCAACACCAAGGGCCGCGGCATTGGTCGCGACACGGTTGTTTCCGGTATCGAAGGTGCCTGGACGAGCGAGCCGACCAAGTGGGACAACGGCTTCTTCGACATGCTGTTCAAGCATGAGTGGACCTTGACCCACAGCCCTGCCGGTGCATCACAATGGGCGCCGATCACCATCGCCGAAGAAGACAAGCCCGTGGACGTCGAGGATGCCTCGATCCGCACCATTCCGATGATGACCGATGCCGACATGGCCCTGAAGGTCGACCCGATCTACCGCGAGATTTCGCTGAAGTTCAAGGACGACCAGGATCATTTCTCGGACGTCTTCGCCCGCGCATGGTTCAAGCTGACGCATCGCGACATGGGACCGAAGGCGCGTTACATCGGCCCTGATGTTCCGGCCGAAGACCTGATCTGGCAGGATCCGATCCCGGTAGGCTCCACGAGCTACGATGTCGCTGCCGTAAAGGCAAAGATCGCCGCCTCCGGTCTGACGGTTGCCGATCTGGTCTCGACCGCCTGGGACAGCGCGCGCACTTTCCGTGGTTCGGATAAACGTGGTGGTGCCAATGGCGCACGCATCCGCCTTGCACCGCAGAAGGACTGGGAAGGCAATGAGCCCGCCCGTCTTTCCCGTGTGCTTTCGGTTCTGGAGCAGATTGCCCGTGAAAGCGGCGCGAGCATCGCGGATGTGATCGTTCTCGCCGGCAATTACGGTGTGGAACAGGCGGCCAAGGCGGCCGGCTTCGACATTGCCGTGCCTTTTGCGGCCGGCCGTGGTGACGCTTCCGCCGAGCAGACGGATGCCGACAGCTTTGCTCCGCTTGAGCCGCTGGCGGATGGTTTCCGCAACTGGGTCAAGAAGGACTATGTCGTCAGCCCCGAAGAACTGCTGCTGGATCGCGCACAGCTTCTCGGCCTGACCGCGCCGGAATTGACCGTGCTCATCGGCGGCCTGCGCGTCATCGGCACCAATTACGCCGGGACGGCGCACGGCGTGTTCACCGACAAGCCCGGCGCGCTGACGACGGACTTCTTCACCACGCTGACGGACATGGCCTATTCCTGGGTTCCGACCGGCAACAATCTCTATGAGATTCGTGACCGCAAGACCGGGGCAGCCAAGTACACCGCGACCCGCGTGGACCTCGTCATCGGTTCGAACTCCATCCTGCGCGCCTATGCGGAAGTTTATGCGCAGGACGACAGCAGGGAGAAATTCGTGCGTGATTTCGTCGCCGCCTGGACGAAGGTGATGAACGCTGACCGTTTCGACCTTCTGTAAGGAACGGCCGACCGTTCAATGATGATGCACCTCCCTGAGCGATCGGGGAGGTGTTTTTGCGGCCGGTGGGTTGGCGAGGTTGGATCAGTCACCACGCGATCCGGCATGAGGGGAGGTTATTAGCCTCTGCATTCCGCTCGCAGTGGGATGTGCTGCCCTATCGCCTGTCCGAAGACGAAACCGGTTTGCTGGGAGAGGATTTTTCGGCCCTTTCCGAGGGCGCTTTGCCGCTTTTTTCATTTTCATGCGCATCCGGCCCGGCAACGATGACGCCGCGGCCCTTCTCTTCGCGCTTCTTGTCCGCGAAGTTGCCCGGTTCCTTCTTGCTGTCCATGATAGTCTCCATTGTTGCGTTCCTGTCAGGAGTTCAACGGGTGTCTTGGGCAGAGGTTCCAGGGCGGTCGCGTCAGTGGATGTTTCTCTTCATAACGATCTTTGCTATTAACATGAATTGATAAGTCATGTTATTGGGGCGAAGCGCGATGACTGGCGTGGCGCGCCTGTCTTTCCAAGCCCTCAACCCAGACCCGACAACCGGACGGTACCCGCATTGAGTTTCTGGCATTCCATGACCTGGCACACGGAAGGGATCAGCGTCACTGCGCCGGTGAAGTGGCGCCAGCTGGACGGGCTCGTCAGTGCTTTCTGGGAGGCGGAAAGCCAGATGGGGGCGAAAGGTTATTATCTGGCTGCCGATCCGCGCATCATGATTTTTTTCAACGATGTGTCTTCACGCATCAGCATGTCCAACCGCAATGGCGAGTTCAGTAACCATTCGCGGCCGATGACGCGGGCGGTTTATGTGCCGGCTGGCGTGCCGATGTGGACGAGCAGCAACGCCACGCACCGGTTCTCGCATCTCAACCTGCATATTCACAAGGACCGGCTGTTGCGCTTCCTGTCACCTTCGGTCGGCAGTTCGGCGGCGATGACGGCGCTGCGCCGCCCGGTCGAGATACAGGATATCGGCTCGGTGGAAACCCTTGCCGGGCTACTTGTCGATGAGCTGGCGGAGCCCTCGAAACATGCGGTCTATGCGGAAAGTCTCGTCGGCAGCATCGTTGCCGGCCTGCTGGATATTCCCGGCCCTTCACCGGAGCAGGTGAATGGCAGGTTGACGCAGGCGCAGTTGAACAAGCTTCTTGCCCAGGTCGAAAAGCGTGGCGATGACCGTATGACGGTTGCCGAGATGGCGGATATTGTCGGGCTTTCGGAAAGCTGGTTCGCCACCGTGTTTCGCCAGACCACCGGCAAGACGCCGCTGCAATGGCAATTGGAACGGCGCATCAATGCCGCCCAGAAACTTCTGCTGGAAGGCGATCTGACTGTGGCCGATATCGCCGCCCAGCTCGGCTTTTCCGATCAGGCGCATCTGACCAAGGCTTTCCGCCAGTCCGTGGGCAACACGCCGGCCGCCTGGCGGCGTTTGCATAGGCTACTTTGAATTGGTGGCCTTTGCTGTCTACACTCAATCGTCCGCGCGTCCGTAAATCTTGCTCGACGTCATCCTCGGGCTTGTCCCGAGGATTTGCGACCTTGTGACCTTACGATACGTGGTTGGATCCTCGGGACAAGCCTGAGGATGACGTGAAACATTATAATTGTCTTATAATAGTTTGAAATCAGATATTTTTTCGCTACCACGTCTTTCGCAAAGTCACGGAAAACGCCCGGCCGGGATTGTAGAAGTCAGCGCCGAACCCACCATACGAAACGTGTTTTTCGTTGAAGAGGTTGGAGACATTGACATCCAGTGAGGCGGTTTCCTGAATCTTGTAGCTGAATGCCGCATCCACGGTCACGCTGCTTCCGGTTTCGACCTTGTTGGCATTGTCGAAATAATAGGCGCCGGTATAGCGGCCGCCGAGACCGAAGGTCATGTCGCCGAAATGGTCGTTGCCTTCGAGCGTATAATTGACCCACAGTGAAGCCTGATGCTCGGGGACGAATTGCGGCCGGTTGCCAACATTGCCGCCGGTGCCGTTTTCGGTGATCTCCGCATCGAGATAGGAATAGGCCGCCGTCAGGCTGAGATTGTCTGTTACCTCTGCCTTCGCTTCAAGATCGAGGCCGCGCACGCGCACCTCGCCGATGGTGGTCGGCAGGCTGGTGATCGGGCTGGTGACGGTGATGTTGTTCTTCTTCAGATCGTAAATCGAGGCGGTGAACAGGGCCGGGAAAGCATCCGGCCGGTATTTCACGCCGAGTTCGATCTGCTCGCCACGCTCCGGTTCAACGGTGAGGCCCGATGCCGGCACCACCGATTCGGCGTAGCTGATATAGGGCGCGATTTCGTTGGTGACCTTGTAGGACACGCCGATGCGCTTGGTCAGTTCGCTGATGTCGCCGCTTGCCGTCGTGCTGTTCAGCCGGTTGGTCTGCTCGGTGTCGATCCAGTCGTTGCGCAGGCCGGCGCTGACGGTGAGCCTGTCGAAAAAGGTCAGGTCCTGCTGGAGATAGATCGCCTTGGTTTTCTGGTCCGTCAGCGAACTGGCGTAGAGCGGCACCGAGGAGGGCGCGCCGGTATAGACCGGGTTCATCCAGTTGATGCTCGGCGCAGCCCCGAAGTAGCTTTTGCTGCCGGATTCATAGTTGTTATAAAAAATGCCGACGAGGCTGCGGCTTTCGACATTTTCAAACCGCGTGTCATATTGCAGGCGCGTATCGATCAGGAAGTTTTCGGTCTCGGTGTCGTTGCCGAAATAGGAACGGTTGGCGATGGTCGAACCGTTGGTCGGCGTCGACGAGATATAGGCATAACCGAAGTCCGTATTCGCCTTGCTGTAACGGGCGTTGGAACTCAGGGTCAGACCCGAGCCGAAATCGTGGTCGAACATCACGCTCAGCGAATTGCGGTTTGTGCCGCGATAATTGTAGTCCGGTTCGCCGAAGAAGCGGCTGCGGTCGAAATGCGAGCCGACGGGATGGCCGCCGCCGCCGGGAACGCCATCCTTGTTTAGATGATCGTAAACGACGGTCAGGCTGGTGACGTCGGTCGGACGCCATGTCAGGCCGCCCATGAAGAATTTCTCGTCGTCACGGGAATAGTCATATTCCGCGTCGGCATTTCTGAGCTTGCCGGTCAGACGATAGGACAGCGTGTCGTCGCTGGTGATGTTGTCGCCGAAATCGAAGCCGGTTTCGGCGCGGCTATAGGAGCCGCCGGTCACATAGGCCTCACCGAAACGGGTGCGTTTCGGCACCTTGGTGGAATAATTCACCGAGCCGCCGGGATCCGAAACGCCGAAGGTGGTGGAGTTGCCGCCCTTCAGCACTTCCACCCGCTCATAGGCATAGGTTTCTTCGCGCAGCGCACCGAAGGGGCGGCCGAGGGTGAGGCCATCGCGATAGGTATAGGCGTCGAAACCGCGAATCTTGAAATAGTCGAAACGGTCGTCGGAACCGTAAAAATCCGTGGTCACGCCAGCGGTATATTGCAACGCTTCTTCCACGGTCTGCACACCGCGCTGCTGCATTTCCTTGGCGGTGATGACGGAAACGGCGGCAGGTGTGTCGAGAATATCGGTCGCCATCTTGCTGCCGCTCGTGGTGCGGGTGGCAACGATCGATTTCTGGTTATTGTCGCCGCTGTCGATGGTGATGCGTTCCAGAACCGTGCTGCCGCCCGTATTGGCAGCTTCCTGCGCCAACAGGGAGCCGGGCAGGGTGGCGACAAGCGCCGTGCAGGCAAGCAGGGCCGCATCCTGGTAACGACGTCGCGCGGTTTTACGGTGTCTGCCTTCGGTTTCGATATTCATTGGTATGTTCCAGACCTTGATGCCCCGATCGCCGTTTTCACGGCCCACTCTCGAAGCGCCCAATAACTTGAGAAAGTTTGTCCGGTATTGTAACTTTTTGCGGTTTTGTACAAAACCCCGGAAATTTCACCGCTGTTGCGGCAGCATTTCTTGCCTGGGCTTGACGGGGGCATTTGAAGCTGAGAGTTCAAGTCCACTTTTGAACCTTTGAGAGCTTCGCCATGCTTCGCCCGTTCCGCTGCCTCGTTCCGGCATTCATGCTTTTCCTGTCGATGATCGCGCCTGATATGGCCGCGGCGGAGGAGACGACCAGCTATCCCATCGTCGTCAAACATGCGTTCGGCACGACCACGATTGCGAAGAAACCGCAGCGGGTAGCCACTGTCGCCTGGGCGAACCATGAGGTGCCGCTGGCGCTCGGCATCGTGCCCGTCGGTTTTGCGGCGGCCAATTTCGGCGATGATGACGGCGACGGCCTGCTGCCATGGGTGGCGAAGCGGCTTACCGAACTCAATGCGGCAAAGCCGGTGCTGTTCGACGAGGGCGACGGCATCGATTTCGAGGCCGTGGCGGCAACGCAGCCGGATGTCATCCTTGCCGCCTATTCCGGTCTCAGCCAGTCCGACTACGATACGCTGAGCCAGATTGCGCCTGTTGTCGCCTATCCCGTCTCCCCCTGGGCGACGGACTGGCGCGAGATGATCCGGCTGAACAGCGCCGGGCTCGGCATGGCGGCCGAGGGTGAGGCGCTCATCAAACGCATCGAGGGCGAAATCGCGCAGGTTGTCGCCGGCCACCCGCAGCTGAAGGGCAAGTCGGCCATGTTCGTCACCCATCTCGACGCCACCAATCTCAGCGTCGTCAATTTCTATACGGCCAATGACACCCGGGTGAAGTTCTTCGCCGATCTGGGGCTCGACTCGCCGAAAAGCGTCGTGGAGGCGACGAAGCCGGGGCAATTCGCCGCCGGCGTCAGCGCCGAGCGTGTGGATGCCTTTGACGATGTCGATATCGTCGTGACCTATGGCAGCCAGCCGCTGCTGAACGCCATGCGCGCCGATCCGCTTCTCGCCCGCATGCCGGCCGTTGCCAACGATGCCATCGTCATGCTGGGTCGCGATCCGCTCGGCACCGCTTCAAACCCCACGCCGCTGTCGATTTCCTGGGTATTGAAGGACTATGCCGATCTCCTGGCAAAGGCCGCCGACAAATCCTCCGGGAAATCGAAGTGACAATATCCGGACCCGGCAAAGCGACGACGGTGCTGCTCGCCGGCCGCTCCAGCCGCGCGCGAACCGCCTGGCTCGGCGCAGTGCTGGCGCTTCTCGCATTGCTCTGTGCGCTCTCCGTCGCCATCGGCACGCGTGACGTCTCTTTTGCGGATATTCTTGGCGGGCTGAGCGGCCGCGTCGAGACGGTTGCCGAAGCGGCAGTTGCGGTGCGTCTGCCGCGCACGCTGCTCGCCCTGCTTTCCGGGGCCGCACTCGGGCTGGCCGGGGCCATCATGCAGGGCGTCACCCGCAATCCGCTTGCAGATCCCGGCATTCTCGGTGTGAACATGGGGGCGTCGCTTGCCGTCGTCATCGGCATCGTCTGGTTCGGCATCGCCACGGCGCAGGCCTTCATCATCACCGCAATTGCCGGTGCGGGGGCGTCTGCGGTTTTCGTGTATGTCGTCGGTTCGCTCGGGCGAGGCGGCGCGACCCCGCTGAAACTCGCTCTTGCGGGTGCTGCCACCTCCGTCGCCTTTTCCTCGCTCGTCATCGCCGTCGTGCTGCCGCGCAGCGACATTGCCGGCGGCATCCGCTCCTGGCAGATCGGCGGTGTCGGCGGGGCGACATTCGAACGCATCGAGACCGTGCTGCCCTTTCTGGTCGCCGGCTTCATCATCAGCCTGCTTTCGGCGCGCAAGCTGAATTCTCTGGCGCTCGGAGACGAACTCGCCGCCGGGCTTGGCGAGAATGTCATGGCAGCCAGAGCCGTGGCCTCCTTCGGCGCCATTCTGCTCTGCGGTGCCGCCACAGCCATTTGCGGGCCGATCGGTTTCGTCGGGCTGGTGGTGCCGCATCTCTGCCGCCTGCTCGTTGGCGTGGACAATCGCTGGCTTCTGCCGTTCTCGGCGCTTGGCGGGGCGTGTCTGCTGCTTGCTGCCGATATTGTCGGGCGCATCGTGGCGCGGCCATCCGAACTTGATGTCGGCATCGTCACCGCGCTCGTCGGCGCGCCTTTCTTCATCTGGATTGTCAGACGCCAGAGGGTGCGCGAATTGTGACCATGCACGCTCCCGTCATCGAAACTCTCGTCTTCAACCGCCACGCCCGCCAGCGCTGGCGTCGCCTTGTCATCGCTGCCCTGTCGGCGCTCCTGATCGCCGCTTTCTCAATAACGCTGATGCTCGGGCAATCCTTCACGCCGCCCGGTGATGTCATCCGCGTTCTGCTGGGGGAGGATATTGCCGGCGTCACCTTCACCGTCGGGCAGTTGCGCCTGCCGCGCGCGCTGCTTTCGGTTCTCGCAGGTCTGAGCTTCGGGCTCGGCGGCGTCGCGTTCCAGATCATGCTGCGCAACCCGCTCGCCAGCCCCGACATCATCGGCATCAGCTCCGGCGCGAGCGTCGCGGCCGTTTTCGCCATCGTCGTTTTGCAGATGAGCGGGCCGCTGGTCTCGGTCTTCGCCGTCGCCGCTGGTCTTGGTGTCGCGCTTCTGGTCTACCTCCTGTCCTTCCGAAATGGCGTGGCTGGCACGCGGCTGATCCTTATCGGCATCGGCGTGTCGGCGATGCTTGAAAGCTTCATTGCCTATATTCTCTCCGTCGCGCCGGCCTGGACGCTGCAGGAGGCAATGCGCTGGCTGACCGGCAGCGTCAACGGCGCGAAGATCGCCCAGTTGCTGCCGCTTTTCGTCGCGCTCATCCTGTTCGGCAGCCTGCTCCTCAGCCGTGCGCGTGATCTGGAAGCTCTGAGACTGGGTGACGATGCGGCCGCAGCGCTCGGCGTGCGGGTGGGACGAACCCGCATCATCGTCATCATCGCCGCCGTGGGCATGATCGCCTTTGCAACGGCGGTCTCCGGGCCGATCGCCTTTGTCGCTTTCCTGTCCGGGCCGATTGCGGCGCGCATCGTCGGCAGCAACGGCTCGTTGCTCGTTCCCGCGGCTCTGGTCGGAGCGGCACTCGTGCTGGTGGGGGATTATTGCGGCCAGTTCCTGTTGCCGGGCCGTTATCCGGTCGGCGTCGTCACGGGCGCGCTCGGCGCGCCCTATCTGATTTACCTTATCGTGCGGGTCAACCGCAGCGGAGGCTCGTTATGACCAGCCACTCCCTTTCCGTAAGCGGCCTCTCTGCCGGATATGGCGAAAACCTCATCATCGACGGGCTGGACCTCACCGTCCCGCGCGGGAAGATCACCGTCATCGTCGGCGCCAATGCCTGCGGCAAGTCCACCCTGCTGCGCAGCATGTCGAGGCTCATCACGCCGCGCGCCGGCCAGGTTCTGCTTGATGGAAAGTCGATCCATCGTCTCCCTTCGCGCGACCTCGCAAGACGCATGGGCCTCCTGCCGCAATCGCCGATCGCGCCAGAGGGCATCGTGGTTGCCGATCTCGTCAGCCGTGGCCGGCACCCGCATCACGGCCTGTTCGCCCGCTGGTCGCGGCAGGATGACGAGGCCGTCGCCGCGGCTCTCGCCGCCACCGATACGGTCGAACTTGCCGAGCGTCCGGTGGACGAGCTTTCCGGCGGGCAGCGGCAACGTGTCTGGATCGCCATGGCGCTCGCCCAGCAAACCGACATATTGCTGCTGGATGAACCGACCACCTTCCTCGATATCAGCCATCAGGTCGAAGTGCTGGATCTTCTGACCGACCTCAACCAGGCGCGTGAAACCACCATCGTCATGGTGCTGCACGATCTCAATCTCGCGGCGCGTTATGCCGATCATCTAGTCGCCATGCGGGACGGAAAGCTGCATGTCTGCGGCAGGCCGGAAGAGGTGCTGACGGAAGAGAATGTCCGTCACGTCTTCGGCATCGAAAGCCGGGTCATCGAGGATCCGACTTCGGGCAAGCCGATGATGCTGCCGATTGGCCGGCACAGGACGGTACCTGCGTGATAGGTGTGGTCTTCACCGCCGCTCGTCGATCAGCCAGCCGGTGAGTTTTCTCACCGCATTATCGCTGTTTTTCGGCCGCATCAGCCAGTATCCGCGGCCCGGTGCGTCGAGGCTTGGGCCTGCGGTCACCAGCACGCCCGCCTCGAGCAGCGGATCGATGAGCCCGGCCCAGCCGAGTGCAAAACCCTGTTCGCCGATGGTTGCCTGAACCACCATGGTGTAATTGTTGAAACTGATATCGCCGCCATCGTTTTCCGGCCCTCTCAGCACGCCGAAATGCTTGAAATAGGACGGCCAGTCGAACCAGTGCGCCTGGGAGGTGTTTTCCAGGTGGATAAGCTTCAGCCGTGTGAGATCCGCGACACTCGCGGGTGCGGCTGCGTCAGCCAGAAGCGCCGGGGAACAGACCGGCGTGACCTTCTCCGAAAGCAGCAGCACCGCCCCGTCGCCCGCTTCCTGCCGCGTTCCAAAAATGATCATCACGTCGCTATCGTGTTTGCCCTGACCCAGAGGGTCCTGCGTTGCCACGATCTGGATATTGATGTCGGGGTTGAGCGCTCGAAAACCATGCATGCGCGGGATGAGCCACAGGGACGAAAAGGCATAGTCCGTATGCAGGCGGATAGTCTGCCGATCCTCCGTCCGGCGCAGCTGCTGCGCGAGAAGATCGATGGCGTCGACATTACGCGAGACGATGTCGAACAGTTTTTGTCCTTCGGCCGTCAGTTCGATGCCGCGATGCTTGCGCCGGATAAGAGCCACGCCCAGCTCATCCTCGAGTTTGCGCATCTGATAGCTGACGGCCGGCTGGGTCAGTCGCAGCGATGCCGCCGCAGCCGTGAGGCTGCCGCGGCGGGCGACATCGGTGAAAATGCGCATCCATCCGAGATCGAGCGGCCGGTCAGACATTAAATTTCCTTATATCAGTCATCGAAAAATACCTGCTTCACAGGCAAAAACAATGTGGTGTTCAATAAACTGGACTAATAAAAGGGGAGCCGCAATGAAAACCGTTTCTCATCTGCACCGCATCGCCGCCGGTCTCATTCTGTCCGTGGCGGCATTCTCCACCCCGCTACAGGCGGCCGATGACGCCACCTGCAAGACCATTCGCCTCAGCGATCCCGGCTGGACCGACATTACCGCCACCAACGGCGTCGCTTCCGTCCTGCTCGATGCGCTGGGTTATGAAGGCGACGTCAAGACACTGTCGGTGCCGATCGGGTACCAGGCCATGAAAAATGGCGAAATCGATGTCTTTCTCGGCAACTGGATGCCGGCCCAGAAATCCTTCGTCGACGATCTGAACGCGTCGAAAGCGGCCGAGGTAATGACGAAGAACCTTGAGGGCGCCAAGTTCACGCTGGCGGTGCCTTCCTATATGGCGGAAAAGGGCGTGAAGGATTTTGCCGATCTCGCCAAACATGCCGATGAGTTCGAAAGCAAGATTTATGGCATCGAGCCGGGCGCGCCGGCCAACCAGAATATTCAGAAGATCATCGACGCCAATGATTTCGGCCTGAAAGGCTGGCAGCTCGTCGAATCCGGTGAACAGGCAATGCTGGCGCAGGTGGAACGGGCGGGCAGGGACAAGAAGGCCGTGGTCTTCCTCGCCTGGGCGCCGCATCCGATGAATGAGAAGATCGATATCGCTTACCTCTCCGGCGGCGATGCCTATTTCGGCCCGAATTTCGGCGGCGCTGAAGTCTATACACTGGCCCGCACCGGCTGGTCGCAGCAATGCCCGAATGCGGCGACGCTGTTCAAGAACCTGAAGTTCGATATCGGCATGGAAAACAGCCTGATGGGCTCCATTCTCGGTGGCGAGGATTCAAAGGCGGCGGCGACGGCCTGGCTGAAGGCCAATCCCAAAGCGCTGGATGGCTGGCTGCAGGGTGTCACTACGCTCGATGGCAAGCCGGGTGCGGACGCCGTCAAGGGCAAGCTTGGTCTCTAAGCCGGAAAGTCGAAATGCCGCGTCCCAATATCCTGATCCTGATGGCCGACCAGTTCAACGGGACGTTTTTTCCCGATGGTCCGGCCGATTTTCTGCACGCACCACATCTGAAAGCACTGGCGGAGCGGTCTGTCCGCTTCGCCAACACCTATACGGCAAGCCCGCTCTGCGCGCCGGCCCGCGCTTCTTTCATGTCCGGACAATTGCCAAGCCGCACGCGGGTGTACGACAACGCCGCCGAATTCGCCTCCGACATTCCGACCTATGCGCACCATCTGCGGGCGGCCGGTTATTACACCGGCCTTTCAGGCAAGATGCATTTCGTCGGGCCCGACCAGCTGCATGGCTTCGAAGAGCGTCTGACGACGGATATCTATCCGGCGGATTTCGGCTGGACGCCTGATTATACCAAGCCCGGCGAGCGCATCGAATGGTGGTATCACAATCTCGGCTCCGTCACCGGTGCGGGTGTCGCCGAAATCACCAACCAGATGGAATATGATGACGAGGTGGCCTATCACGCCACCCGCAAGCTCTACGATCTGTCGCGCCGGCTTGATGACCGCCCCTGGTGCCTGACCGTCAGCTTCACCCATCCGCACGACCCCTATGTGGCGCGGCGCAAATTCTGGGATCTCTACGAGGATTGCCCGGCGCTTGATCCGCAGACATCGGCGATTGCCTTCGAGGAGCAGGATCCGCACTCGAAACGGTTGCTGGAAGCCTGTGATCATGAGGCTTTCGATATTTCGCCGGAGCAGATACGCCGGGCACGGCGCGGTTATTTCGCCAATATCTCCTATATCGACGAGAAGGTCGGCGAGATTCTCGACGTCCTGAAAGCGACGCGGATGGAGGAGGACACCATCATCCTCTTCCTGTCCGACCATGGCGACATGCTGGGCGAGCGTGGACTGTGGTTCAAGATGTGTTTCTTTGAAGGCTCCGCCCGCGTGCCGTTGATGATCGCCGCACCCGGCTGGCAGCCGGCCCTGATCGACACGCCCGCCTCGACGCTTGATGTCACGCCGACGCTCTGCGGTCTGGCTGGCCTAGACATCACCTCGCTCAAACGCTGGACGGATGGCGAGGATCTGGCGGCACTGGCTCACGGCACCGGTGAGCGCGGCCCGGTGCCGATGGAATATGCAGCCGAAGGCTCGATCGCGCCGCTCGTTGCCATCCGTGACGGGCGCTACAAGCTGTCTGTCTGCGAGGCTGATCCGCCGCTGCTTTACGATCTCGAAGCCGATCCGGAAGAGCGCAACAACCTTGCCGGCGATCCCGCTTTCAGTGCCGTGCTTTCATCGCTTGCCAGCGAAATCGACCGACGCTGGCAATTGCCTGTTTTCGATGCTGCCGTGCGGGAAAGCCAGGCGCGGCGCTGGGTGGTCTACAAGGCGTTGCGCAACGGCGCTTATTACCCGTGGGATTACCAGCCGCTACAAAAGGCTTCGGAACGCTATATGCGCAACCACATGGACCTCAACGTGCTGGAGGAAAACCAGCGTTTTCCGCGCGGGGAGTGATGCGGGCAGGGCGTCTCACGGGGCGGCGGTCACCTTCGGTGCGCCGCCTGCCGCCTGCACGGCAAGACTGCCCGCTGCGATGCCGGCTTCGAGGCATTGCTGTTCGTCCTGACCCTGAAGCCATGTATCAAGAAAGCCGGCATTAAAGGCATCGCCTGCGCCGGTCGTATCGACCACCAGAACCTTCTGGGCCCCCCTGTGGTAAATCCCGGCGGCAGAGGATACCCATGCACCTTCGGCGCCGCCTTTGAGGGCGACGATCGGGAAAGCCGCCGCCAATGCCCGGATGGCTGTTTCCGGTTCCGAATGGCCCGTGATCGCTTCGGCTTCCTCGAGATTGGGCAAAAACACGTCAACGCCGGCGCAGGCCTTGAGCAGACCCTTGTCGTAGATCAGCGAGGCATCCCAACTCGGGTCGAGCGAGACGGACAATCCGCTTGCCTTGGCGCGCGCGACGAGATCGGGAATTTCGTGCAGAGTAGCGAATTCGGCGATGTGCAGATGCCGTGCTTTGTCCCACGCAAAGGCGGCATCCAGTGTCGAAGGCCGGGCGGCACCGGCGCGGCGCGTCAAGAATGCGCGGTCATGGCCAACCACTGTCGCCACCGTGACCTGCGGCCCCGCATCCGCTGAATGTTCCAGAAATTGCAGGTCCACACCGCTCTTCTGCATTTTCTCACCGATATCGCGCGAGAAGGTATCGGTGCCGAGCCTTGCCAGCAGCGCAGCGGGACGGCCGATATGAGCGAAATGGGCAGCGGCAATGAAAGCCCCGCCGCCGGCGGCGATTTCCATGTCGCGGGCAAACAGTTCCCGGCCGAGCACCGGCAATTCGTCAAGCCCGGTGAAAATGAGGTCGCAATAGATGCGGCCAATGCTGATGACGGCTGATTTTTCTGTTGTCATCATGCGCGGCCCAGAAGCTTTTCCGTCTTCGCATCGAAAAGATAAAGCGCGCCTGCTTCCGCCCGGCATTGCAGCCGGCTGCCGACTGCCGGGATGGATTTGCCTCTCGCGGTGGCAATCACAGAGGTGGTGTCGGTATCCAGATGAACCAGTGTTTCCGGGCCAAGAGGCTCGACCGCGGTTACCGTTCCTTCAAGCTTGAACGTGCCCTGCGGCGCTTCGCTCTCGCCCACCAGCAGGTCGTGCGGCCGCACGCCGATCAAAAACTCGCCCGTGGCGGAGGGCGTAACGCTGTTGGTTGTTTTGGTCCCTCGCAGGAGGTTCATCGAGGGGCTGCCGATAAAGCGGGCGGTAAACACATCGACGGGTGTTTCGTAGAGTTCAGTCGGCGTGCCGACCTGCAGGATATGGCCGTCCTTCATGACAACGATCCGGTCCGCCATGGTCATGGCTTCCACCTGATCGTGGGTAACGTAGACGGTTGTCGTCTTAAGACGTTGATGCAAGCGCTTGATTTCAATACGCATCTGCGATCTCAGCTGGGCGTCGAGATTGGAGAGCGGCTCGTCGAAAAGAAAGGCTGCGGGATCGCGCACCATGGCACGGCCGATGGCGACGCGCTGCCGCTGGCCGCCAGACAAAGCCGCTGGCCGACGGTCGAGCAGCGCCTCAAGCCCCAGTACCCGGCCGGCCTCTTCGATGCGCCGGTTCTTTTCCGCCTTGTCGAGCTTTGCGGTATAAAGCCCGAAGCCGATATTCTGGCGAACCGTCATATGCGGGTAGATCGCATAGTTCTGGAAGACCATGGCGATGTTGCGCTGTTTCGGTTCCTTCTCGTTGACGACGTTTCCGCCGATCTTCAGCGTGCCATCGGAAATTTCTTCGAGCCCTGCGATCATGCGCAGTGTCGTCGATTTTCCGCAGCCGGACGGGCCGACAAAAACGACGAATTCGCCGTCTTCAATGGCAAGGTCGATACCTTTGACCGCCTCCACCTTGCCGTAGCGCTTCACGAGTTGATTGAGTTCGATTGTCGCCATTATCGCGCTCCCGTCAGGGCGGTGAATTTCTCTGCAAGCTCGGCGGCCTTCGCCGCTTCGTGATCGGCGGATCGTTGCGCTTCCGCCTCGAATGCACCAAGCTTGCCGCGATAGGCGGCAATCGCCTCCCGCATCGGTTCGGGGGCAGGGCCGCCGAAGCGGCTGCGCACCGCGACAAAGTGCTCCGGCGAGACGATCTGCCTGAACTTTTCTTCGCTGATGCCGGTTTTGCGCCCCGCCAGTTCCTCGAACGCGTTGAGGAACGGCTGGTAGCCGTCATTCGGCAGATCGCCTTTCAGCGCGACAACGCTTTTGGCGACGGTTGCGGCGATCTCATGGGCCTGGCGGAATGACAGGTCCTCGATGCGGACAAGCGAATCCGCCAGTTCCGTGATGGTGATGCAGGAGCGGCGAATATTCTGGTCGACCCTTTCCGGATCGATGCTGATCTGGCCGACAAGGCTGGCGAGGAGATCGAGAACCCGGCCGGCCGAGGCGAAGGCCTCGTAACCCATGCCCTGCGTTTCGCCTTCGCTGTCGTTCATATCGGTGAAGGGCGTATTGTGCATCACGTCGAGCATGGTCCGCGCCCGGCCGAATGTCTGGCTGGCGAGGTGGCGCAGATGTTCTATCGGCACCGGGTTGCGTTTCTGCGGCATGATCGAGGAAATCTGCACCAGCGAATTCGGTACATAGATTTGCCCGACTTCGAAGCTCGTCCAGAACTGGAAGTCCTGAATTAGCCTGCCGAGATGCAGGAACATCAACTCGATCGCGCCATAGGTCGCCGTCGTATAGTCGACGGCGGCGATGCAGGAATAGGAATTGCGCAGCGGCGCGGCAAAACCGAGAAGCTCGGCGACGCGGGCGCGATCAATGGGAAAGCCGGAGGTGGTGATGGCGGCGGCGCCCATCGGTGAGAGATCGACGATACGGCGAGCTTCCGCGAAGCGGTCAATATCCCGAATGAGCACTTCGATGGCGGCGGAGAGATAATGGCCGAAGGTGGTGGGCTGCGCCGGCTGCCCATGCGTATAGGCCACAATCAGGGTGGATTGATTGCGCTCGGCGGCATCGATCAGCGCTTTCAGCAGAACCCGCGCCTTGGAGGTGAGCGTGTCGATCTTTTCCTTGAGGCCGATCTTGAACAGGGTGTGATCGATATCGTTGCGCGAGCGGGCCGTATGCAGGCGGCCGGCGACATCGACGCCGATACGGGCTTTCAGTTCCTTTTCGATCAGGAAGAAGAAATCCTCGACCTCGCCGGTATAGACAAGCTCCGATGGCTCGATGGTTCTGTCTATGTCTTCGAGCGCGCCGGCGATTTTCGCCGCCGTTTCGGCGTCGAGAATTCCGGTTTCGCGCAGCATGACGAGATGCGCACGGTCGATGCGGCGAAACCCGTCGACATGGTGGTTCTTGGCGCCATCAAACAGCGGGCGCAGCACTGTTTCCTTGTAGACCGGATCGGGAAACTTGCTGGTATCGGACAGGCGCGGGTTGATATCGGCCATGATATTATCCTTTCAGACCCGCCAGCATCACACCGCGAACGATGTAGCGTTGCAGGACGATGAAGACGATAAGGGTGGGGATGGTCGCAATGGCAGCGCCCGTCATGATCATTTCCCACTGGATCTGCTGTTCCACCGCAAAGCTCGAAAGCCCGACCGGCAGCGTATAGAGCTCCTTGCTTGTCGTGACGATCAGCGGCCAGAAAAAGGCTGTCCAGTTGCCGAGGAAGGTGAAGATTGCGAGAGCGGAGAGCGCCGGCGTGACGAGCGGCAGGGCGACTTTCCACCAGATCTGAAACTCGTTGAGCCCATCGACGCGTGCGGCCTCGATGAAGTCGTTCGGAACCGTCTCGAAGAACTGCTTCATCAGGAAGGTGCCGAAGGCCGTCATCATTCCCGGGAACATGATGCCCCAGTAGCTGTCGAGCCAGCCCAGCTGGCTGGACATCAGATACCATGGAATAACAAGCATTTCGGTCGGTATCATCAGCGTCGACAGGATGGCGAGGAAGATGAAATAACGGCCGCGGAACTCGAATTTCGCCAGCGTGTAGCCGACCAGACTGTCAAAAAAGCAGTTGGAAACGGTGACGATGACCGCAACCAGCATCGAGTTGAAGAACCAGCGCAGGAAACGGCCGTCGGCCATCACGGTGATGTAGTTCGCGAGCGTCGGCGCGGCCGGGATGAGCCTGAGATCATAGACCTGATCCGCCGTCTTGAACGAGGTCGAGAACATGAAGAGCAGCGGTGAGACCATGATAAGGCCGCCGATGAACAGCAGCGTCCAGGTGACGATGCGGCCGGGGCGGACGCGGGCGTGGGAGAGTGGCGACGCTTCGCTCATTTCTTTTCCCTCAGGACCCAGAGCTGGACCAGCGATACGACAAGAAGAATGGTGAACAGGACGACCGTCTGTGCGGCGGCATAACCCATCGCATAGGAGTTGAACGCGGTCTGGTAGATCATCAGCACCAGCGGCTTGGTTGAGCCGAGCGGTCCGCCCGGATCGTTGGTGGTCATGTTGTAGACCTGGTCGAAGATGCGCAGGAAGCCGATCGAGGAAAAGACCACGAGGAAAACGGTGGTTGGTTTCAGAAGCGGCAGCGTGATCTTTCGAAGGATCGCCCACTCGCCGAGCCCGTCGATGCGGGCGGCTTCGTAGAATGTCGTCGGAATGGCGCGCAGGCCCGCCATGAAGATGATGATCTGGAAACCGAGCCCCGCCCAGATGGCTGTCACCATGACCGAATAAAGCGCCTGATCGGTGGAGCGGATGAAGGGCTGCTGAGGAATGCCGATCATCCCGAACACGTCGTTGATGATGCCGATGGGCGGCGGCTGATAGAACCAGCGCCAGACCCAGGCCATCGCGGCCGCCGTCGTCAGATAGGGCAGGAAATAGAGCGCGCGGATGAACCCGTGCAGGATGCGGACCCGGTCGAGATAAAAGGCGATGCCGAAAGCCAGCACGAGGCTGATGGGCGTCCCGATGATGAGATAGGTGAAGGTGTTCTTGAAGACCTTCCAGAATTGCGGTTCCTTGAACAGCTTCACATAATTGGCGACGCCGATGAACTTTGCCGGCCGCAGAAGATCCCAGTTGGTGAAGGACAGATAGAAGGCCTGTAGCGTCGGGTAAAAACGGATGACGCTGTAGAAGAGGATCGGGATCGCCAGAAAGCTCCAGATCCACAAAAGCCGTTTCGTGCGCATGGAAAGGCGATCCCCGAAGGAGCCGCCGGGGCGGCCGGATGCCGCCCCCTGTTGATCTATCGCTGTCATGGTTGGACCTGCGGTTTTCAGGGTTTCGCCGCGTCGATGATTTCCTGCTCGGCCTCGGAGGCCTGCTTGATGGAATCTTCGACCGACTGGCCCTCGAGCAGGACGCGGTTGGTCATGTCGATGGCATTCTGCCGCTGGGCGGCCTCATCCATGAACAGCGTCGTGTGGGCGTATTCCAAGCCCTTCAGGAACGGCGCGTAGATCGGGTCCTTCAGGTTTTCTTCGGTCAGCGCCGCAGAGCGCCGCGCCGGGAGTTCACCCACCGTCTTCAGCCAGATCGCCATGGCTTCCGGCGAGGAGATATAGGCGAGGAACTTCTTGGAGGCCTCAAGTTCTTCACCCGTTGTCTTGGCGCTGATGCCATTGGCGAAGTAGCTGGCATAGTTGGAGCGGATATTTTTGTCATTGGTGGGAAGTTCGGTCACGCCCCACTCGAAATCCTTGATGGTGCGGAACGAGCCCAGCCGGAAGGTGCCGTCAATGGTCATGCCGGCCTTGCCGGCGCGGAAGGCCGCCTGGCCCTCATCCATGAAACCCACTTGGCCGATCTTCTTTTCAAGCTGCAGGCTGGTGTAGAATTTCAGGGCCTGAATGCCCGGCTCGCTATTATAGGCGACCTTCTGGTCATTATCGGTATAGGGCTCACCGCCATATTGGCGAATGAGGACTTCACGCCACCACTGGTGGTCCTGGCCGCCCATGTCGAGTGTGGACCCGGCAACGGTGAGGTTTCCGGCGGCGTCGTGCTTGGCGATCTTTTCCGCGGCAGCGACGAATTCATCGAGCGTCTTCGGCGGATTGGCAGCGTCCAGACCCGCCTCGGTGAAGAGCTTCTTGTTGTAGAATAGGGCGAGCGAACGAACCGCCGTCGGCAGGCCATAATAGTCGTCGCCGCGCTTCATGGCGCTGATGATGGGGAAGAATTCGCTTTCGATCTTGTCATGCGGGAAAGCGTCTGCTGGCAGCGGCTGCAAGATGCCGCCGGCTGCGAACTTGTCCAGCCAGCCATAAAACAGCTGCATCACGTCAGGCCCCTTGCCGGACATGTTGGCGGCAATCACGCGGGTCTGGTAGTCGGCGTAAGGAAAGGTCACCTGCTTGACGGTGATGTCAGGATTGGCCTTCTGAAACTCCGCGATCAGCTCGTCCATGGCTTTCACGCGTGTGTCGAAGACATATTGCCAATATTCGATTTCAACCGCCTGCGCGGCGTTGAATGCAAATGTGCTGAAACCGGCAACCAAGCCGGCGAACAGAGTTGCCCTGCGCATGTAAGCCTCCATTTCCTCCGTCCGGTCTTCCGGATGCGGAGTGATCGTTCCCTTTATCCGCGCTTTCGCGCGCGCTCATCGATTTGCCGGCAGCGGAGTTTCCTCTTCCGCCCCAAACAAGCCTGACCCCCGGTCGCCCTCTACGGTTCTCTGAAGGCGTGCGTTTGTCAATAAGATAATTTACTTGAATTATTATATTGCGCTTATCGTCAATTCGACGCTATGAATTTTCTAAGAGACGGGAAGTTGAAGAGATGACGGTGCACACGGTGGACGATTATCCCGTAGCAATCGGAAAAAATCCTGAGCGGAGCCGCGAACATAACCGGCGAGTCGTTCTAGACATTATCCGGCGGCACGGATCGCTCGGTCGCGCCCAGATTGCCAAGATCACACATCTGACGCCGCAGGCGGTCGCCAATATCGTTGATGAACTGATGGGCGAGGAATTACTGAAGGAGCTCGGCCGTCGTCGCACCGGTCGGGGCCAGCCGCCGATCCAGTTCGCCGTCAATCCGGATGGCGGTGCGACGATCGGTGTGGAAATCGCCGCCGACCATATGGTCACCGTCGGCCTCGATCTTGCCGGCGTGCTGCGCACCCATCGTGTTACCCCTCTCAAGGACACGACACCGGACGCCATATTCAAGACCTTTGCCGCCGAGCATGCCGCTGTTGCGAATAATCTCGGCTGCAGGCTGCTTGGCACCGGGGTCGTCATGCCCGGTCCCTTTGAGATCGACGGCATGACCTCCGTGGGACCGACGACGCTTTCCGGCTGGGGCGGCATCGATGCCCGGCAGATGCTGGGCGAAGCCTGCGGTCAGCCGGTCGTGGTCGAAAACGATGCGACTGCGGCAGCGGTCGGGGAACGCCTGTTCGGCGCGGGACTGGCCATCCCGAATTTCTGCATGATCTATTTCGGCGTCGGTATCGGCCTCGGCATCATTCAGGATGGCGCGCCCTATCGCGGTGCCTTCGGAAATGCGGGCGAAATCGGCCATGTGACCGTTTCGCCAAAGGGAAGGCCTTGCCCCTCCTGCGGGCAGAGAGGGTGCCTGGAAGCCTATGCCTCAGTCTATGTGCTGAAGGAAAAGCTTGTCTGCGCCGGTGTCGCGGATACGGAACTTGACGATCTGGAAGCCCTGTTCAGGGCGGGCAATCCGGTGGTGATGGAATGGATAGAGGAGGCCGCCGTCCATCTCGCGCCCATGGTTGCGATGCTTGAGAATATTCTTGATCCCCAGACGGTTATTCTCGGCGGCGCGTTGCCGGAAATCATCATCAGCGAGATCATTGCGCGGATGGGGCCTTTGCCGACGTCGGTTGCAAGCCGGCGGCAACGGGAGCTGCCACGGGTCATCCACGGCAAGTCCGGGCAATTGACTGCGGCGCTCGGGGCCGCCGCCTTGCCGCTGTTCGACATCGTCACGCCGAAACTCGAGACATCCCTGGGAGCCGCAGCGCAGGCACCCGGCTGAATATTGGAGGAGACCGCCCATGCTTAACCCCCGGGAGCGCATCGAACGGCAGATGGCCGATCCGTGGCTCATTCGCCTGCATCGCAAGCTGAGCGCACTGAAATCCACCGTGACCGTCATGCATACCGGCGCGCATCCGGATGACGAGCAGAACGGGTTGCTTGCCTATTTCCGCATGGAGCTGGGCATGCGGATCATCATCGCCTGCTCCACACGCGGTGAGGGCGGGCAGAATGCGCTGGGGCCGGAACGGCTGGGCGCGCTTGGCGTCATCCGGTCGCGGGAGCTGGAGGAGGCTGCGCGCGTCATCGATGCTGATATCAGCTGGCTCGGCCATGGCCCGGCGGATATTATTCACGACTTCGGTTTTTCCAAGGATGGCGACCAGACCTTTAACCGCTGGGGGCAGCAGCGCATTGTCGAGCGGCTGGTGCGGGCCTACCGCAAGGAGCGGCCCGATATAGTCATTCCGACATTTCTCGATGTGCCGGGACAGCACGGGCACCACCGCGCCATGACGCGGGCGGCGAAAAGCGCGATCACGCTGGCCGCCGACCCCGCCGCCTATCCCGAGCATTTCGCCGAGGGGCTGAAACCGTGGCAGGTGGCCAAATATTACCTTCCCGCATGGTCGGGCGGTGGCGACACCTATGATGACGAAGTGCCTCCGCCGGAAACGACGCTGATAGTCAATGCTCCGGGTACGGAGGAGGCCACAGGTGCGCAATATGACCGCATCGGCGAATGGTCGCGTTATTATCACGCCTCGCAGGGAATGGGGCATTGGCCGAAGCGGGCGCAGGAGGTCTGGCCGCTGCATCTGGAACTCGCCAGTGAAGCGGCGGGCGAAGAGCACTCGATCCTCGACAGCCTGCCGTCTTCCCTGTCTAACCTTGCGGCTTTCCCCGGGCTGGATGCGGAATTGGCACAGGCGCTGGTCAAGGCGGAACAGGCGATAAGCGAAGCAATCTCGGCCTTTCCCGACAGGGAGCGGATCACGGCGTTGCTTCTTGCGGCGGCGGCGCTTTTGCAGAAGGTTGACGAGGCCGCAGCTGCGGATTTCAAGGAGCTGCACGGCCATCGGATCGGGCGCAAGCGGGCGCAGGTCGACGCCGCTATCCTGACGGCGCTCGATGTTTTCGAGCGGGCCTATGCCGAGCCGGCGGAGATCGTTCCGGGTGGAACATCGGTTCTTTCCGTGGAACTTTCAGACAAGGCGGCTGAATTTGATGTCGAGGTCACGCCGGTCCTGCCATCAGGTGTGTCGTCATCCATTCAGTCGCGTGGCGAGACGCTGGTCTTTTCGCTTGCTGCCGATAAGGATTCTGCTGTTTCGGGACTTTATCAGCCCGAATGGAAAGCATTGGGCGGCAATGGCCATGCCTCTGTGCTGCTTTCCGCAACGGTTGAAGGCAGAAAGGTTTCGGCGGCTTTCGATCTGGAGGAGCCGTTTTTCGTAACGCCCGCGCAGTCGCTGACGATCGCGCCTGATGCCCTTCTGGTTCCGTTTGGACAGGGGCAGGACACCCATGTCTTTCAGGCGCATATAAAGGGTGCCGATGCGCCGCTGTCGTTCAGGAATACGGGCGGCTGGGACCTGCGCAAGAGCGGTGGTGACTGGATTGCGGAACGCACTGGCGAGGCCAAGGCAGGCCTTGCCCAGATCGAAGCGCTTGTCGGTTCCCAACCCGCTTTCCAGATCACGCCCATCGCCTATCCGCATATCGGCAGGGCAAGGTTTCTGGCGCCGTCCGTTTTGAAAATCCTGTCGCTGGACCTCAAGCTGCCCGAGGGCGCTCGCGTCGGTTATGTCGGTGGCGGTGCCGACAGGGTGGGTCTTTGGCTGTCGCGCATGGGCCTCGATGTCAGCGAACTCGATGCCCAGGCGCTGGGCGGTGACCTGTCGTCCTTCACGACGATCGTTATCGGCATCTTTGCCTTCGGCATCCGCAAGGATCTGGCCGCCGCAACGGAAAGGCTTCACCGTTTCGTCGAGGATGGCGGCCATCTCGTTACGCTCTATCACCGGCCGACCGATGGATGGAACCCGGAGACGACGCCTGTGAGACGGCTCGAGATCGGCAAGCCTTCCTTGCGCTGGCGTGTAACCGATCCGCAGGCGGAGGTGACGGTGCTGGCACCCGAACATCCGCTGCTTGCAGGCCCCAACAGGATTGATGCCGCTGACTGGGCGGGCTGGGACAAGGAGCGCGGGCTCTATTTCGCCGCGCGCTGGGATGATGTCTACGAGCCCTTGCTCGCCATGCACGATGTCGATGAGCAGCCGCTCAAGGGCGCGCTGGTTTCGGGTGTCATCGGCAAGGGCCGGCATACCCATACCAGCCTTGTGCTGCACCACCAGATGGACAAGCTTGTGCCCGGGGCCTTCCGCCTCATGGCCAATCTTGTGCAGCCGGCGTGAATGGCGACACCCAGAGCGAAGAACAGGAAAACCCGCGCGAAACGGATACGCGCGCGGGCATTGGCTGGTTGTTGCTGGACATGACCCTTGTCGCGGGCGGAATGACCGCGCTCGTCAAGGCGCAGGGAGTTACCTATCCCGCCTTCCAGCTGGTCTTTATCAGGGCGATGATCGGTCTGATGTTCATCCTGCCGCTCATCTGGCGACACAGGGGAGAAATGGTGCGCGTCAAATATCCCTGGCGCAACATTTTCCGCATTTGCTGCAACGCCATTGCACTCACCAGCAATTTCATCGCCATCACCCTTTTGCCGCTTGCGACCGTCAATGCCGTCGGTTTCTCCCGGCCATTGGTAACGATGGCGATGGCAGTTGCCTTTCTTGGCGAAAGTGTGAGCCGTTTTCGCTGGGCTGGGGCCTGTCTTGCATTTGTCGGCGTTCTGGTTGTCATCGGGCCGGGCGGCACGGAGTTTGGCGCGGGCGTGATTGTTGTTCTGGTATCGGTGGTGTTCGGGGCGTTTGCGGTGATTCAGACCCGGGCGTTGCGGCAGGAGAACACCACAGTCATGATGGTGTTCTACACGGTGGGCCTCGCCGTCATCACCGCCGTTCCGGCAATCTGGACATGGAAGCCGGTTGCGTCATTTGACTGGGTTCCGCTGCTCGGCATCGGATTGCTGGCGCAGATGGGGCAATATTGCTTCCTGCGGGCCTATCGTGTCGCGGATGCCAGTGTCCTTGCGCCGGTCAGCTATCTGTCGATCCTGTTTGTGATCGCTGTCGGATATTTTCTGTTCGATGAAGTGCCTGAAACCCGCGTGGTGTTCGGCATCGTCATTATTCTTGTGTCGCTGCAATCGACTGCCCTTGCGGAATATCTGCTGAAAAGGCTGCGCCGCAAAGGCTGACGGTTGCGCTCTATCTCTATTGCGCAAGGACCCGGAGCCGGATCCAGTTCAGCGCCGCAAGTTTGAAGCGGTCGTAAAACGAACGTGCGAAACGCACATAGCGCATGATCCATGCGAGCCAGCCATAGGTGAGAAGCTTTTCCCGGCCCGTATGATAGATGCGCTCGACAATCAGGAAGGTGGAAAGGTGGGCAAGGATCGTCAGAACCAGCCCCGACTTGAAGGCGCCGTGGGCGATGAGGACGAGGCCGACGATCTTCATCGGTTCGGCAATCGCAAACGGAACGGCAAGACAGAGGAGAATGGCAAGACGCGGCAGTCGCTCGATCCGGTTCTCCAGCCGCTTTATAAATGTCAGGCCAGATATCGCTTTGATGACCGGTCGGTAGAGCGGACGGAAAATGCCGTCGAGAACAAGGGCGAAGATTATGATTGCCCTGATCGGAAAGACGAGGACCGTCCGGATTTTACTGTTCACCTCGATCAGTCTCCAAAAAGGGCGTAACGCCTATCCTTAATCGCCTGAAACATGTCAAAACCAAGTCGCATTTTCTGTCAGCTCTGCCGAACGCTGGCATACATGCCGGTAGTGCGGAATTCGCTCGGGTTGGTGCCGTAGAGCCTGCGGAAGACCTTGGAGAAATAATTCGGATCCTCGAAGCCGCAAAGCACGGACACCTCCTTGATGGGAATGTTCGCAGCCGAAGTGAGAAGCTTGGCTGCGCGGCGCAGGCGTCGTTGCAGCACAAATTCCGCTGGTGACAGGCCTTCGCTGGCCGTGAAGATGCGGGAGAAATGCGCACGGCTCAAACCCGCCACATCAGCAAGGTCGCTGACCGAAAGCCGTTCACCGAGATGGCTGTCTATGTAGCTCAGCACCTGCTGCATCGTGCGATATTCGCCACCAAAGGAAGGGTGCGAACCGAAGACATCATCATAAAGCGTCATCGCCGCCTCATAAGCGACGGCTGAGGCGGCACCTGGTGTTTCCGCGCCATTGACGAGACGTGAGCAGCATTCGGCGAGGTGATCCACCGTCTCGGGCTTGAGTTTGAAGATCGGCCCGGTGACGGAGAGGATATTGCGGTGAATGCGCAACGCTTCCTCGCCATTCATGGAAATCCAGAAGAATTCCCATTCCTTGCCTTCTTCCAACCAGTAGCGGTGATTGTGGGGAATGAGCAGCAGCAGGGTTTCGCCCGGCCTCACCACATAGTGGCGGTTCTCGTAACGGAGATTGCCCTGTCCGGCGATGCAATATTGCAGCACGGTGAAAGGCGTCTGGCCACGCTTGCGCCCGTCCCAGTCGTAATTGCCACTGCTGCGGATTTCATAACCGCTGCTGGTCGGCATGGTGTGCAGCGTCTGGCGGCCGCGCGGTAGCGAGACGGTTCGCATGCATGGCCCCTGATCGATCAAATCCTGCAGCACAAAATTACCCATGAAAGCATAATCCTTCTCTGGTTCTATCGAACTTTATACGCATAATCCCGATCCGAGGAGACAGCCAGCGGGATATTGTTGCTGAAAAATTGGGATGAAGGCCGGTTTTCCGGGATTTCTTACGGGTATTTTTCTGCAGCGCCATTTCATGATCCTTCGGCCCGTTTCACCCGTTCGATTTGCAACAGAGGTGGCGTCATGAGTTTCAAAATCGCTATTATTGGCGCAGGCAGCGTCGGTTTCACGAAAAAACTGTTCACCGATCTCCTGTGCGTGCCGGAGTTTCGCGACATCGAAGTCGCGCTGACGGATATCAGCCAGCACAATCTGGATATGATCAGGGCGATCCTCGACAAGGTGGTTGAGGCCAATGGTTTTCCGGTAAAGGTGACCGCGCATACGGACCGCCGTCGGGCGCTGGAGGGCGCGAAATACATCATCAGCTGCGTGCGGGTCGGTGGGCTCGAAGCCTATGCTGACGACATTCGCATTCCGCTGAAATACGGTATCGACCAGTGTGTGGGCGATACGATCTGCGCCGGCGGCATTCTTTATGGCCAGCGCAACATTCCGGTCATTCTGGATTTCTGCAAGGATATTCGCGAAGTCGCGGCACCCGGCGCAAAATTCCTGAACTATGCCAACCCCATGGCCATGAATACCTGGGCGGCCATCGAATATGGCAAGGTGGATACGGTCGGCCTCTGCCATGGCGTGCAGCATGGCGCGGAACAGATCGCCGAAATCCTCGGCGCGAAATCCCCCTCCGAGCTCGATTACATCTGCTCTGGTATCAACCACCAGACATGGTTCATCGATCTGAGGCTCAACGGCCGCAAGATCGGCAAGGATGAGCTGGTCGCGGCCTTCGAAGCGCATCCGGTCTTTTCGCAGCAGGAGAAGCTGCGCATCGACGTGCTGAAGCGTTTCGGTGTCTATTCGACCGAAAGCAACGGCCATCTCTCCGAATATCTGCCGTGGTATCGCAAGCGCCCGGATGAAATCGCCCGCTGGATTGACATGTCCGACTGGATCCACGGCGAAACCGGCGGTTATCTGCGCCACTCCACCGAGACGCGCAACTGGTTCGAAACGGAGTTTCCGCAGTTCCTCGCCTCAGCCGCCAAGCCGATCGATCCGGCCAAGCGCTCCAACGAACATGCAAGCCATATTCTGGAAGCGCTGGAGACGGGGCGGGTCTATCGCGGCCATTTCAACGTCAAGAATAATGGCGTCATCAGCAATCTGCCGGCGGATGCCATCATCGAATCGCCCGGTTTTGTCGATCGTTTCGGCATTAACATGGTGTCGGGTGTGACCCTGCCTGAAGCCTGTGCTGCCACCTGCATGGCCTCCATCAATGTGCAGCGCATGTCTGTCCATGCGGCGGTGAGCGGCGATATCGATCTGCTGAAGCTCGCCGTGCTGCATGACCCGCTGGTGGGCGCCGTCGCCACGCCGGAGGAGGTCTGGCAGATGGTGGACGAGATGGTTGTCGCGCAGGCGCGCTGGCTGCCGCAATATGCCGATGCCGTTCCGGCGGCGAAGGATCGGCTGGCGAAATCAACCGTCAAGACCCGCGACTGGGCCGGTGCCGCACGCCGCAACGTGCGTTCCATCGAGGAATTGCGGGCCGAGAAATCGGCGCTGAAAAAGGCTGTTTGAAGGAAAAGACATGGGAACAGGTCGGGCGGCGAAAGGGAGTTCGCCGCCACGGCCAGAATGATCACAGAGGGTGGGCGCTCGAAGAGCTGCCATTTGGGAGGAATGACGATGTTACTTCAACGCAAGATCGGTATCATCTCGGCACTGGGGATCAGTGTTTCGATGATCGCACTCAATGCGAATGCCTTCGAGACCGCCACGCCGCCCGAGCCGCCGCAATTTCCGGCCGAAGGCAAGATCAATTACGTGGCGCGCGACTCGATCCTCGAATTCAAGGCGCTGCCTGATTACAGCGAGCCGGACTGGGTCAGCGAGAAATTCGAAAAGACCGGCAAGCTGCCGCCGCTGAAGGAACGCCTGCCGGAAGAACCGCTGGTCTACAAGACCGGCAACATGCCTGACGGTATGGGCGTTTATGGCGATACCATGCGCCATGTGGTGGGCGGCCGGCCGGAGGGCTGGAACTATATTGCCGGCCAGAGCCAGGGCTGGGGCGGCATCGATATCGCCCTTTCCGAATGCCTGACGCGTACCGCGCCGCTTTTCCAGGTGGATGCCAAGGATACCGAACCGCTGCCCAATCTGGCGAAAAGCTGGGAATGGTCTGAAGACGGCCACAAGCTGACGATGCATCTTGTCAAGGGGGCCAAATGGTCGGACGGCGAACCCTTCAACGCCGATGATGTGATATTCTATTGGGAAGATGCCGTCATCGATCCCAATGTTTCACCGCTTGGCGGCGGCGCCTCGCCGGAGGCCTTTGGTGAAGGAACGACGCTGAAAAAGGTCGATGATTACACCGTCGAATGGACCTTCAAGGCCGCTTTTCCCAAGCAATATCTCTATACTATGGCCTATCCGAGCTTCTGCCCCGGGCCGTCGCATATTCTGAAACCCCAGCATCCGAAATATTCCAAGAACACCTATAACCAGTTCAAGAACGCTTTCCCGCCTGAGTATATGAACATGCCGGTCATGGGCGCATGGGTGCCCGTGTCCTACCGGCCGGATGATCTCATCGTGCTGCGGCGCAATCCCTATTACTGGAAAGTCGATGAAAAGGGCCAGCAACTGCCCTATCTCAACGAGGTCCACTACAAACTTTCCACCTGGGCGGACCGTGATGTGCAGGCCGTTGCGGGCTCAGGCGATTTCTCCAATCTTGAACAGCCGGAAAACTTCGTCGCATCACTGAAGCGCGCCGCAGATCCCAATGCGCCGGCCCGCCTTGCCTTCGGGCCGCGCCTCATCGGCTATAATCTGCAGATGAACTTTTCCGCCAATGGCTGGGGCAATCCGGATGAGCGCGGACAGGCCATCCGTGAGCTGAACCGCAACGAGGTGTTCCGCCAGGCCGTGACATCGGCCCTCGACCGCAAGGCGATCGGTGACTCCTTGGTGAAGGGGCCTTTCACGGCGATCTATCCGGGCGGCATTTCGTCTGGCACCAGCTTCTATGATCGCGCCTCCACGGTCTATTACCCCTTCAACCTCGAAGCCGCCAAGGCCTCGCTCGCCTCAATCGGCCTGAAGGACACCGATGGTGATGGTTTCCTGAATTTCCCCAAGGAAACGCTCGGCGGCCGCAATGTCGAGATTACCCTTCTCGTCAATAACGGCTACGCGACGGACAAGAGCCTTGCGGAAGGCCTCGTTGGCCAGATGGCGAAACTCGGCCTGCGCGTCGTCATCAACAGCCTCGATTCCAACCAGCGCGATGCCGCCCATTATGGCGGGCAGTTCGACTGGCTGGTGCGCCGCAACTCCACTGAGCTTTCCTCCGTGGTGCAGAATACCGAGCAGCTGGCACCCGTCGGCCCCCGCACAAGCTGGAACCACCGCTCGCCCGAGGGCAAGGAGCTGGATCTGATGCCGTTCGAGAAAGAGATGGCCGATCTGGTGCGCAAGTTCATTTCCTCGCAGGACAATGCCGAGCGGGCGGAACTGATGAAGCAATATCAGAAGGTCTATACGCAGAACCTCTATACGATTGGCCTCACCGAATATCCCGGCGCGCTCATCGTCAACAAGCGTTTCTCCAACGTGCCGCAGGGTACGCCGATCTTCATGTTCAACTGGGCCGAAGATTCCATCATCCGTGAACGGCTGTGGGTCGCGGCCGACAAGCAGGGCAAATACGAACTCTTCCCGCAGCAGCTTCCCGGCAAGCCGGGTGAGGGCGGCCCGATCAACTAAAGCATTTCCAGAAAAACCGGACCCCGGTTTCCGTCCGGAAATGCGAATACCTTGAAGTACTCCTCCCGGAGCACACCCGGTACCGGTCGCGCGTGAAGCGCGGCCGGAGACACACGGCCCATCCAAACGGAGGAAGACCGTTCGATGCTGAGATTCCTGACGATACGCATAGGCTCCGCCGTTCCGGTGCTGCTGATCCTGAGTGTGGTGACATTCGCCATCATTCAGGCGCCGCCCGGCGATTATGCAGACTACATCCGCTCGCAGCTGATGAACCAGGGCGGGGCTTCCTTCGAACAGGCGGAAGCGCAGGCGCAGGCCTATCGTATCGAACACGGCCTCGATAAGCCGCTCGTGATGCAATATTTCAACTGGATCGGCGGTATCATCACCCGTGGCGATTTCGGCTACAGTTTCTATTACAACAAGCCGGTCGCCGATGTGGTTGGCGAACGCCTGCCGCGCACCATTGCGCTGGCGCTGGTCTGCCACATCTTCGCATCTGTTCTCGGCATCGCCTTCGGAATCTGGGCCGCTACGCGGCAATATTCCTGGGTCGACAACCTGCTCTCCACCATCGCCTTTCTCGGCATGACCATCCCGCGCTTCCTGATGGCGCTGATCCTTGTCTATCTGATGGTGTTTCATTTTGATGTGTCTGAGATCGGCAGCTTCTTCTCGCCGCAATATGGCGGTGCGCCGTGGTCGTGGGGCAAATTTGTCGATCTGGTCAGCCATGTCTGGCCGGTGGTCGCCATCGCCGTCTTCGGTGGCCTCGCCTACAACATGCGGGTGATGCGCGGCAATCTGCTCGATACGCTGAATGCGCAATATGTGGAAACGGCGCGCGCAAAGGGTCTTTCGGAAGGCGCGGTCATCATGCGCCATGCCGTGCCGAATGCGGTGCACCCGCTCGTCATGTATCAGGGCGTTGTGCTGCCCTATATGCTGAGCGGCGAAATCGAGACCGCCATCATCTTCGCATTGCCGACCGTCGGTCCGGCCATTGTCGGCTCCATGGCGGTGGGTGATGTCTATGTCACCGCGACCTTCATGATGGTGCTGGCCGCCACGCTGATCGTCGGCAACATCATCGCCGACATGCTGCTCGCCATGCTCGACCCGCGCGTTCGCGAATTCGGGAGGGCTTGAGATGGTGGCCGTTGACAACTTGAAGACCGAAACTGCCGCCACCCCCAAGCCCGAACGCGGCACGCAGGGCAACGAGTCCTATCTCGCGCTGGTATGGCGGCGTCTGAGGCGGTCCTTCACCGGCATGCTGGGGCTGGTGCTGGTCGTGCTCTTGATCCTGATCGCAATTTTCGCCGATTTCTTCGCGCCGATGAACCCGCTGGAAACCAATGCCAGCTTCTCACCGCCGCAGGTGGTGCGTTTTTCTGACAAGGACGGCAATATCAGCCCGTTCCCGCGCGTTTATGCGACTGCCGAGACTGAAGAACTCGATCCGGTGACGTTCCAGCCCATCGTCGGGCCGGATTACGACAATCCCGTCTATCTCGGCTTCCTCGTCAAAGGCGCGGAATACAGGCTTTTGGGCGTCATCCCGATGAGCCGGCATTTCTTCGGCTCGACCGATGGCCAGCCGGTGCATTTTCTCGGAACCGACAAGTTCGGACGCGACGTGCTGTCGCGCGCGATCTACGGTTCGCGCATCTCGCTTGCCATCGCGCTCAGCGTTGTCGCCATCGTCACTGTCATCGGCACCAGTGTTGGGCTGATATCAGGCTATTTCGGCGGGCCGCTGGATGCCTGGGTGCAGCGTTTTGTTGAGGTGGTGCTCGCCTTCCCGCAATTGCCGCTTTATCTCGCGTTGACATCGCTCATTCCCGTCACCGCACCGACCACAGTTTTCCTCGTCTTCGTGGTTGGCGTCATGTCGGCGCTCGGCTGGGCGCAGATGTCACGCGAGGTGCGCGGCAAGACGCTGGCGCTGGCGCGTATCGATTATGTCCGGGCAGCGATTGCCGTCGGCGCTACCGACCGGCGCATCATCTTCCAGCACATACTGCCGAATGTGATGAGCCATGTGATCGTCGCCGTCACCCTGCACATCCCAAGCGTCGTGCTGCTCGAATCCTTCCTCGGTTTCCTCGGTTTTGCGGTGAAACCGCCGCTCATCTCCTGGGGGCTGATGCTGCAGGATACCGCGACCTATTCCGTCATCGGTTCCTATCCATGGATCCTCGCGCCGGTCGGGTTCGTGCTGGTCACCGTCTTTGCCTTCAACGCGCTGGGCGACGGTCTGCGCGATGCCGTCGATCCCTATTGAGAGGAGCGTGACATGGTAGCTAGCCAGAACAATGCCTATGCCCCCGCCATTCGTCTCGACGCCGATGACCGCAAGGACAACGCCATTATCGATGCCCGCAACATTGCCGTGACCTTCAAGGTGGAGCACGGAACGGTGGAGGCGGTGAAGGATATTTCCTTCCAGCTCTATCGCGGCGAGACGATTGCCATCGTCGGTGAATCCGGTTCGGGGAAATCCGTCACGGCTCGCACCGTCATGGGCCTTCTGACGAAGCGGGCAACGATTTCGAAATCGGCAGTGGTGCGCTTCAACGGCGAGGACATCCTGAAATTCTCGTCACGCCAGCGCCGGGCGCTGCGTGGCAACCGCATTTCGATGATCTTTCAGGAGCCGATGAGTTCATTGAACCCGATCTATACGATCGGCAGCCAGATCGTCGAGGCGATCCGGGTGCACTCGAAACTCAGCCGCAAGGAAGCCGAGGCGAGGGCGCTCGATCTTCTGCGGCAGGTGCAGATACCGGAGCCGGAAGCACGGCTGAAACAATATCCGCACCAGCTTTCCGGCGGCCAGCGACAGCGTGTGATGATCGCCATGGCGCTCTCCAACGATCCTGACGTGCTGATTGCCGATGAACCCACCACAGCGCTGGATGTGACGGTGCAGGCGCAGATCCTCAACCTTATCCGCGACCTGCAGAAGAAACGCGGCATGGCCGTGGTCCTCATCACCCATGACCTGACGATCGTGAAGCAGTTTTCCGATTACGTTTACGTCATGCAGCATGGCGAGATGCGCGAACATAACACCACCGAACAGCTGTTTGCAGCGCCGCAGCACCCCTATACGAAGAAGCTGCTCGCTTCCGAACCACAGGGAACGGCAAAGCCGCTGCCGGAGAATTCCGGCGTGCTGCTCACGGCAAACGGCGTGCGCGTCTCCTTCATGATGCGTTATGGCGGGCTGTTCAAACCCGAATTGAAGGAACTGATCGCCGTCGACAGTCTGGGGCTCACCCTCAACAGACACGAGACTCTAGGGCTCGTCGGTGAATCCGGCTCCGGCAAGACGACCTTTGGGCAATCGCTGCTGCGGCTGAACGAGCCGGTGGGCGGCGAGGTGATCTTTGACGGGGAGAGGGTCGACGGCCGCTCCCGCGCTGAAATGCGGCCCCTGCGTTCGCGCATGCAGATCGTGTTTCAGGACCCCTTCGCGTCACTCAATCCGCGCATGACCATCGGCCAGATCATCGAGGAAGGGCTGATCATCAATGGTCTTGGCCGGACCAAGGCCGAAAGGCTGGACCGGGTGCGAGACGCGCTGGAGGCGGCCGGCATGCCCGGTAACATCCTCTCACGTTTCCCGCATGAATTTTCCGGCGGCCAGCGCCAGCGCATCGCCATTGCGCGCGCCGTGGCGCTGGAGCCGGAATTCATCCTGCTCGATGAGCCGACCTCGGCGCTCGATCTTTCCGTGCAGGCGCAGATCATCGATCTGCTGCGCAAGCTGCAGGATGAGCGGGGCTTAAGCTACCTGTTCATTTCCCACGACCTGAAAGTGGTCCGCGCGCTCTGCCACCGCGTCATCGTCATGCAGCGCGGGCAGATAGTCGAGCAAGGGCCTGTCGAGGATGTGCTGACAAACCCAAAAACAGAATATACTCAGCGGCTTGTACGGGCCGCCTTCGAAATCGCTTGAATTCCAATGCCGGAGGTAGACATGGCAAGAGATCCCAAGATCACATTTATCGGCGCAGGCTCCACGGTGTTCATGAAGAACATCGTCGGCGACGTGCTGCAGCGTCCGGCCCTTTCGGGCGCCACCATCGCACTCATGGATATCAACCGTGAAAGGCTGGAAGAAAGCGCCGTCGTCGTCAACAAGCTGATTTCGACGCTGGGGGCGAAGGCGAAGGCCGAGACCTATACCGACCAGAAAAAGGCGCTTGCCGGCGCTGATTTCGTCGTCGTCGCCTTCCAGATCGGCGGTTACGAGCCCTGCACGGTCACCGATTTCGAGGTGCCGCGCAAATATGGCCTGCGCCAGACCATTGCCGATACGCTCGGCGTCGGCGGCATCATGCGCGGTCTTCGCACCGTGCCGCATCTGTGGAAGATCTGCGAGGACATGCTGGCCGTCTGCCCGAACGCGATCATGCTGCAATATGTGAACCCCATGGCGATCAACACCTGGGCGATTGCCGAGAAATATCCGACGATCCGGCAGGTGGGCCTTTGCCATTCGGTTCAGGGCACGGCCATGGAACTCGCCCATGATCTCGATATCCCTTACGAGGAAATCCGTTACCGTTCGGCGGGCATCAATCACATGGCGTTCTTCCTCGAATTCGAACATCGCCAGCCGGATGGCAGCTACAGGAGCCTTTATCCCGATCTCGTGCGCGCCTATCGCGAAGGCCGAGCGCCAAAACCCGGCTGGAACCCGCGCTGCCCTAACAAGGTGCGTTACGAGATGCTGACGCGGCTCGGTTATTTCGTCACTGAAAGTTCCGAGCATTTTGCCGAATATACGCCCTATTTCATCAAGGAAGGACGTGAAGACCTGATCGAGAAATTCGGCATCCCGCTTGATGAATATCCCAAGCGCTGCGTCGAGCAGATCGAACGCTGGAAGGGGCAGGCGGCCGCCTACCGCTCGGCCGAGAAGATCGAGGTCAAACAGTCGAAGGAATATGCTTCCTCCATCATCAACTCGGTCTGGACCGGCGAACCCTCGGTCATCTACGGCAACCAGCGCAACAATGGCTGCATCACCTCGCTGCCATCAGATTGCGCGGCGGAAGTGCCCTGCCTTGTTGACCATAACGGTATACAGCCGACCTTCATCGGTGAATTGCCGCCGCAACTGACAGCGCTGATGCGCACTAACATCAATGTGCAGGAACTGACGGTTCGGGCGCTGATGAGCGAAAACCGCGAGCACATCTTCCATGCCGCGATGATGGATCCGCATACGGCAGCCGAACTTGACCTCGACCAGATCTGGTCGCTGGTGGACGATCTGCTGCTGGCCCATCGCGACTGGCTGCCGGAATGGACGCAGGCGGAGGTGAAGCGGGTGCGGGCGGTGTGAGGCGCGGTCGCTATGACAAATACGAGGCCGCGGGCTTCACCCTGCGGCCTTTGGCTATTTAAGGTACAGGCCCCTCTCCTCCGTCATGCCGGACTTGATCCGGCATCCAGCCACGGCGCGTCTGCGCCGTGAGAGGATTCTCCTGCGATCAAGGACTTGATCGCGCTAGACCCCGGATCAAGTCCGGGGTGACGGGGTGCGGATGATGCGGCTTTGCCAAACGAGGCGGTTTCATAGGGCTTTGCAACCTCTACGGTTTGCAAACCCTCAAGGCATTTGACTTGTGTCAAGGCCACAAAACACCACGACACCTAAACAGCCCATGACCCGGTCCATTCCCTTAAACAGGAGAAATACCGGGCACAGATTCTAAACGCGATGGTGGCTGGCTTCTTCGGTTTTTACGTATTACGGTTGAAACCTGAAGGGTTCATGGGGAAGACGGATGTCTAAAAAAGGCTTGCTCATTGGTCTGGTGGTTCTGGTTGTTGCCGTTGCCGCTTACTTTGCCTGGTCGAAGCTGAAGGGGGAGGGGCTGCCTTCCGGTTTCGCGTCCAGCAACGGCCGGATCGAGGCGGTCGAGATCGATATTTCCACCAAAACCGCCGGCCGCCTTCAGGACATCATGGTGCGCGAAGGCGATTTCGTGAAGGCCGGGCAGGTGCTGGCACAGATGGACACCGCCCAGTTGGAAGCGCGGAAGCGTCAGGCCGAAGCACAGTTCCGCCGTGCGAAAATAGCAATCGATACGGCCAACAGCCTTGTCGCCCAGCGGGAGGCGGAAAAGACCTCGGCGCTGGCGATAGTGGAACAGCGCAAGGCCCAGCTTGATTCCGCCTCCAAGACCTATGCACGCTCGAAGCAGCTGCTGACGGGCAACGCCGTCTCGCAACAGATCGTCGACGACAGTGAAGCCGCCGAGCAATCCGCCCGCGCCACGCTCGCCTCCGCGCAGGCCTCGCTTGCTGCCTCCGACGCCGCAATCAATGCCGCCAAAGCGCAGATCGTTGATGCCGAGGCGGCGGTCGATGCCGCGCATGCCGATATTGAAAGCATTGAGACTGACATAGCCGATGCGACGCTGAAATCGCCCCGCGACGGCCGCGTGCAATATCGTATCGCCCAGCCCGGAGAGGTGCTTTCCGCCGGTGGACGGGTTCTGAACCTCGTCGATCTCGGAGACGTTTACATGACGTTCTTCCTGCCGACGGCCGAGGCTGGCCGCACATCCATGGGCTCCGATGTGCGCCTGATACTGGACGCCGCCCCGCAATATACCATTCCGGCGAAAGTTTCCTTCGTCGCCGATGTCGCGCAGTTCACGCCGAAGACGGTGGAGACCGAAGAGGAACGCCAGAAGCTGACATTCCGGGTGCGGGCGCAAATCCCTCAGGAACTGCTGCAGAAATATATCCAGTATGTCAAAACCGGACTGCCCGGCATGGCCTATGTGCGGCTTGATCCGCAGGCCGCCTGGCCGGAAAATCTCGAACGCAATCTCGTCAAGTGACGGTGGCCACCATGGTCGCGCCTCCCGCAACGAATGACAGGAACGCACCGGTCGCGCGATTGACCGATGTGCGGCTGACCTTCGGAAGTACCATTGCGCTGGCCGATATATCGGTCGAGATTCCCGCAGGGCGGATGATAGGGCTTATCGGGCCTGACGGTGTTGGCAAATCGAGCCTGTTGTCGCTCGTTTCCGGCGCGCGGGCCATCCAGAAGGGCAAGGTAGAGGTTCTGGGCGGCGACATGTCCGATCCGCGTCACCGTGAGGATACCTGCCCGCGCATCGCCTATATGCCGCAGGGTCTTGGCAAGAACCTTTATCCCACCCTGTCCGTCTTCGAAAATATCGACTTTTTCGGCAGGCTGTTCGGACAGGGCAGCAGGGAGCGGCAGGCGCGCATTGCCGAATTGCTGAAGAGTACCGGCCTCGAACCATTCGCCGATCGCCCCGCGATGAAGCTTTCCGGCGGCATGAAACAGAAGCTGGGGCTGTGCTGTGCGCTGATCCACGATCCGGACCTGCTTATCCTCGATGAGCCGACCACAGGCGTCGACCCGTTGTCGCGCCGGCAGTTCTGGGAATTGATCGATTCCATCCGGGCCGGGCGTCCGGGCATGAGCGTCATCGTCGCAACGGCCTATATGGAAGAGGCCGCCGGTTTCGACTGGCTGGTTGCCATGGATGGTGGCAAAATACTGGCTACCGGTTCGCCTGCCGAACTTCTGGAGCGCACGTCGGCACCTAATCTCGATGCAGCCTTCATCGCACTTCTCCCCGAAGAAAAGCGCAAGGGATACCACGAAGTCCATATCGCGCCGCGCAAGGTGACCGGTGAGGGCGATTATGCCATCGAAGCGTCGCATCTCAGCATGCGCTTCGGCGATTTCACCGCCGTCGACAATGTCAGCTTCAAGATTCCGCGCGGCGAGATTTTCGGTTTTCTCGGCTCCAATGGCTGCGGGAAATCCACGACCATGAAGATGCTGACCGGGCTTCTGGCGGCCAGCGAAGGCGAGGCCAAGCTCTTCGGGCACAAGGTGGATGCCAGAGATATGGCGATCCGTCATCGCGTCGGTTACATGAGCCAGGCCTTTTCGCTTTATTCAGAACTGACGGTGCGGCAGAACCTCGATCTTCACGCGCGCCTGTTCAAGCTGCCGGAAGAAACCATTCAGCCGCGTATCGCCGAAATGGCCGAGCGCTTCGATCTTGGCGCGGTCATGGAGACGCTGCCGGACGACCTGCCGCTCGGCATCCGCCAGAGGCTGTCGCTGGCGGTGGCGATGATCCATTCGCCTGACATTCTCATCCTCGATGAGCCGACCTCTGGCGTCGATCCGGTGGCGCGCGACGGGTTCTGGCAAATCCTCGCCGATCTCTCGCGCAACGACAATGTCACCATCTTCATCTCCACCCATTTCATGAACGAGGCGGAGCGCTGCGACCGTATTTCGCTGATGCATGCCGGCAAGGTGCTGATCAGCGATACGCCTGATGCGATCACCAAGAGCCGAAATGCCGCAACGCTTGAAGAAGCTTTCGTCGCCTATCTCGAGGATGCCTCTGGTGTGAAAAAAGTGGAACCTGTGGCACCGTCGGCTCCGGCAACTGAGGTGCCCACGACACAACATGCCGCCCCCGTCCGCAAGAGGTTTTTCGATTTCAGGCGCATGTTCAGCTATACCCGCCGTGAGGCGCTGGAATTGCAGCGTGATCCCATTCGCGGCACGCTGGCGGTGCTCGGCAGCGTCATCCTGATGTTCGTCATCGGATACGGTATCAATCTCGATGTCGAGGACCTGACCTTTGCGGTGCTGGACCGTGACGATTCCACCATCAGCCGGGATTATGTGCTCGATATCGCCGGCTCGCGTTATTTCATTGAAAAGGAACCGATCCGCGATTATGCCGATATGGACCGGCGGATGCGTGATGGGGAACTCAGCCTAGCCATTGAAATTCCCCCCGGTTTCGGCCGGGATGTCTTGCGCGGCAAGACGGTGGAGGTGGGCGCCTGGATCGACGGCGCCATGCCGCAGCGGGCCGAGACGGTGCGCGGTTACGTGCAGGGCATGCACCAGACATGGCTGGCGCGCAAGGCCGCCGAGATTTACGGCAGCGCCGCCACGCAAAACAGCTTCAGCATCGAAACGCGGTATCGTTACAATCCTGATGTCAAAAGCCTCGTCGCCATGGTGCCGGCGGTCATTCCGCTGCTGCTCATGCTCATTCCCGCCATGCTGGCGGCCCTCAGCGTCGTCAGGGAAAAGGAGCTTGGCTCCATCGTCAATCTTTATGTGACGCCAACCACGCGGCTGGAATTCCTGATCGGCAAACAGCTTCCCTATGTCGCCCTCGGCATGCTCAACTTCCTGCTTCTGACGGCATTTGCGGTCTTCGTCTTCCAGGTGCCTTTCACCGGAAGTTATCTCACCTATGCGGCGGGAGCGTTGCTCTATGTCATCATCGCCACCTCCATCGGCCTTCTCATGTCGTCCTTCATGAAGAGCCAGATCGCGGCGATCTTCGGCACGGCCCTGCTGACGCTTATTCCGGCCACGCAATATTCCGGCATGATTGATCCCGTCTCGTCGCTGCAGGGCGCCGGTGCCTTTATCGGCAACATCTATCCCGCCACCTATTTCATGACCATTTCGCGTGGGACCTTCTCGAAGGGGCTTGATTTCGCCGGGCTTTCCGGCTCGTTCCTGCCGCTTCTCATAGCCATCCCGCTGCTGCTCATTGCCGGTGCCGCACTTTTGAGGAAACAGGCGTCATGAGGCTGTTTTCGTCCAACATCTTCCAGCTCGGCATCAAGGAACTGCGCGGCCTTGCGCGTGACGGCATGCTGCTGCTCCTCATCGTCTATGCCTTCACGCTGCAGATCTATACCGGCTCCAGCGCGCTGCCGGAAACGCTCAACAATGCCGCCATCGCCATTGTCGATGAGGATCAGTCGCCGCTTTCCGGTCGCATCAGCACGGCGTTTTATCCACCTTATTTCGCGCCGCCGAAGCAGATTTCCATCGCGGAAATGGACAAGCGCATGGATGCGGGCCTCGATACCTTCGCGCTCAACATCCCGCCGGATTTCCAGCGCCGGCTGATGGCGGGCCAACAACCCGCCATCCAGCTCAATATCGACGCCACCCGCATGAGCCAGGCCTTCAGCGGCGGCGGTTATGTGCAGAGCATCGTGACCAGCGAAGTTCAGGAATATGTCAACCGCTATCGCGGTGCGACCGCGGTGCCGGTGGACCTCACCCTGCGCTCCCGCTTCAATCCGGAGCTGGACAAGTCCTGGTTCGGTTCGATCAACAACATCATCACCGCCATCACCATGCTGTCGATCGTGCTGACGGGGGCGGCGCTCATTCGCGAGCGGGAGCATGGCACGGTCGAGCATCTGCTGGTCATGCCGGTCACGCCGCTGGAAATCATGCTCAGCAAGGTCTGGTCCATGGGCCTTGTCGTGCTGGTGGCTTCTGCGTTTTCACTCTTTGTCGTCGTCAGGGGGCTGCTTGCCATTCCGATCGAAGGCTCGCTTTCGCTTTTCCTGCTCGGAACGGCATTGCAGCTCTTCGCCATGACCTCGATGGGCATATTCCTCGCGACCGTCGCGGGTTCCATGCCGCAATTCGGCATGTTGCTGATCCTGTTCCTGCTGCCGCTGCAGGTGCTCTCCGGCGCCATGACGCCGCGTGAAAGCATGCCTGATATCATCCAGTACATCATGCTTCTTGCGCCAAACACCCATTTTGTCATTCTGGCGCAATCTGTGCTTTTCAGAGGGGCGGGGCTGGATGTGGTCTGGCCGCAACTGCTGGCGCTGCTGGCCATCGGCTCCGCGCTCTTCGTTTTCGCACTGCGCCGTTTCAGGCGGTTCCTGCGCTGACAGCAGCCGAATATTACGCTTGTCTTGCCCATTTCCGCGCAAGTTGAATTAATTGTGTTCGGTAACGGTATGTTCGCCTTCCCTGAATATGCCTATGAGGACGGCTGGGTAAGCGGGCTTTGTTCAGGAGTAGCAAAATGAATATTGCAGCACGTCTGTCGCTGGTTGGCATGATCGCACTGGCAGCAACACCATCTCTCGCGTCGGAAGATATGACGTCGGAGACCAGCGAAGCGATATTCGGTTTCGGCGGCGCCCTGACGAAAGAAGACATGCTGAAAAGTGCAGCCCTCTTTCCGGTGGAATATGAGCGCAACGCCATTCTGGGCGGCGGCTACCAGTTTTATCCCTACCATATCGGCAATGTGAAACTCGGTGGCGAAATCGGCGTCGCTGCCAGATTTGGCAAGGGCTTTACGGGTGAAGTCTGGGTGGGTCCGGTTGCGCGTTACGAGCAGATCAGGCTCGGAGAGCGGCTGTTCATCACGCCAAGCTTTACCGCCGGCCTCAGCCTTGTCACAGATGCGCAGCGGGGCCGCGAGCGCGAACAGGAAATCAAGGACGACGGCAATGCCAATGTCCTGTTTTATCTGGGGCCGGAAATCAACGTGTCCTTCAGCGAGGATTCCTCGACGGAATTCTTCTGGCGTCTTCACCACCGTTCCGGCGGTGGCAAAACATTGGGCAATATGAAAGGCGCCACAAACGCCAACGTATTCGGCGTCCGCTACAAGTTCTGAGCGGCAGGGACGGTCCCAAGCCCGGTGAACTGTCTGAATTTCAGTCACGTTTCTTTTTCGCCGCAAACCGTCATGGGGAACCCGTGCATGTAGTGCATGGGTGGATTGCCTTATTCTGCCTGTTAATGCGTCATCGAAAAGCGCATATAGAGGACATCAAAGGACGCCGGGACGAAAACGTTACTGACGTCACCTAAACCTCAGAAAGGGTAATGTCATGAACGTAGCACGCAGCTTCAACAATTGGCGCAAATATCGTCAGACCATCAACGAACTCGGCCGTATGAGCAGCCGTGAACTGCACGATCTCGGTATCGATCGCAGCCAGATCACCAGCGTCGCCCGCGCCGCCGTCGGTAAGTAATCATAACGATATTGCCGCTATTGAATGCCCAAACGCCCGCTTTGCGGGCGTTTTTGTTTTGGAGGCCTCTCCTCCGTCATCCTCGGGCTTGACCCGAGGATCCATTGCTTTCCACGGGTCAGGATCCTCGGGTCAAGCCCGAGGATGACGTTGAGTATGTGCAAAGCGATGTCATTCCACGCCTGAGGACGACTGAAGCGAACCAATCGCCAGGAATTTTCGACGATGAATATTGCCATGCACAAAACGCATATCTGCGCTGCAACCTTGTGCCTGTCAAACGCGCAGAAAAATGGTATCTTCAAATCATCGAAACGGATGTACCTCCTCCCACATCCTTTCGGTAATGCGGGCGATCCTACTCCTCCTCCCAAAGGATTGCCCCGGGGACAGCGGTTTTCCTCCTCCCATATCGCTGTTCATCTTTTCAAAAAGCCTGCCGCACCTCCTCCCGCGGCAGGCTTTTTTGTTTTCGGAAACTTCCCTTTATTTCCAGGATTATCTCAGTCGAAAGCCATCATGCCGATGGGCGTTACGGCATGGGTGCCTGCGCGTCTGGCAAGGGCATAAGCAAGGCACTGCTCCACGGCATCCTGCGGCACGGGCTTGGCGATCACGCCGGCGCCTATGCCGAGATTGACGACGACTTCGGGGTTCGCCGTCATGAAGATCACCACCACGCCATGGTCTTCGGAAAGCCGCCGCCCGATCTCCGGGCCGGTCTGTCCGTCGGCAAGATTGACGTCGACGAAGGCGATATCGGCGCGGCTGCCAAGCGCCACGGCCTCTTCCAGCTGGTTGGCGATGCCGATGACATCAGCCTCTTCTTCCGCCTGCAAAATGGAATCCTCTATATCCATGGCGATGAGGAATTCGTCTTCCACGATCAGCACACGCGGCTGTTCCGTGCGGAAACCCGGTTCGTTCTGCAAGACGTCTGCCAACATATGCCTGTCTCCATTCTGTGTGCTTCAGAGCATCGGACCGAACAGTGCATCGCGGTTTTCGGGCCTTCGATGCGTCAACTATGCCTGGAGCGGGAAGGGCCGGTTCCGTTTTATCTCCCGCCGCTCCAGCGCGGTCGGCAAGCAAACACTTGTCGGCGTAACTCGTTCCAAAGTGAGATAAACATAGTGAATGGAGTGTAAACGGCGCGCCTTTTCGGCTATCACCTCTAGGAAGCGAAGCAGTTGATTCGGTTCGGTTTTCATCCGGGGAAGGGGTCGGAGAACGTCGCCGTGGAGCATCTTTCGCCCCCTGGAACGCCGGTCTTTCGCCATTATGGGGCGATAGGCCTGCATGAAAATTCAAAGCGTTACAGCCTCTTTCCCGCTCGGGGAGGAAGCGCTGGGACCTTGCCGATCATTCGCGTGCCGCGGTCAAAAAAACGGCGCGGGACCCTATGAGTTTAGAAAGAGAATAAGACGATGACCCAGTCTCCGCGCGCCACCATTGCCCGCAACACGCCCAATATCGCCGTCGTCGGCGTCGGTGGCGGTGGCGGCAATGCGATCAACAACATGATTGCGGAGGGCATTAGCGGGGTGGATTTCATCGCCGCCAATACGGATGCTCAGGCGCTGAAGAAAACCGATGCGCCGCGTCTCGTGCAGCTCAGCTCCGAACTGACCGGCGGGCTTGGAGCGGGCGCTGATCCGGAGGTCGGCCGGCAGGCGGCGATCGATTCCCTCGACGAGATCATGGATCACCTGAGCGGTTACGACATGTGTTTCATCACCGCGGGCATGGGCGGCGGCACCGGCACGGGTGCTGCCCCCGTCATCGCCGAAGCCTGCCGGGCGAAAAATATCCTGACCGTCGGTGTCGTCACGCTTCCTTTCAGCTTCGAGGGCGCGCGCCGCATGCGCGCTGCTGAATATGGCTTTGCCAACCTGCTCAACACGGCCGATACCGTCATCGTCATTCCCAACCAGAACCTGCTGCGCATTGCCGATGCCGGCACCACCTTCGAGAATGCGCTGAAGACGGCCGACAAGGTCCTGTCGCTTGGCGTGCGCTGCATCACCGATCTCATCCTGCGCGAAGGCCTCGTCAATCTCGATTTCGCCGACGTGCGCTATGTCATGAAGAATGGCGGCCGGGCGCTGATGGGCACGGCGCAGGCCAAGGGTCCGAAACGCGCCTCGGAAGCGGCGGCCGCAGCCATCGCGAATCCGCTGCTCGGCGAACCCTCGCTGAAGGAGGCGCGTGGCGCGCTGGTATCCATCTCGGGCGGCAACGATCTGACGCTTTATGAAATCGACGAGGCGATGACGCTGGTGCGCGAAGCTGTGAGCGAAGAGACCGACGTGGTCATGGGCGCTTCCTTCGACCCCACGCTTGATGGTGCCTTCAAGATTTCCGTCGTGGCCACCGGCCTGCGCAACTAACGTCTTGTTTGAGGGGCGGCATTGCTGGGCGTTTCTTCTCCCCGCCGGGGAGAAGGGACAAGCCGCGTATTCTTGGCTCCCTAGAGAAATCGTCTTTCCTTAAGCGGGGTAATAACGCCCACGCCACAAACCGAACGATTAAAAGCCGTCGCGGGCAATTTTCGCGACGGCTTTTTGTTGTTTTTGAACAATTATTCCGCCATTCGAAGAGGCGACGGCGCTGCGCGGCGTTGATTGCGAAAAAATATAATAGTACTCTTTATGTCGACAAGAGGGATTTGATGATGACGGATATAATTGCTTCTGCCGAGCGCAAGCGCGGCTCCGGCGTGAAGATGGTCTATGATCTGCTGCGCGACGAGATTCTCGATCTGGTTCTGCCGCCGGGCAGTCCCATCGACGAGGTGCAGCTTGCCGAGCGGTTCAAGATGTCACGCACGCCCATCCGCGAGGCACTGGTGCGGCTTTCGGGCGAGGGGCTGATCGATACGCTGCCGAACCGCTCCACCATGGTGTCGAATATCGATTTCCTCAACATGCATACCTATTTCGATGCGCTTGTGTTGATGTACCGGGTAACGACCCAGCTTGCCGCGCAATATCACCGTCCGGAAGATCTGGCCGGAATCCGCGCCCACAACGCGGAATTCGCCATTGCGGTCGAGGAGCAGGATGCGCTGGCGATGATTTCCACCAATGCCGCCCTTCACCTTTCCATCGCCGAAGCCGGGCGCAACCCCTATTTCACCAGCCTGTTCAAGCGGCTTTTGGATGAGGGACGGCGCATCCTCAGGCTTTATTACCAGTCCTATGATGATCGTCTGCCCAAGCGCTTCGTTGACGATCATGAAGAAATGATTGCGGCGATTGCCGCTCGCGATATCGCTCTTTCCGAAAGGCTGGCGCGGGAGCATGCCGAACAGATCGTGCGGCAGGTGCAGAAACTGCTGGTGCGAAACGAGCGGCTGGAAATAAATCTGTAGCTTGTCGATTTCTTGTCGACAAATAAAATACAAGATAGTAATGTCCTTGTCGAAAGGGTGGCGCGGACGTGCGTCCATTCCCGAAAAACATGTCCCTTAGGAGCTAGTAATGACGGCCAGCATTTTTTCCGGCGTGATTCCCGCCTTGATGACCCCCTGCAAGGATGATCGCACCCCTGATTTCGATGCGCTTGTTCGCAAGGGCAAGGAACTGATCGCCGATGGCATGTCGGCCGTGGTTTATTGCGGTTCCATGGGCGACTGGCCGCTCCTGACGGATGAGCAGCGCATGGAAGGCGTGGAGCGCCTGGTGAAGGCTGGCATTCCGGTCATCGTCGGCACCGGCGCGGTCAACACGGCGTCTGCCGTTGCCCATGCTGCCCACGCCCAGAAGGTTGGCGCCAAGGGTCTGATGGTTATTCCGCGCGTCCTGTCGCGCGGTTCGGTCATCTCTGCCCAGAAGGCGCATTTCAAGGCCATCCTCGCGGCGGCTCCTGAAATCCCGGCCGTCATCTACAACAGCCCCTATTATGGCTTCGCCACCCGCGCCGATCTCTTCTTCGCGCTGCGCGCCGAGCACAAGAACCTCGTCGGCTTCAAGGAATTCGGCGGCCCGGCGGATATGCGTTACGCTGCTGAAAACATCACCAGCCGTGATGACGACGTCACTCTTATGATCGGTGTCGATACCGCCGTTTTCCACGGCTTCGTCAATTGCGGCGCAACCGGCGCCATCACCGGCATCGCCAACGTGCTGCCGAAGGAAGTCATTCACCTCTGCAAGCTGTCGCAGGCCGCCGCCAAGGGTGATGCGGATGCCCGCGCCCGCGCGCTGGAACTGGAACAGGCACTCGCCGTTCTCTCGTCCTTCGATGAAGGCCCGGATCTGGTTCTCTATTTCAAGCACATGATGGTGCTGAAGGGCGACAAGGAATACACGCTGCATTTCAACGAGACCGACGCCCTGACGGATAGTCAGCGCGGTTATGTCGAAGCGCAGTTCAAGCTGTTCAACAGCTGGTACGCCGACTGGAGCAAGCTTCCGGGTGCGGTGCAGGCCTGCAAGGCTGCCTAAGCAGCCGTTGACGTGAAAACAAAAGGCCCGCAAATGCGGGCCTTTTTGCATGTCATGAGGTTTGATGTCTCTCCTCCGTCATGCCGGACTTGATCCGGCATCCAGCCGCGGCGCGTTTGCGCCGAGAGGAATGAGTCTTTCGCGATCAAAGACTTGATCGCACTGGACCCCGGATCAGGTCCGGGGTGACGGGGCAGGGGATGCTGTGCAGTCGCAAAAGACGCTGAGTGACTTTGTCATTGCGAGAAGGCCCGCGTTCACGAGCCTTCTTGTTCCCGCTTTGCGGTCAGGAGACCGCGTCCAGTCCCTTCTCCAGCAGCCGGTCGAGGCTGCCCATTTCAGCAGCGGTCAGCGTAATACCTTCATTTTCCGATTTGGCGCGGGCGGCAAAACGGCGGCCGGAGGGCAGGCGGGCGCCCTGGCCGATGATGGCGTCGAACAGCACCTCCGCGCGCTGGAAGGGGTCTCCCGGCCGCCCCTTGGCAAAGGCCTCTGGGGAAAAGGCGACGATCAGTTCCCCATGGAAGGGCGCAAGCGTGGTGGTGCCGAGATAGTCCAGCACTTCGGGACTGGTGAGGTCGCCGATCATGATGCCGGCGAGAAGCTCGATCATGGTGCCGATGGCAGAACCCTTGTGGCCGCCAAAGGGCAGCATGGCGCCGGCAAGGGCCGCCTCCGGGTCCGTCGTCGGATTGCCGTCTGCATCGACCGCCCAGCCTTCGGGTAAAGGTTTTCCCGCGCGCCGGTGCAGTTCTATCTCGCCGCGGGCGGCAACGGATGTCGCGAAATCAAAGACGTAAGGCGAGGTGTCCTTGCGCGGCCAGCCGAAAGCGAAGGGGTTGGTGCCAAGCAGCGGTTTGGTTCCTCCCGTCGGCGCGACGGTGGAATAGCTCGGGCACATCACCAGTCCGGCCAGCCCGTTCGAGGTCAGTCCCTCCACCTCGGGCCAGAGCGCCGAAAAATGGGTGCAGTCATTGATGACGAGTGCGGCGACGCCCAAACGTTTCGCGCGTTCCACCAGAACCGGCAGGCCAAGCTCGAAGGCAGGATTGGCGAAGCCGCCATTGGCATTGACCTTCACGATCGCCGTACCGTCCTCCTCGGCCACATCAGGTGTGGCATCGGGCTTCACCTTGCCGGCCTTGACGGTGCGCAATGCGCCTTCAATGCGGTAAATGCCATGGGACTTGCAGGCGTCGCGCTCACCGGCGGTGATGACGCGCGCCAGCGCTCCCGACTGCACGGCATTTAAGCCAGCCCGGCGGAAAATCGCCTCCACCCGTTGAAATAGTTCGTCGATGGTCAAGGTGGTGGTGTCGCTCATCATAATCCTCCGATATTGGCTCGCACATTTTGAATACATAAAGTATACAAAGGTGGGGGTAATGCAACTTGTCTTTTCGGTGCGGTTGTGTCGGAGCGGAATTCCACTTTATCGGACGTAAAGATTCCTTAGGTCTTCATTTCTGTGCTTGTCACAGGAATCGAGCCGACGCGCATCTGCGCGTTGGAAAGACTCTATTCAGCCCAAAGACTTGGGCTGGCTGGATCCCTGTGACAAGCACAGGGATGAGGGGCCTTTGATGTTTCCGCTCACCTTGTCGGCTCCTCGCGCCAGCTTTCAAAACTAATCCACTGAACCTCATCAGTTCGCACATGCACAAAATTCTTTTTGTATACTCGTTGTATTTTTATGTTGATTTATCGCTTTCTAGGGGAAATAGTGACCGCGCCTTCAAGGGCAGACCAATTCTGGGAGCAAATCAAGAATGAAAAAATCGGTCATTTTCGCCGGCCTGCTGGCCGCCACTTCCGCTATCACCCCGGCCAAGGCCGACAAGCTTGACGACATTATTTCGTCCGGCACGCTGCGTTGCGCCGTTGTGCTCGACTTCCCGCCGATGGGCGCGCGTGATGACGCCAACAATCCTGTTGGTTTCGACGTCGATTATTGCAACGATCTCGCCAAGGCGCTCGGCGTCACGGCTGAAATTGTCGAAACGCCGTTCCCCGAGCGTATTCCGGCGCTGATGTCCGGCCGCGTCGATGTCGGCGTTGCGTCCACCTCCGATACGCTGGAGCGTGCCAAGACAGTCGGCATGACCGTGCCTTACTTCGCCTTCGAAATGGCCGTTACCGCCAACGACAAGTCGGGCATCAAGTCTTTCGAAGACATGAAGGGCAAGACCGTTGGCGCAACCGCCGGCACCTTCGAAGCCATCGCGCTCGAAAAGTCGGTCAAGGAGTGGGGCGTCGGTGAATTCCGCCCGTACCAGACGCAGGCAGACGTGTTCCTCGCACTCAGCCAGGGCCAGATCGACGCCACCGTTTCCACCTCGACGGTTGCCCAGTCCAACGTGAAGGGCGGCAAGTTCGCCGGCATCTCCGTGGTCGGCAAGGCGCCTTACGACATCGACTATGTCGCGCTCTTCACCAACCGCGATGAATACGGCCTCATCAACTACCTGAACCTCTTCATCAACCAGCAGGTTCGCACCGGCCGTTACGCCGAACTCTACGAAAAATGGGTTGGCGGCGAAGTTCCCTCGCTCACCGTCAACGGCGTTTATCGCTGATCAGGACTTTTCGTAAACGGCGCGGTCGAAATGATCGCGCCGTTGATCGTTTCTGAAAAGGCGGGACACTTAATGTTCAACTATACATTCCACTGGAATCAGGCGCTGAAGGCTCTGCCGCAGCTTCTGGACGGTGCGGTGGTGACGCTGCAGATCGCCATTCTGTCGATGGTGATCGGTCTGACCTTCGCCATCGCGCTGACGCTGTTCCGGCTCTCCGGCAACCGTATCCTTGGCGCTTTCGCCTCCGTCTGGGTGGAAGTCGCCCGCAACACGCCGGCGCTGTTCCAGATTTACATGGCCCATTTCGGCCTTGGCAATTTCGGCATTCATCTGAGCCCCTATACGGCGCTTCTGGTCGGTATCGCCTTCAACAATGCCGGTTATCTCGCGGAGAATTTCCGTGGCGCGCTGAAAGCCATTCCCGATACGCAGACCCGTTCCGGCCGTTCGCTCGGCATGACGTCGATGCAGACCTTCCGTCTGATCATCATGCCGCAGATGCTGCGCGTCGCGTTTCTGCCTGCCACCAACCAGATGGTCTGGGCAATCCTCATGACCTCGCTCGGTGTCACCGTCGGCATGAATACGGATCTCGCCGGTGTTACGCAGGCCTTGAACGCCCGCTCGTTCCGCACCTTCGAATTCTTCGCGCTTGCCGCGGTCATCTATTACGTGATCGCCAAGATCGTCACGCTTGCTGCCCGATTGCTGGCTGCGCGTCTGTTCCGTTATTGAGAGAGGTGAGCCATGTTTGAAACCGCTCTCACCTGGAGTGATCTCGCCTTCCTGGCCAAGGGTGCCGGCATGACGCTTGCCGTCACCGCCGTCGCCGTCACGGCAGGCACCATCATGGGGATCATCTTCGGCATCATCCGTTTCCAGTTCGGCCCCTATTGGTCGCTGCCGCTGACCTTCATTCTGGATATTTTCCGCTCCGTGCCGCTGCTGATCCAGCTGGTGCTCGGCAATGCCTTCCAGTCGATCGCCAAGCTCGGCTGGCCGCCATTCACCACCTCCTGCGTGGTGCTGTCGCTTTATACGGCGGCTTATTGCACAGAGATCGTGCGCGGCGGCATCGGTGCGGTGCCGTCGAATACGCGGCGCGCCTGCCGGTCGCTCGGCATGACGTGGTCGCAGGACATGCGCTACATCGTGCTGCCGCTTGCCACCCGCGTGTCGCTGCCCTCCTGGATCGGCCTGACGCTCGGCGTCATGAAGGATTCGGCACTGGTGCTGTGGCTCGGCCTCATCGAGCTTCTGCGCGCCTCGCAGATTCTCGTCACCCGCCTGCAGGAACCGCTGACCATCCTGATGATCTGCGGCGCCATCTACTTCCTTATCAGCTTCCCCATCGCCCGTTTCGGCGGGTATCTCGAAAGACGGTGGTCCCCCAATGATTGAGATCGAAAACGTCCGCAAATCCTTCGGCCCGCTGGAGGTTCTGAAAGGGATCAACCTTACCGTCAACAAGGGCGAGGTCGTCACCATCATCGGCGGCTCCGGTTCCGGCAAGTCGACGCTGCTCACCTGCATCAACGGCCTCGAGCCGATCGACAGCGGCAAGATCGTCATCGACGGCACCGAGGTGCATGCCAAGTCGACCGACCTCAACAAGCTGCGCCGCAAGGTTGGCATCGTCTTCCAGCAATGGAACGCCTTTCCGCATCTGACGGTGCTTGAAAACGTCATGCTGGCGCCACGCAAGGTGCTCGGTATTTCCAAGGAGAAGGCTGAGGAAATCGCCGTCAAGCAATTGACCCATGTCGGCCTTGCCGAAAAGCTGAAGGTCTATCCGAACCGCATGTCCGGCGGCCAGCAGCAGCGTATGGCGATTGCCCGCGCGCTTGCCATGTCTCCGGAATATATGCTGTTCGACGAGGTCACCTCTGCGCTCGACCCGATGCTGGTGGGCGAGGTGCTCGATACGCTGAAGATGCTGGCGGATGAAGGCATGACGATGATCTGCGTCACCCACGAAATGGCCTTCGCCCGCGATGTCTCGAACCGCGTCGCCTTCTTCCATCAGGGCGTGATGGCGGAAATCGGCACACCGGACCAGCTGTTCGGCGCACCGCAGCATGCTGAAACCCAGAAGTTCCTGGCGAGCGTGCGGTAATGCCTGCACATGATGTCATCGTCATCGGGGCCGGCGTCGTCGGCCTCTCGGCGGCAATCGCGGCGCAGGGCCGCGGTCTTTCGGTCACGGTCATCGACCGTGAGGGACCAGCAGCGGGCGCTTCAGCCGGCAATGCCGGCGCCTTTGCCTTCACCGATATCCTGCCGCTCGCATCGCCCGGCATTCTCTGGAAAGCGCCGAAATGGCTGCTCGATCCGCTCGGTCCGCTCAGCGTGCCGCCTTCCTATGCGCTGAAGATCGCGCCGTGGATGTTCCGGTTCTGGCGGGCCTGTGCGGCATCGAAGGTGGAACATTCCACCGCCGCCCAGACGGCGCTGATGGATCTGTCGAAGGTCGAGCTGGAGCCGTTCCTGAAAAAGACCGAGACAACAGCCATGCTGCGCAAGGAGGGCAACCTCCAGGTCTATGAAAGCGACGCGGAGTTCGAAAGTTCGCTTCCCGGCTGGAAGGCGCGCGAGCGCCACGGCATCGAGTTCCGGCATCTCAATGCCGAACAGATGGCGGAGATACAGCCCGGCATCGCGCCGCGTTTCACTTGCGGCACGTTCACGCCGGGATGGTACTCCATCGCCGACCCGAAGCTCTACACGCTGGCGCTGGCAGAACACTTCCGCGCCATAGGCGGGCGCATCGAACGCCTCGATATCGCGTCGCTCAGGCCGCTTGAAGATGGTGTCGAGGTGGTGAGCCATGACGGTCGTACCCGCAAGGCCGCCAAAGTGGTGCTGGCGGCGGGCGCCTTTTCGCATCGCATCGCCCGTTCACTCGGGGAAAAAATTCCGCTGGAAACGGAACGGGGGTATAATACCACATTGCCGTCCGGGGCTTTCGATCTGCGCACGCAGGTGACCTTCGGCGGCCATGGTTTCGTCGTCACGCGGCTTTCTTCCGGCATCCGCGTTGGCGGTGCGGTCGAGCTGGGCGGGCTTGAGCTTCCGGCCAATTTCGCCCGTTCCGAGGCGCTTCTGGCCAAGGCGAAAGCATTCCTGCCGGGCCTGAAAACCGAGGGCGGCAAGCAGTGGATGGGCTTTCGCCCGTCGCTGCCGGACAGCCTGCCGGCCATTGGCGAAGCACGGCACACGGCGCGGGTGGTTTATGCTTTCGGCCACGGGCATCTGGGGCTGACGCAATCGGCGGGCACGGCCCGCATCGTCGCCGATCTTCTGACGGGGCAAAAACCCGCCATCGATACAAGGGCATTTTCGCCGCAACGTTTCTGACGGAGATTTCCAATGTCTTCTGCCGTTTCGACAACAGCCGTTCCTGAAGCCCGCAGCATTCTGGCCGGTGCGGCCGAAGGCCCCGTGATCGCCACGACAGAAGCGTTGAGTTTCTGGGGTGGTGTCGATCCCGCCACCGGCAGGGTGATCGATGTGCATCACCCGCTGCACGGCATCTGTCTCACCGGCGGCGTGCTGTTCATGCCGACCAGCCGCGGCTCGTGCACGGGGTCGGGCGTGTTGCTCGATCTCATCCTCACCGGCCGCGCGCCGTCCGCACTGGTTTTCTGCGAGGCGGAAGATGTGCTGACGCTGGGCGCACTTGTGGCGGCGGAAATGTTCGACCGGGCGCTGCCGGTCATCCGCCTCGACGCCGAAAATTTCGCCCGCTTTTCCCGGGCCGCCCATGTCCGCATTGATGGAAACATCATCGAGGCCGATGGCCTGTCGCTTGCCATCGCGCCGCCGGCGATTGCCCATCTCGACCTCGAGGATGAAGACCGGGCGATGCTCGAGGGTCGGGATGGCATTGCCGTGCGTCAGGCCATGCGCATCATCGTCGCCATGGCGGCCCAGCAGGGGGCGTCTGCGCTTATCGATATCACGCAGGGTCACATTGACGGCTGCATCTATGCCAGCCCCGCCAATCTCACCTTCGCGGAAAAGATGGCTGATATGGGCGGCAGGGTGCGGGTGCCGACGACCATGAACGCCATTTCGGTGGACAAGGCGCACTGGCGGGCGCAGGGCGTGCCTGATTATTTCGGCGATCCGGCCGCGAGACTGGCGGATGCATATGTGCGCATGGGCTGTCGGCCCACTTTCACCTGTTCGCCTTACCTGCTCGACAGCGCGCCGAGTGCCGGCGAATCGATCGCCTGGGCGGAATCGAACGCGGTGATCTTCGCCAATACGGTGCTCGGCGCGCGCACTGCCAAACATCCTGACTTTCTCGATCTCTGCATTGCACTAACGGGCAGGGCGCCATTGTCAGGCGTTTATCTCGAAGAAAACCGTCGTCCGCAGCGGATTGTCGACGTGGCTTTGCTTGAGGGCATCAACGACGCCTTCTGGCCGCTCGTCGGTTATCTCGCCGGTAAGGCAGCGCCGGATTGTATTCCGCTGCTGCGCGGTCTCGGCTCTGTAAAGCCGTCTCGGGATGATTTGAAGGCGCTCTGCGCTGCTTTTGGCACCACCTCCGCAGCACCCATGCTGCATATCGAGGGTGTAACGCCGGAAGCCGGGTTGACCCCGATTGACACGGCTGAAACCGTCACCATCTCGCTTGCCGATATGGCCGCCGGCTGGTCGCTTCTCAACGAAGGACCGGAAGAGGTGCAGCTTGTCGCCATCGGCAGTCCGCATGCCTCGCTGGAGGAGTGCCACGCGCTTGCGGCTGAATTTGCCGGCCGCAGGCGCCATGCGGATGTCGCCGTCATCGTCACTGCCGGTCAGCAGGTCATCGATGCGGCCGGGCAGGACGGCACGCTGCAAAGCCTGCATGGCAGCGGCGTGCAGGTGCTGCCTGATCTCTGCTGGTGCTCGATTTCCGAGCCGGTCTTCCCAACGAAGACCCGCGCCCTGATGACCAATTCCGGCAAATACGCCCATTACGGGCCCGGCCTCAGCGGCCGCGCGGTGCGCTTCGGCAGCCTTGCCGATTGCGTTGAAAGCGCGCTGACCGGCCGAGCTGATTCCCGTCTTCCCGCCTGGCTTTCCTAGAGCGCGTTCAGACGCGCTCTCGATCTTTCGTTTTCCGCATTTTCCGGACGTAAACCGCTACGCACTTTTACTGGAAATGCTCTTGAGGAGAATTCAATGCGCAGTATCAAGACCGTTCACGTCATCTCCGCCCATGCGGAGGGCGAGGTGGGGGATGTGATCGTCGGTGGCGTAAAGCCGCCACCGGGTGAGACGATCTGGGAACAGAGCCGTTTCATCGCCCGTGATGAGACCCTGCGTAATTTCGTGCTCAACGAGCCGCGCGGCGGCGTGTTCCGCCACGTCAACCTGCTGGTGCCGCCGAAACATCCTGACGCGGACGCCGCCTTCATCATCATGGAGCCGGAAGACACGCCGCCCATGTCCGGCTCCAACTCCATCTGCGTCTCCACCGTGCTTCTGGATGGCGGCATCGTGCCGATGCAGGAGCCGGAAACCCATATGCTTCTGGAAGCCCCCGGCGGGCTGGTAAAAGTGCGCGCCGAATGCCGCAACGGCAAGGCCGAGCGCATTTTCGTGCAGAACCTGCCGAGCTTCGCCGCGAAACTCGATGCCGAACTCGAGGTCGAAGGCCTGGGTAAGCTCAAGGTGGATACCGCTTATGGCGGCGACAGCTTCGTCATCGTCGATGCCGAGGCTATGGGTTTCAGTCTGAAGCCGGAAGAGGCGCATGACATTGCCCGCCTCGGCGTACGCATCACCAATGCCGCCAACACGGCTTTGGGCTTCGACCATCCCGAAAACCCGGACTGGCGGCATTTTTCATTCTGCCTGTTCGCGGGCAAGGTGGAGCGCACGGCCGAAGGCCTGCGGGCTGGTGCTGCCGTCGCCATCCAGCCGGGCAAGGTGGATCGTTCGCCAACCGGTACCGCGCTTTCGGCCCGCATGGCGGTGCTGCATGCGCGCGGTGAAATGAAGGAAGGCGAAACGCTGACGGCGGTGTCGCTGATCGGCTCCACCTTCACCGGCCGTATTCTTGGGACCACCAAGGTCGGCGACCGTCCGGCCATCCTGCCGGAAATCTCCGGCCGCGGCTGGATTACCGGCATCCACCAGCACATGCTTGATCCCTCTGATCCATGGCCGGAGGGGTATCGGCTGACGGATACCTGGGGCGCGCGGTAAGCGCGATACACCGCGCTTCCCTCATCCCTGTGCTTGTCACGGGGATCCAGTCAGCCCAAGTCCTTGGGCTGAAAACTCCCTTTCGCCGCGCAGACGCGTGTCGGCTGGATTCCTGTGACAAGCACAGGAGTGAGGGAAGAGAGTGGATTAGCCGCCCGCCCGCTTCGTCGTCTCCCGCACGATCAGCTCGAACCCGACATCCACCCGCGCACCCTCGGGAATGGCAGCGTCCTTTTCTGCCTCCAATATCGAAAGCAGCAATTCGCCCGCCTTGCGGCCGATCATCTGGGCGTCGACCCTGATTGTAGAAATCGCCGGATAACATTGCCTGCCGATGTCGAAATCGCCGAAGCCGAGGATGGAAATCTGTTCGGGCACATGAATGCCGCGACGGTGACATTCCATCAGCGCGCCGACGGCGGAAATATCGGAGACTGCGAAGATCGCCTCGACATCCGGTTCCTTCGCCAGCAGCGAGCCGAGCGTCTTTGCCCCGTGGTCATAGGAGACCGGCGCACTGCCTTCGCGGATGATGAGATCGTCGGCAATGCCGGCTTCGCGCAGCGCCGCGCCAAAACCGAGAAGGCGGGTTTCGCCGCGCCAGTCCTTCACGTCGCCATCGGCTCTTGAGCCGAGCGCGCCGATTCTTTTAAATCCAAGTGATATCAGATGTTTGGCGGCGGTTCTTCCCACTTCGTAATTGGAAAAACCGACAGCATGATCGATCGGGTGTTCGGGAACGTCCCAGATTTCCACGATGGGGATACCGGCGCGCATCAGAACTTCGCTCGCCATCTTGGTATGCACCGTGCCGGCGACCACTATGGCATCGGGTCGGCGCTCCATCATGGTGCGGATGACGCGCTCTTCCTCCTGCAGATCGTACATGGTGTAACCGATCAGCAACTGGTAGTCGGCCGCGCGAAGCGCATTGGCAAGCCCTTGAGCGCTATCGGCGAAGTTGGAGTTGGTGAGCGTTGGCAGGATGGCGGTGATGAAATTGGTACGGCGGGAGGAAAGCGATCCGGCGATTCGATCCGGCACATAACCGAGCTTCTCGATGGCCTTCATCACCTTCTGGCGTGTCTCTTCAGACACCAGCGCAGGATCGGCCAGCACCCGCGAAACGGTCATCTTGGAGACGCCCGCGAGTTTCGAGACGTCGCTCATGGTAGCTTTTTTTGACGTGACTAACGCTGCGGCCAAGGGCGTGCGCTCCACCAAAGCATGTCTCCCTAAATTCGAACCGGTTCAGGACAAGACATACACGAAGATATCAGGGGAAAGCACGCCGCATGATTGCATATCGGTGCGGCGTGCACCGGATTTATGCGACGCGGCTATAGACCAGATGGTAAAAGCGGCCGTCGCACATGCTCATCATCTCATCCGTCAGCACGCGGCCTTCCAGCCGGACGGGAGAAACCAGTGCTTCCTCCACCGCCTCCATCGACGGATAGTCGATTTCCTGCACCATGATGATCGAGGCCGCATCCGGGTCGGTGCGCTCGGTGCGCATCACCCGCACGGCCTGCGCGTTCGGCATGCGCTTCCACACCGGCAGCAATTTCTCCTCCACGATGCGGAAAAACTCCTCCTCCCGACCGGGGTGAATCCTGCCTTCGAAAATTGCCGAGCGTGTGTACATGTTTCCTCCCGAATGAATGCCGACCGAAACAGTTCTGTAGATCGGACTTGCAATGATACCGATAACATGCATTATTGGTCCTGCCAAGAACGTGAAACGGTGTCGAGCAGAGGAAAATCGATAACCAGCCGAAATTGTTGAATTTCATAGGGAATTCATCTGGTTTTGTGCTTTCGCGGTTTCTTGGGAGGAGTTTTTAGTCAATCGCGTTAAAATGTTATCGAGAACATTTTCCGGTTTGCGCAAGGCCGCTGTTCCACTTTGGGCAGCCACTATAGGGTTGGAGGAGAAACCATGAGCATATCCAGATTTCTGAAGAACATGACCGTTGCAGTCGGTGTTGTTGCAGCTTCGCTTGCTGCCACCACGTCCGCCCATGCCGTCTCGCTCAGCGAGATCACGGCGCGTGGCAAGGTCAAGATCGGCGTTCTCACCGGTGCACCGCCGATGGGCATGGTGGACGAGAAGGGCAATCCTTCCGGTTATGACGTTGATGTCGCCAACCTGATCGGCTCTTACCTGTCGCTGCCGGTGGAACTGGTGCCGCTGACACCGCCGGCGCGTATCCCGGCACTTCAGACCGGCAAGGTCGATTTCCTTGTCGCGACGCTTGCGCCGACCGGCGAACGCGCCAAGACCGTCATGTTCACGCAGCCCTACAGTGCGTTCAACATGGACATCATCTCCGGCAAGGACCAGAAGTTCGAAAATCTCGACAGCCTCAAGGGCAAGCGCGTTTCGGTCAATCGCGGTTCCTCGCAGGAAACCGCGCTGCGCAAGGCTAATGTCGAAGGTCTCGAAATCGTTGTCTATGAGGACGATTCCACCAGCGCCCAGGCTCTGCTTGCTGGTCAGGTAGATGCCGTGGCCCTGCCGTCCACGGTTGGCGAAGCGATCATCAAGCAGCGTCCGGAAGCCGGTCTGCAGGTTGGTTTCACCTTCTTCCAGCAGGGCAATTCCATGGCGACGAAGATCGAGGATTTCGAGCTGCGGCAATGGCTGAACACCTCCATCTATCTCATGAAGATGTCGGGCGATCTCGACCGTATCTCGGTGAAGTGGACCGGCCGTCCGCTGCCGCAATTGCCAAGCTTCTGATTGAGCCTTTCAACGCGCCCGCCGGGGAACATTCCGGCGGGCCGGGAAATGTCAACGGAGTGACGCATGTCCTATACTTTTCAATTCGGCGCGCTCGCCCAATATCAGAATGAGATTCTGAACGGCATATGGCTGACGATCAAGCTGTCGGTCCTCTCCATCGTGCTGGGCTGCGCTTTCGGAATTCTTCTAGCCTCGCTGCGCTCCATCAATGGCGGCATCGTCCGTATCATCGTGGACGCCTATGTGGAGGTGATCCGCAACACGCCGTTTCTGGTGCAGCTTTTCATCGTCTATTTCGGTTTGCCCGGTCTCGGCTTTCGCGTCGGGGCGGATACGGCAGCGCTGATCGGCATGACGATCAATCTTGCGGCCTATTCGACGGAAATCATCCGCGCCGGCATCGAGGCGGTGCACAAGTCGCAGATCGAGGCGGGCGAGGCTCTGGGCTTCACAAAATACCAGATCTACCGTCACGTCATCCTCGTGCCTGCCATCGCCAAGGTCTATCCCTCGCTTTGCAGCCAGTTTGTGCTGATGATGCTGGCATCGAGCATATGCTCGGCCATTTCCACCCATGAGCTTGCGGCCGCCGCAGCCTTCGTGGAATCGCAGACCTATCGCTCCTTCGAGGTCTATATCGTCGTCACGCTCATCTATCTTGCGCTGGCGCTCAGCCTGCGACTGATCCTTGCCCTTGTCGGCATGTGGCTGTTCGGCCGCCGCGTGGCCCGCAAGACGATGACCGCCATGCCGGAGGTGCAGTCATGACTCTTCGAACTTTCGGCTGGAACGAGTTCGGCTTCCTGCTGACCGCCCTGCAATGGACCGTGCTTCTGACGATCATTGCGCTCATCGGCGGCGGCCTCGTCGGTTTCTTCGTGGCGCTGGCCCGCACCTCGAATTTCAAGGCGCTGCGCATTGCCGCCGGCACCTATATTCAGGTGATCCAGGGTATTCCGGTGCTGATGATCCTGTTCCTGTCCTATTACGGCCTCAGCCTTGCCGGACTGGAACTGCCGCCGTTGATCGCCGCCGGCGCATCGATGACGATCTATACGTCAGGTTATCTCGCCGAAATCTGGCGCGGCTGCATCCAGGCGGTGCCGAAGCAGCAGTGGGAAGCATCGGAATCGTTGGCGCTTACCCGCGCCCAGCAATATCGCTACGTTATCCTGCCGCAGGCGATCCGCATTTCCCTGCCGCCGACCGTCGGTTTTGCCGTTCAGGTCGTCAAGAATACGTCCATCGCATCGATCATCGGTTTCGTCGAACTGGCGAGAGCGGGGCAGCTCATCAACAATGCCACGTTCCAGCCGTTCCGCGTCTTCGTCGCGGTGGCCGTGCTTTATTTCATCGTCTGCTACCCGTTGTCCCAGCTGTCGCGTTGGCTGGAAAGGAGGCTTCATGCCGGAAGTAATCGTTGAAAACGTTCACAAGAGCTTTGGCGCTCTGGAAGTCCTGAAAGGCGTGTCGCTGACGGTCGGCCGTGGTGAAGTCTTCGCCCTCATCGGCCGCTCCGGCTCGGGCAAGAGCACGCTGCTGCGCTGCATGAACGGGCTGGAGAAGATCAATTCCGGTCGTATTGAAATTGCAGGTCACGCTATCGGAGAAGATGCCAAGGCGCTGCGCAAGCTGCGCACCGATGTCGGCATCGTGTTCCAGAGCTACAATCTCTTTCCGCATCTGACCGTTGGCGAAAACATCATGCTGGCCCCTCGCATCGTCAAGGATGTGGCGAAATCCGAAACGAAGGATATTGCCCGCGAGGTCCTGCAGCTCGTCGGCCTGTCGGAGAAGTTTGATTCCTATCCCGACCAGCTTTCCGGCGGCCAGCAGCAGCGTGTGGCGATTGCCCGCTCGCTCGCCATGCGGCCGAAGGTGATGCTGTTCGACGAGGTGACCTCGGCGCTCGACCCTGAATTGACCGAGGAAGTGCTGACCGTGATGGAAAACCTCGCGAAAGACGGCATGACGATGATCCTCGTCACCCATGAAATGGCCTTTGCGCGCCGCGTGGCGACCGAAACCATCTTTATGCACAAGGGCAAGATCTGGGAGCAGGGCCGTTCTTCTGAATTGTTCGCCAATCCGCAAACGCCGGAACTCCGGCAATTCGTCAAGGCCGATGTGAAGTAATTCACCGGCGCAAAGGAAACTCCATGACCACTGAAATCGTGCAACTGTGCCCGCTTATCCCGGCACTGGAACAGGAACTTGCCGAGCGCTTCACCGTGCATCGCCTGTTCGAAGCCGCAGACAAGGCGGCGTTCCTTGCTGAAAAGGGCGGCGCGATCCGCGGCGTCGTCACCGGCGGCCATATCGGCCTGCCGACGGATATCGGCGCGGCGCTTCCCAATCTTGAAATCGTCGCCATCAACGGCGTTGGTTTCGACAAGGTCGATCTGGCTGAAGCGAAACGGCGGGGCTTCCGCGTCTCCAATACGCCTGACGTGCTGACGGCCGATGTTGCCGACCTCGCGCTTGGCCTCGTTCTGGCGCAGGCGCGCAAGCTGCCACAGGCGGATCAGCACGTTCGCACAGGGCAATGGCTGAAGGGCGATATGGGGCTTTCCACCCGCGTCGCCGGCCGCCGTTACGGCATTTTCGGCCTTGGCCGCATCGGCCAGGCGATCGCTAAGCGGCTCGAAGGCTTTGATGCGCACATTTCCTACACCGCGCGAAGCCGCCGCGATGTTGCCTATGACTATTATGACAGCATCGAAGCGCTGGCCGCCAATTGCGACGTGCTGATCATCGCCGCCGCCGCCACCGCCGAAACGCGCCATATCGTCAATGCGGATGTGCTGAAGTCCCTTGGACCGCAGGGCGTGCTCGTCAATGTGGCGCGCGGTTCGCTCGTGGATGAGAAGGCGTTGGTCGAAGCGCTTTCGAACGGCGTAATCGGTGGCGCGGCGCTGGATGTCTTCGAGGATGAGCCGCGGGTGCCGGAAGCGCTTTTCGCCTTCGATAACGTCACACTCGCCCCGCATGTCGGCAGCGGCACGCACCAGACGCGGCGCGCCATGGCCGATCTTGTTCTCGCCAATCTCGATGCGCATTTTGCCGGCAAAGAGCTGCCGACGCCGGTGGTGTGACGGACAATGAATTGCCCCCTATAGCCTGACGGCGCAGCTTCTGCTGCGCCGTTTCCATTCAGGCAGGCGCGGCTTTATGGAGCCAGTTGCAAAGGGCGGGTTTCCCGGCAATCTCCTCCCGCCGTTCATATTTATATAACACGTATAATCTTACTATTCTGCTTCCTTGCAAAGTAATGAGGCGGAGAGGTGCGTTCCAAAGGCCCGAAGACAGCCGAGCAGAACCGGATGTCGCGAAAAAAGCGCGGTGTCACGCCATCTGCCACTCCTGCCATGAGCGAGAATGCCAATCCCTCCGACCGGCACGCGCTTCTGGAAGCGATGATCGACCACGTACCGGATTTTATCTATGCCAAGGATCTGGAAGGACGCTTCCTTTTCGCCAATCGGGCCATCGTCACCGAAAATGGCTTTGACACGGTCGAGCAACTGATCGGGCTCACCGATTACGATATTAACGGTGAAGCGGCGCGGCGTGCCGGCATTCCCGATACCGAGGCGCGGGTCATGCGCACCGGCGAACCGGATCTCGGTTACGAAGAACGCGCCATGCGTGGCGATATCGACCGCTGGCTCATGATGTCGCGCGTGCCGCTGAAGGACGAGGCCGGCAACATCATCGGCGTGGTCGGCGCCTCGCGGGATATAACCCAGAAAAAGGCTTCGGAAAGACTGCTTCAGGCGCAGGCGCATATTCTTGAGATGATTGTCGCCGCCGCGCGTATCGAGGATTTTCTCGAAGAATTCGTCAAGGCTATCGAAAATCTCGCAACCGGACTGATCTGCGCCGTGCGGGTGTTCGATGCGGCAGCTGGGGAGCCTTCCGTTTATGCCTCGCCCGCACTTGCGCAGGAGGAGGGGCTGGCCGCTCTTGTTTCCAGCGTCAGTGATCCTGAGTGCCTCACCCATCCGGCAGAACACATCGCCTTCAGTTTCGATATTCCCGCCAGCGAAGGCAAGGCGCATGGTTTCGTCTGGTGCATGCTGGCCAGCCGCAAGCCGGAGGCGGCGCTGCTGGAGTTTATCGGCGCTGCGGCGCGTATGGCGGGCCTGGCGATTGACCGAAAAAGGGCGGCGGAACATATCGCCTTTCTGGCTGATCACGACATGCTGACCCGGCTGCCAAACCGTCGTTTCCTCGATACGAGATTGCCTGAAATTTTGGCGGCGGCGGCAAAGACGCACCGACGGGTCGGCATCGGCTTTCTCGATCTCGACAATTTCAAGCAGATCAACGATACGCTCGGCCACAGCATCGGCGATACGCTTTTGTCGAAAACCGCCGAGCGGATTGCGAAAAGCCTCGGGAAAAACGATCTCGTTCTCCGGGTAGGCGGGGATGAGTTCGTCATCATTCTTGAAGAAGGCAGGAACGATGTCGAAGCCCGGCTGCAGCGCATCCGTGCCGCGGTCTCGCAGCCATTGCGCATTGGTAACTACGATATCAAGGTCACATGCAGCATCGGCATGGCCTTTTTCCCGGAGCATGGGGAAACCACGGCGGAAATCGTCGCGGCCGCCGATCTTGCCATGTATGAAGCCAAACATAACGGGCGCGACAGCATTGCCACCTTCACCCCCAATATGGCGGATGATCTGAGGAAGAAGTTCACCCGCATCGAGGAATTGCGCAAGGCCGTGAAGAGAGACGAGTTCGTGCTGCACTTCCAGCCGCAGGTCGATCTTGTCAGTGGCGCAATCAGCGGCGTGGAGGCGCTGGTGCGCTGGCAGCACCCCACGGAAGGTTTGCTTGGCCCTGCGGAATTCATCGGGCTTGCGGAAGAAACCGGGCTGATCGTGGAACTCGGAGAAAGCATTCTCAGGAAGGCCTGTCGTCAGGCGCAGGCATGGGCGGCCGCCGGCCTCTTGCCCGTCAAGATGGCGGTCAATATCTCGCCGCGGCAGTTTCAGGGCGGGCTGGTGCAGCAGATCAGGTCGGTGCTGAAGGAAACCGGCCTTGCGCCATCGCTCCTGGAAATCGAAATCACCGAGACGCTTATCATTCAGGATGTCGAAACATCGGTCCGGATCATGCGGGCCATCAAACAGATGGGCGTAAGCCTGGCGCTGGATGATTTCGGGATCGGTTATTCCTGTCTTGGCATGCTGAAGACCTTTCCGCTGTCCTGCATGAAGATAGACCGCTCGTTTCTCACCCACCTGCCCGAAAAGACCAAGGACAGCGCCATCGTCTCGATCATGATCCAGCTTGCCGGGTCTCTGGGCATCGATGTCATTGCCGAAGGTGTGGAAGCCGGCGAACAGGCGACATTTCTGCGTGAGGCCGGTTGCCCCTATGGCCAGGGTTATTATTTCAGCCGGCCGGTGCCCGCAGAGGTGATCGAAGACATGCTGGCTAAGAAGACGATATTCCCCACCGGCTTGCCCGAAGACAGCAAATAGGCTGCCCCTGGCGGCCGATTGTTTCAGATCGGCCAGACGTGGCTTTCCGGGAGATGCCGGGCAGACGTTTTGCCGCCTTCGTCGTTTCCTGTTCCCCAGCGAAAACCACTTCGCCTCCCCATGCCCGTGAGTGCTGACACCTCCCGATCCCGGGAGGACGGGGCGTTCATTGTTTTGTCTTTTTATATTTTAGTAATTAACGGCAATATTTATAAGTAAGGAATTTGATTATTGTGAAATAATATTCAGAAATATTATAATTTAAACTGTTAATTTGTTGTAATTTTACTACGAAATTGGATTGAGTACTTTATCTGTATTTATATTCCGCCGATTTGAATTGCGAGTCTGCAGCAATATCTGTCATTTGCTGAGTCAGCGCAGGGAAGCGGGCGGCAGGGAAAGGCCAGCCCTCAAATTTGCGCATTTGTTGAAAAATTTTTGACTGGAGATTAAAAATGAACATCAAGAGCCTTCTGATCGGCTCCGCTGCAGCTCTCGCAGCAGTATCCGGCGCACAGGCCGCTGACGCCATCGTCGCTGCCGAGCCCGAGCCCCTGGAATATGTTCGCGTCTGCGACGCTTTCGGCACCGGTTTCTTCTACATCCCCGGCACCGAAACCTGCCTGAAGTTCTCGGGTTACATCCGTTTCCAGACCAATTTTGGTCGGGACGCATCAGGTGCGTCTGACTGGGATTCTATGACGCGTGCCCAGTTCAACATCGACACCCGCAGCGACACCGAGTTCGGCGCTCTGCGTGGCTATATCGGTTTCCGTGGCAACGCTGACTCTGGCATTGGCAGTTCGACCGCGGGTACGAGTGGTAACCTCGGTTCTGCTGTTTTCGTTGAGCAGGCCTTCATCGAGCTTGCCGGCCTGAGAGTTGGCAAGTCCACGGGCTGGTGGGATGACGGTGTAGAACTCGGTGGTGAAACGGACGAACTTTTCTCCAATGCGACGTTTAACTCCGTTCGCTACACCTACGATGCTGGTTCCTTCTGGGCAGGCGTTTCTGTCGACGAACTCGAAGGTGTTACGGTCGGTTCGTATAACGAACGCGACAACAATATCGGCGTGGTTGTTGGTGCTGGCGCAAAGCTCGACGGCTTTGCCTTCCAGCTCATCGGTGGTTACGACACCGACCGCGAAAACGGTGCTGTGCGCTTGATCGCGACGGCTGGTATTGGTCCGGGCACGCTCGGCCTGGCTGGTGTCTGGGCTTCTGGTGCAAACGCCTACTACAACGTCTCCGAGTGGGCGGTCGCTGCTGAATACGCTATCAAGGCAACCGACAAGCTGAAGATCACCCCCGGCTTCCAGTACTACGGCGGCTATGGCATCGCTTCCTGGGATGAGTTCTCCGACAACGACGCCTGGAAGGCTGGCCTGACGGTTGACTACAAGATCACCGATGGTCTCACCACGAAGCTCACCGCGAACTATCTGGACATCGACAATCGTCCTGAGCAGTGGACCGGCTTCCTCCGTCTGCAGCGTTCGTTCTAATAGAACCTACAAGCAAAAAGCATAGTAGGGGTAGGCAACTCAGATCCACCCCGTCTCCGGACGGGTGAGTGACTAGCTCCAGTCAAAGTTCCTGACATGATGTCAGGTTTGTTCCCCGGTCCCCTCCAGGTCGGGGAGTTTTTATTAGAGCTGGTAGTCAATAGGTGGATGGCGAGCTCATTCATGGGTCGGAAAATGCTAGGAGGCTCGCTGCTCCTCCTGGTTTCCAGAAAGCAGGTGCGGCAAAAATCGACCATCTCGCGATGAGGGTGATTGAGAAATTGTCCGCAATATGAAATATTATTGTATACAATAAATCAGGTGCTCCCATGGAATTCGATTTTACCGCGCTTGAACCGCAGAGCCGTTATCGTTTGCTGACCAATTTTATCGGCCCGCGGCCGATAGCGCTTGTCACGACGCGTTCGGCCGCAGGCCACAACAATGCCGCGCCGATGAGTTTCTTCAACGTTTTCTCCCATGATCCGCCGATCGTTATTCTCGGTATCCAGCCGCGTGAGACGGGCGAGGAGAAGGATACGATGGCCAATATTCGCCGCACGGGTGAGTTTGTCATCAACATGGTCGATATGGCGCTGTCTGAACAAATGCTTGTCTGCGGTCTCGGCTTCGACAGCGAGGTTGATGAACTTTCGATTGCGGGACTGACAGCCACACCCTGCAGCAAGATCGAAGCGAGCTTTGCGGCGGAGTCGCCCTGCGCCTTCGAGTGCCGTGTGGAACGTTTGATCGATTATCCGCGCCGTACCCTGGTATTGGGCGAAGTCGTGCACATGCATGTCCACAAGGATTGCCTCGATGCGGAGGGGCGTTATGTCGATCCGGACCGATATCAGCCGATTGCGCGCCTCCACGCCGATAATTATATCAGTTCGGATCGCCAGTTCGTCCTCAAGGCGCCCGCGATCACCGACTTCATCAATCCAGATGGCAAGTGAAGGTTCTGGCGGCTGAGGCGTCGGATGTTCCCTGCCTGCTGCCGGAAACTCGCACGATTGGGAGGGCAGGGTGCCGACCCCGTCGTCCGGGACACGGTTTCCATCGTTGAGTCCAGCTCGCTGGATGGTGGATTACCACAGGTCAAAGCAGACTGACGCTATGGCTGTCCCCGCTTGAGGGAATTCGGTCTTGTCGTCAGCGCACAGTTTGCAGGAAAATACCCGCATCCATTTGCGGGCTTCCCCGCCTCGCTTTAGTGTTCTTCTGCTCGCACCATCCGCATGGTCGCGAGTCACGCGGGAGGACGCATGATCGACAAGCTGGAATTTTTCATTGCATTGGCGCGAGCAGAGCATTTCGGCCGTGCCGCGGAGGAGTGCGGCGTTTCCCAACCCAGTCTCTCGGCCGCGATCCGGCAGCTGGAGGACCAACTGGGTGTCGTTCTGGTGGTGCGTGCGGCGCGTTTTCAGGGGCTGACACCGGAAGGCCAGCGTGTCCTCGAATGGGCGCGCCGCATCGTTGGCGATACGCGCACCATGCGTGAGGAAATGCGCGCAGCCCGCAAGGGTCTGGCCGGCCACATCCGGCTTGCCGTCATTCCGACGGCGCTTGCGATGGTGCCGCGATTGACGGAGTCCTTCCAGGCGCGTCATCCTGATGTGACCTTTTCAGTCACGTCGCGCACCTCGCTTCAGGTGTTGAGCCAGATCGAAAACCTCGAGATCGATGCGGGAATCAGCTATCTCGACAACGAACCACTTGGCCGAGTGACTACGGTGCCGCTTTATTCGGAGCGATATCACCTCATCACGGCAGGCGGAACGCCGCTCGCCGATCAGGAATGCGTTACCTGGAAGCAGGTTTCCGGTCTTAGGCTATGCCTATTGACTTCGGATATGCAGAACCGTCGCATCATCAACAAGCATATGGCCGAGGCAGGCGTGGAGGCAAAGCCGACGCTCGAATCCAACTCCATGATCGTACTGTTTTCTCATATACGAACCGGACAATGGGCTTCAATAATGCCGCGTAACCTTGCGGAATCATTTGGTTTCCCGAAACAGATAAAAATCATTCCGATCACCGAACCGGACGCGGAGCATCTCGTGGGGCTGATTGCTACACACCGCGAACCACACACGCCGCTTGTTTCCGCGCTGCTTCACGAGGCCCGTCAGCGGGCTGCAGAAAAGGCGTTTGATAGGAATTTCCTATCAACTGACGGAAACTGATTATTGACCTGATCCCGCCGATCTCGACATTCTTCCAAACGATGCAGGGGCTGCGAAGGGATTTCACCATATCCCGCTCATCATTCCTTGCCCCCGTCGGTTTGGGAGGACTGGCTTATGAATATCAGAGCGGTTGCCGCAGATGAGGCGGCCCGTGTTTCCGTCGTGATTGAAGAACATCTCCACCTGGAGGGGCCGCTGCTGCCCATTCTGCACGCGGTGCAGGAAGAATTCGGCTACATCCCGGAAAGCGCCAAACAGATCATCGCATCCGCGCTGAACATCTCACGCGCGGAAGTCCATGGCGTCATAACCTTCTATCCCGATTTTCGCGATCATCCTTCCGGCCGACATGTCTTAAAGCTCTGTCGCGCCGAGGCCTGCCAGTCGATGGGTGGCGAGCCTCTTGCGGACACCATCAAGACCCGGCTCGGCCTTGACTGGCACGAAACCGCCGCTGACGGCTCCGTCACGCTGGAACCGGTCTTCTGCCTCGGGCTTTGCGCACAGGCGCCCGCCCTGATGCTGGACGGCGAAGTCCATGCCCGCCTTGACGAGGACTGTCTTGGCGACATTCTGGCGGAGGCGCGCCGATGAGTGTCACCGTTTTTATTCCCGGCGATTCCGCCGCGCTGGCCGTCGGCGCAAACCGCGTGGCCGAAGCGATCAGCCGCGAGGCGACCAGCCGCAATCTCGATGTGCATATTGTCCGCAACGGTTCCCGCGGCATGCTCTGGCTTGAGGTGCTGGTGGAAGTGCGCACCGAGCATGGCCGTATTGCCTACGGGCCGGTCAAAGCGAGCGACGTTACTTCGCTCTTCGATGCAGGGTTTCTCACCGGCGGCGAGCATCGGCTCTGTCTCGGGCCGACAAAGGATATCCCATTCCTGAAAAGCCAGACGCGTCTCACATTTGCGCGTTGCGGCGTCACCGATCCGCTGTCGCTTGAGGATTATCGAGCCTATCAGGGCATGAAAGGCCTCGAAAAAGCCGTCGCCATGGCACCGCTGGACATTGTTGCCCAGGTGACCGAGAGCGGCCTGCGCGGACGTGGCGGCGCGGGTTTTCCGACGGGTATCAAATGGAAGACCGTTGCGGATGCGGTCGCCGACCAGAAATACATCGTCTGCAATGCGGACGAGGGCGATAGCGGCACCTTCGCCGACCGTATGATCATGGAAGGCGATCCCTTCGTGCTGATCGAAGGCATGGCGATTGCCGGCCTTGCCGTTGGCGCGACGAAGGGCTTCATCTATACGCGTTCGGAATATCCTTACGCTATCAAGGTCATGGAGCAGGCGATCGAGATCGCCCGGCGCGAACGCATTCTTGGCCCGTCCGTGCTCGGCTCCGGCCGCGCCTTCGATATGGAAGTACGCATGGGCGCGGGCGCTTATGTCTGCGGCGAGGAAACCTCGCTTCTGAACAGTCTTGAAGGCAAACGCGGCACGGTGCGCGCCAAGCCGCCGCTGCCTGCCCTGCAGGGCCTGTTCGGCAAGCCCACCGTCGTCAACAATGTGATTTCGCTCGCCTCCATTCCAGTCATCATGGATCGCGGCGCGGCGTTTTATCGCGATTTTGGCATCGGCCGTTCGCATGGCACCATCCCGATCCAGCTTGCCGGAAACATCAAACATGGCGGGCTTTACGAGACCGCCTTCGGCCTGCCGCTCGGACAGCTGGTCAATGATATCGGCGGCGGCACGATCACCGGCCGCCCCGTCAAGGCGGTGCAGGTGGGTGGTCCGCTCGGGGCCTATTTCCCGGTTTCCTTATTCGACACGACCTTCGACTACGAGGCCTTTACCGCTGCCGGTGGCCTGATCGGCCATGCGGGTATCGTGGTTTTCGATGACACGGCCGACATGCTCCATCAGGCGCGGTTTGCGCTTGAGTTCTGTGCCGTCGAAAGCTGCGGCAAGTGCACGCCCTGCCGCATCGGCTCGACGCGCGGCGTCGAGACGGTGGACAAGATCGCGCTCGGCATCGAGCGGGAGAAAAACACCGCACTCCTCGAAGACCTCTGCGAAACCATGAAATTCGGTTCGCTCTGCGCGCTCGGCGGCTTCACGCCCTATCCCGTGATGAGCGCGCTCCGGCATTTCCCTGCTGATTTTGCCCCCATCCCACGTGTTGAAGCGGCGGAGTAAGACCATGGCCCTTGTGACAGAATTCGACTATGGAACCCCCAAATCCCTCGCGACTGACATGGTGACGCTCACCATCGACGGACGTCAGGTAACCGTCCCGGCCGGAACGTCGATCATGCGCGCCTCGCGCGAAGCGGGCATCGATGTTCCCAAGCTCTGCGCCACCGATATGGTGGATGCCTTCGGCTCCTGCCGCCTCTGTCTTATCGAGGTGGAGGGCCGCAACGGCACCCCCGCCTCCTGCACCACGCCGGTCGCTGCCGGTCTCGTCGTGCACACGCAGACGGAGCGGCTGAAGCAGATCCGCAAGGGCGTGATGGAGCTTTATATCTCTGATCACCCGCTCGACTGTCTGACCTGCGCCGCCAATGGCGACTGCGAACTGCAGGATATGGCGGGTGCCGTTGGCCTGCGCGATGTGCGTTACGGGTATGAAGGCGACAACCACGTCAAGGCTCGCGGTGGTGATGGCGATCTCAATGCCCGCTGGATGCCGAAGGACGAAAGCAATCCCTATTTCACCTATGATCCTTCCAAATGCATCGTCTGTTCCCGCTGCGTGCGCGCCTGTGAGGAAGTGCAGGGCACCTTCGCGCTGACGATCGAAGGGCGCGGTTTTGAAAGCCGGGTCTCGCCCGGCGCGCATGAGGCGTTCCTCGACTCTGACTGCGTGTCCTGCGGCGCCTGCGTGCAGGCCTGTCCGACGGCGACGCTCACCGAAAAATCGGTGATCGCGATTGGCCAGCCGGAACATTCGATGGTCACGACCTGCGCCTATTGCGGTGTGGGCTGCTCCTTCAAGGCGGAAATGCGCGGTGAAGAGCTGGTGCGCATGGTGCCGTGGAAGGACGGGCAGGCCAATCGCGGCCATTCCTGCGTCAAGGGCCGCTTCGCCTATGGTTATGCCACCCACAGGGATCGCATTCTCAACCCGATGATCCGTGAAAAGATCAGTGATCCATGGCGGGAAGTCACGTGGGAGGAGGCCTTCTCTCACGTTGCCTCGGAGTTCCGGCGCATTCAGGGGCAATATGGCCGGGAATCCATCGGCGGCATTACCTCGTCTCGTTGCACGAATGAAGAAACCTTCCTCGTCCAGAAACTCATCCGCGCCGGCTTTGGTAACAACAACGTCGATACCTGCGCCCGCGTCTGCCATTCGCCGACGGGTTATGGTCTCGGGCAGGCTTTCGGCACCTCCGCCGGCACGCAGAATTTCGACAGCGTCGAGCAGTCCGATGTGGTGCTTGTCATCGGCGCCAATCCGACGGATGGCCACCCGGTTTTCGGCTCGCGGCTGAAGAAGAGGCTGCGTCAGGGCGCGAAACTGATCGTCATCGATCCGCGCCGCATCGATCTCGTCCGCACGCCGCATGTGGAGGCGTCTTTCCACCTGCCGCTGAAGCCCGGAACCAACGTCGCGGTGCTGACCTCGCTTGCACATGTCATCGTCACGGAAGGGCTGTTCAACGAGGCCTTCATCCGCGAGCGCTGCGACTGGTCGGAATTCGAGGACTGGGCCGCCTTTGTTGCAGAACCCCAGCATAGCCCGGAAGAAACCGAAAGTTTCACCGGCGTGCCGGCGGAAGAGTTGCGCGGCGCCGCCCGTCTTTATGCCAAGGGCGGCAATGGCGCGATCTATTACGGGCTCGGTGTCACCGAACACAGCCAGGGGTCGACCACTGTCATGGCGATCGCCAACCTCGCCATGGCGACCGGCAATATCGGCCGCCCCGGTGTGGGGGTTAATCCGTTGCGCGGTCAGAACAATGTTCAGGGCTCCTGCGACATGGGGTCTTTCCCGCACGAACTTCCGGGTTACCGCCATATCTCCGACGATGCGACGCGTGACGTCTTCGAAAAACTCTGGGGTGTGAAGCTCAACAACGAGCCGGGGTTGCGTATCCCCAATATGCTCGATGCGGCCGTGGATGGCAGCTTCAAGGGCATCTACATTCAGGGCGAGGACATTCTGCAATCCGACCCGGATACGAAACATGTGTCCGCCGGTCTCGCAGCCATGGAATGTGTCGTGGTGCACGATCTCTTCCTGAACGAGACGGCGAATTATGCCCATGTCTTCCTGCCGGGTTCCACCTTCCTTGAAAAGGACGGCACCTTCACCAATGCCGAGCGCCGCATCAACCGCGTGCGCAAGGTCATGTCGCCGAAGAACGGTTATGCCGACTGGGAAGTGACGCAGAAGCTGGCGCAGGCCATGGGTCTTGCGTGGAACTACGCCCATCCGTCCGAGATCATGGATGAGATCGCCGCGACGACGCCGAGCTTCGCCAGTGTTTCCTACGCTTATCTGGAAGAGAAGGGCTCGGTGCAGTGGCCCTGCAACGAGAAATTCCCTGAGGGTTCGCCGATCATGCATGTGGACGGTTTCGTGCGCGGCAAGGGCAAATTCATCCGCACGGAATACGTGGCGACGGACGAACGCACGGGGCCGCGTTTCCCGCTGCTCCTCACCACCGGCCGCATCCTGTCGCAATACAATGTCGGCGCGCAGACACGCCGCACCGAAAACGTCGTCTGGCATGAGGAGGATCGTCTCGAAATCCATCCGCATGATGCCGAACAGCGCGGCGTGAAGGATGGCGACTGGATCAAGCTCGTCAGCCGGTCTGGAGACACGACGCTGAGAGCGCTGATCACCGACCGTGTGGCGCCGGGTGTGGTCTATACGACCTTCCACCACCCCGGCACACAGGCAAACGTCATCACCACCGACTTCTCCGACTGGGCGACCAACTGTCCCGAATACAAGGTGACCGCCGTGCAGGTGTCGCCCTCCAACGGGCCGACGGAATGGCAGGAGGAATATGATGCGCTTGGCCGCCGTGCACGGCGCATCGCCGGCAAGCTCGAAGCGGCGGAATAAGGAGGGGCCGGGTGCGCCCGGCCTTGTCACACACAGAGGCGTCGGCTGACGGTCGGCGCGGGGGAATAGGTCATGTTGCTCAACCACACCGATGAAAAACTGGTGAGAATGGCGAACCAGATCGCGACATTCTTTCTGTCGCAGCCGGAAGATATTCGCATCGACGGTGTTGCCACGCACATCAACAAGTTCTGGGAGCCGCGCATGCGACGCCGGTTCTTCGAGATGGTGGATGCCGGGGCCGGTGATTTTCTGCCGCTTGTGCTTGCGGCGTCAAAGGAGATCAAGCGGCCCGGTGATCCGGCAGCCGATGCGGTTGGTCTCGGCGATGATGCGAAGGGCGCGCCGGGCGGGAAAGGACCAATTGCGGGCGAGTCCCTTTCGGAACCAAGCATACCTGAAAACACGGGGGCGTGAGCGGCACGACCGGAAATCAGACTTTTCGCCGGACAGGAGGACGTCCGGTGATATCGATGTTCGCCTGGCGGGGTGAACTTGAGATGTCCAGACATTCACGAGGGAGGTAATGTCAATGGCAGTAGCAGATGCAACGGCGGGAGAGGCGGCGCAGGCCGGGTTTTTGGACCGCGAACGAATAATCGCAAGACCGGGTTTCAATCGCTGGCTGGTGCCCCCGGCGGCCCTTGCCATTCATCTATGCATCGGCATGGCCTATGGCTTCAGCGTGTTCTGGCTGCCGCTGTCGAAGGCGCTGCCGGCGACGGACCCCAGCTGCTCCAGCCTTACCCTTCTGGGCGCGCTGTTCACCACCGAGTGCAACTGGCGCGTGGCCGACCTCGGTTGGATCTATACGCTGTTCTTCGTGCTTCTCGGCTGCTCGGCGGCCATTTGGGGCGGCTGGCTGGAAAGAGTGGGGCCGCGCAAGGCCGGCTTCGTTTCCGCCTGCTGCTGGTGCGGCGGTATTCTGGTGGCGGCAGTCGGCGTCATGACCCATCAGCTATGGCTGATGTGGCTGGGCGCTGGTGTCATCGGCGGCGTCGGGCTCGGCCTTGGCTATATTTCGCCGGTATCGACGCTAATCAAATGGTTCCCGGACCGTCGCGGCATGGCGACTGGCATGGCCATCATGGGCTTCGGCGGCGGGGCGATGATCGGCGCGCCGCTCGCCAATCTCCTGATGAACAGCTTCAAGACGGATGTTTCGGTCGGCGTCTGGCAGACCTTCGTCGTGATGGCCCTGATCTATTTCGTCTTCATGATGGCGGGCGCCTTCGGTTACCGCATTCCGCCATCGGGCTGGCGTCCGGAAGGCTGGACGGCGCCTTCCGCCAAGAGCGCCATGATAACCCATCGCCATGTGCATCTGCGCGATGCGCACAAGACGCCGCAGTTCTGGCTTATCTGGGCGGTGCTGTGCCTCAATGTATCGGCGGGCATCGGCGTTATCGGCATGGCCTCGCCCATGCTGCAGGAAATCTTCGCCGGTTCGCTGATCGGCCTGCCCGGTGTGGGTTTTGCGGATCTTGATGCCGGGCAGAAGGCGCAGATTGCGGCGATTGCGGCCGGTTTCACCGGCCTGCTTTCGCTGTTCAACATCGGCGGCCGTTTCTTCTGGGCGTCGATGTCCGACAAGATCGGCCGAAAGAACACTTATTTCTGCTTCTTCATTCTCGGCATCATTCTTTATGCGCTGGCGCCGACGCTGGCGACGATGGGTAACAAGGCGCTGTTCGTTCTGGCCTTCGGTATCATCCTGTCTATGTATGGCGGTGGTTTTGCGACCATTCCCGCTTATCTCGCCGATATCTTCGGCACGCAGTTCGTCGGCGCAATCCACGGCCGCCTGCTGACGGCCTGGGCGACTGCCGGCATTGCCGGTCCCGTCGTGGTCAACTACATCCGCGAAGCGCAGATCGCGGCGGGCGTTGCACCTGGGCCGGCGCTCTACACCAGCACCATGTATATCCTGGCGGGCATGCTGGCGATCGGCCTCGTGGCCAATGCTTTCGTGCGGCCGCTTTCGGACAAGTGGTTCATGCCGGACGCGGAGGTCGCGGCGCTGCAGGCAAAGACGGCGGCGGCCAATGCCGGCCCCACGGGCTCCTTCGGCATCGGACGCGGCGGGCTGGACACCAAGGCGGCACTGGCCTGGATTGCGGTCGGCATTCCGCTTCTCTGGGGCGTGTGGGTAACCGTGAAGAGCAGTCTGGCTCTGTTCGGCTGAACGTCCATGACCCCTTCGGTGGCGCAGGATCGCTGCGCCACCCGCAACGAATATGCCGGCCGATGGCCGGCATATTACATAGACAAAATGCAGCTTGCCGGTAACTCGTCTGTCAACGCCAGCTGGCGAGCAGCCCTTCAAGCGTCTTACGATCCTGTTCGTCCAGACGGGCAAGTCCCGGCGCTCGAACCGGGCCAACCCTGAGGCCAAGGATTTCCATGGCTTCCTTCACCACCGTCACGTTTGCGCCGTTGCGATAGCGCGTCCGCAGCCGCTCGAAGAGTTCGATCTTTTCAACGACCTTCCGTGCCGCCGAAAAATCGCCTGACGTCAGGGCTTCATGAACCTGCAGTGAGAATTGCGGAGCCACGTTGACGAGGCCGGATGTGAAGCTGCGTGCGCCGACAGCCGAAAAGGCGGGGGCCCAGCTTTCCGCGAGGCCGCAGACATAGAGCGCGCCCTTCGGATCGGAAGCGGCAATCGCGCGTGAGAGAAGCATGATGTCGGTCGTTGCGAACTTGATGCCTGCAACATTCGGATGGCTGGCAAGCCTCACCATGTCATCGACCGAAAAACCGTCGGCACGGACATAGGCCACCAGCGGCAGCTCGCTGCCGTCAGCCAGGCCGAGAAAATAGTCGATCTGGGATTGCGGTGCCGCAAAGGGGTCGACCGGTTGATGGGACATGACGGCGGATGCGCCCATCTCCCTTGCCTGGCGCGCCATGGCGAGAGCCTCGCGCTGCGAGCGTCCAATCGCCGCCGTGACCGGGGCTTTGCCATCAACACCTTTTATCGCGGCTTCGTAGACCCTGAGAATCTCGGCCGGTGTGAGAGCGTAGAATTCGCCGGTATTGCCGGCGGCAACGATGTTGTGGATGCCCGCCCTTGCAACGCGGGCGTAGACCTCTGTCGTGACACCAATATCGACTTCCCCGCCTGCCTCATAGGCTGTTACGGGAACGCCGGAGATGCCGTGCAGGGCCTGGCGAAAATCAAATGTCGTCATCAACTGGTTTCCTCAAGATGAAAGTGTCTTCAGATGGAAAACTTGTGTACGGCTGCCCCCGCAACGGGCGCGTCAAAGGCCACGAGGGTGCCTGGCGTGGCTATTCCGTCCGTCTCGGTGACGAGACTTGTGAGATAAATCGTTTTGAGGTCCGGACCGCCGAAACACGGCATGGTCGGCCCTTTGAACGGCAGCCTGTAGATCTCGAACAGTTCGCCATCCGGTGAAAAACGGTTGAGACGTCCGGCCTGAACGCCGGCGCTCCAGTAACAGCCTTCGCAATCGGTCGCCGCGCCATCCGGCCTGCCTTCGTCCGGCGCGAAATCGTGAAGACGTTCGGCCGGACCGAGCCTGCCCGTCGCGACATCGAAATCGAACGCCTGATACATCAGCCCGCTGCTGTCGGAATGATACATGCGCCTGCCATCCGGGCTCCAGGCGAGCCCGTTTGAGGTGAACATGTCGCCATTGATGATGCGTTCGACGCCGCCATCCGGCGCGACGCGATAGAGGCGCGCATTGCCTGTCTGTATCGCAGCCTCGTCGCGGGTCCCCACCCAGAAATGGCCGTCGGGGCCGACCTTTCCGTCGTTGAGGCGGCTGTCAGGTCGCCCTTCGTCCGGGTCGCACAGAAGTTCAAGTTTTCCGCTCACGGGATCGAGAAGGTGCACGCCGGTCTTCACACCCGCCACGATCAGGCCATTGTCGCAAAGACCGAGACATCCCACCTGGGCAGGCATATCATATCTGTCGAGTTTTCCGCCCGGATGCAGGCAGAAAATGGCGGGGGCGAGAATATCGACGAACCACAGATTGCCGGTCCGCTCATCCCATGCCGGTGATTCTCCAACCTTCAACGGCGTATCGATAAGGGAGCGGAGTTTCGGCTCTATGATGCGCGGCTGGCTCACTGATTATTCTCCATTGCCCCATAGGGCCTCGTCCTTCGAATTGCGGAAACGGTTCTAGCTGCCGACGCCCTGAAACATGCGGGCACGCGCCTTCAGGATGTGGTCTTTCATCGCGTCATGCGCAGCCTGCTCCTGGCGCGCAAAGATCGCTTCCACGATTGCCGTATGCTCGTTCTGCACCTCGCGCACATGTTGCGGCGTCCGCTTGAGGCTGAGGCTGCGTGTCACCGACTGGCCGATCGCGAAATGCGGCTTGAACCAGATCCGCACCGTGATGTGGAACTGGTTATGGCTCGCCTTCGCAATGGCTTCGTGCAGGGCAAAGTCTTCCTCCGCACCAAGATCGTTGCGTTCCAGACATTGTTCCAGCGCCGCAATAGCCTGCTCGATGCGGGTTTTGTCGGCGGCCTGCCAGTTGCGCGCCGCAAGTTCGGCCGCTGAAGATTCAAGGCCGGACCGGAATTCGAAAAACCGCTGCACGTCTGCAAGCGAGCCGACAGGCACCTGTTGCAACACGGACGAATCCGGCTGCTGGCGCACATAGGAGCCTGACCCTTTCTGGGAGACGATGAGGCCATCGTTTCGCAGCCGCTCCAGGGCTTCGCGCACCACCGGCCGGGATGCACCGAACAACGACGCCAGATTCTGTTCCGATGGCAGCCGTTCGTTCACGGGAAACCGCCCGTCCGAAATCATGCCGATGATTTTTTCGTAGATGATGTCGCTCAGCCGAGTCTCGCCTCGAGCGGCAGCAGATGCGGTTTGATTGTCCATCAGCAGCCCTTCCGTTGCAAATCGCTGAAGTTAATGGGTTTCCTGCATTTCAATCGCAACAGAAATACCGGGGTTTTTGTGAGCGAGGGGGCTGTCGTACCGACTTTTTCTTCAAGCCTGATCCTGAAAACCGGTCTACGAATAAAAAATATGTAAAAATCTGTCAATACTTGTAATCATCTGAAAACGCCCATATGGTCTGCCCCTGCCGATGGAGGATCGGCGTGCTGGCTGGCCGGGAGGGCTGTTGCGGTACGGTGAAAACCGTTTCGCTGCCGGTGATTTTTTGGGAGGATTGTCGATGCGCGATGGCGAAGCATTTTCACTGGGCGTAACGCGCCGAACCTTTATGGCGGGGCTTGGCGGCGTGGCCGCCCTTTCCGTCATCGGGACCTCGGCGCGGGCTGCTGCCGGCAAGCAGGCGCCGCAACTGGAGGCGCTGGTAAAGGACGGTAAATTGCCGCCCCTGGCCGAACGTCTGCCGAAAAATCCGATGGTGGTGACACCGCACGAGAAAATCGGCTCCTATGGCGGCACGTTGCGCCGTGGCCTGCGCGGTTCGTCGGACCATAACGGCATCCTGCGCATGGTCGGCAATCAGGGGCTGGTTCGCTGGAACATGGACTTCACCGAGGTTCTGCCGAACCTTGCGGTGAAATGGGAAGTCAACGACGATGCTTCGCAATTCACCTTCCATTTGCTGGAAGGCGCAAAATGGTCGGATGGTCATCCCTTCACCGCAGATGATGTGGTGTTCGCCATCGAGGACTGCATCAAGAACAAGGAGCTTTACAGCGCCACGCCAGCGCAGCTCTCCGTTGCGGGCAAGGCGGTCGATGTCGAAAAAGTCGATGATTTCACGGTAAAGTTCAAATTCGCAGCGCCGAATGCGCTTTATCTGGAAAACCTCGCCACGCCGCTCGGCCAGCATCCGACGCTGTTTCCCAAGCATTATTGCAGCAAGTTCCTGCCTAAATACAACACGGCGCTCGATGCCGATGTGAAGGCTGCGGGTGTCTCCAGCTGGACGGAACTGTTCCGGGCGAAGTGCGGTGATATCGAAATTCCGTCCCGCTGGTCGAATGTCGACAAGCCGACCCTTGATCCGTGGGTGGTGAAGGAACCCTATTCCGGCGGTGCGACACGGGTGGTCATGACCCGCAACCCGTACTTCTGGCAGGTCGATACCGAAGGCAACCAGCTGCCCTATATCGACGAAATCAATTTCGGCATTTCGCAGGATGTCGAATCGCTGATGCTGAACGTCATTTCCGGCAAGATCGACATTCAGGAGCGCCATATCAGCGTTCTCGCCAACAAGCCGACCCTGTCTCAGAACATGAAAAAAGGCGATTATCGCCTGCTCACTCTGGTGCCGTCTGCCGCGCAGCAATGCCAGATCTACCTGAACATCACCCACAAAGACCCGGCAATGCGCAAGATGTTCGCGGACAAGTCCTTCCGTCAGGCGCTGTCCATCGCGCTCAACCGGCAGGAAATCATCGACATCGTCTATTTCAGCCAGAGCGAGGGGTATCAGGCCGGACCACGCCCGACACACCCCTGGTATAATGAAAAGCTGGCGCGCCAGTTCACCGAATATGATGCCGACAAGGCGAATGATCTTCTCGACAAGGCCGGTTACGACAAGAAGAACGGCAACGGCATGCGGTTGCGGCCTGATGGCCAGCCCGTCTTCTTCTCGATCGATGTCATCCCGACGCTCTATCCCGATCTGGTCGATGCGCTGGAACTGGTGAAGGCGCAATGGGCGCAGATCGGTGTCGACATCAAGGTCAACACCATCGAACGCGCGCTCTATTATACACGCGGCGATGACAACGCCCATGATGCTGCCGTCTGGCCCGGCCCCGGCGGTCTCGACCCGATGCTTGATCCGCGCGATTTCTTCGCATTCCACCCGCAGGGTTCGCGTTACGCCATTCCGTGGGCGCTCTGGTACACCTCGAATGGCCAGAAGGGCGAAGAGCCGCCGGAAAGCCAGAAGAAGCGTTTCAAGCTGTTCGACGAGGCCCGCTCGACGGCCGACCTTGCCAAACGCGGCGAGAAGATGAAGGAAATCTTCGATATCGCGGCGGAAGAGTTCGAGACGATCGGCCTCTGCCTTGCCGTTGGTGGTTTCGGCATCATTCGCAATAATCTGCGAAATGTGCCGGAAACGGAACCCGACAGCTGGACATGGCCCAATCCCGGCCCGGCGCTGCCGCAACAGTTCACCTTCACAAGCTGATACCACCACATGGGCGTCGCTGCCGTAACGCGGCGACGCCTCTCAGGTTGTTTCGACCACGCGCATACCGTTTCCTTAGTGGAAGGCGGTGCGTATGGCACAATGTGATTGCGAGAGCGACATGCTGCTTTTTATCGTAAAACGCCTGCTGTGGATGATACCGTCCCTGTTTGCCGTCAGTTTCCTTGCCTTTGTCCTGATCCAGCTGCCGCCCGGTGACTATGTGACGACCTATATCGCCACACTGGCTGCCTCCAACGAGGTCATCGACCACAATACCGCGGCGCAGCTGCGTGAACGTTTCGGCCTCGATGACCCCATGATCGTGCAATATCTGAAATGGATATGGGGCATCATCAGCCGTGGCGATTTCGGCATCTCGTTCGAATGGCAGCAGCCGGTTTCGGGCCTCATCTGGGAGCGTATGGCGCTGACGCTGGTTCTGGCCATCGCAAGCCTTCTCGCCACCTGGGCCATCGCACTTCCGATCGGCGTCTTCTCCGCCGTGCGCAAATATTCGATCGGCGATTATCTCTTCACCGCCTTTTCCTTCTTCGGCCTTTCCATACCCTCGTTCCTGCTGGCGCTGGTGCTGATGTATGTGGCGGCGGTGGAGTTCGGGGCCGATGTCGGCGGGCTGTTTTCAGCCGAATATGAAACGGCCTCCTGGAGCATCGCCAAGATGGTTGACCTGATGGCTCATATCTGGCTGCCGGTCGCCATTCTTGCCGTGTCTTCCACCGCAAGCCTCATCCGCGTCATGCGCGCCAACATGCTGGACGAATTGCCCAAGCCCTATGTGACCACGGCGCGGGCGAAAGGCTTGTCCGAGTTCAAGCTGCTGACGAAATACCCGCTCAGAATTGCGCTCAACCCGTTCATTTCCACCATCGCATGGCTTTTGCCCAACCTCATTTCGGGCTCCGTGGTGGTCGCCATCGTGCTCAATCTGCCGACGGCCGCACCCCTGCTTCTGCAGTCGCTGATGGCGCAGGACATGTATCTCGCCGGCGCTTTCGTGCTTCTGATCTGCGCGCTGACGCTGATCGGATCGCTTATCAGCGACATCCTGCTTGCGCTGGTCGATCCGCGCATCCGTCTCGAATAGGAGGGCGCCATGAGCGATATCACCATTACCACCAATGCCCGGCAGGACCGCGCCGCCGTCGCCTCGCAGTGGCAGCTCATCTGGTGGGCATTCAAGCGCCACAAGCTGGCCATGGCCGCCCTGTTCATCACCATTGCCATGTATATCGTTGCGCTGGTGCCCGGCTTCTTCGCCATCAACGATCCGGTGCTGCAGAACGCCCGCGCCACCTTCCATCCGCCGCAGCGCGTCCATTTCGTCGATACGACCGAGGGTTTCTCGCTCGGGATGCATTATTATCCGCTGAAGCTGACCCGTAATCCCGAAACGCTGGCTGCGGTGTTCGTGGAAGATACGGCCAAGAAAATACCGATTCAGCTTTTTGGCAGGGGTTACGAGTATTCCGTATTCGGCCTGTTCAACACGAATATCCACCTGCTGGCTTCCACCGACAAGACGCGCCCGCTTTTCCTGTTCGGCGCGGACCGCCTCGGACGCGATGTCTTTAGCCGCGTGGTGCAGGGTGCGCAGGTTTCCCTGTCGATCGGTCTCGTCGGCGTGTTTTTCTCGCTGCTGCTCGGCGTCGTTCTGGGCGGTATCTCCGGTTATTATGGCGGCCGCATCGATTTCGTCATGCAGCGCGTGATCGATTTCGTGCTGTCGCTGCCCACCATTCCCATCTGGCTGGCGCTGGCCGCCGCCCTGCCGCAGGGCTGGCCTGCCACGCTTCAATACATGATGATCACCATCATCCTGTCCCTGACCGGCTGGGCGCAGCTTGCCCGCGTCGTGCGCGGCCGGTTCCTGTCGCTCAGAACCGAAGAATTCGTGGCCGCGGCGCGGCTGGATGGCGTGCCGGAAGGGCGCATCATCTTCCGCCATATGCTGCCGAGTTTTTCGAGCCATATCATCGCCTCGGTCACGCTTGCGGTTCCGGCGATGATCCTTGCGGAAACCTCGCTCTCATTCCTCGGTCTCGGTCTCCAGCCGCCGACGATTTCCTGGGGCGTGCTGCTTCGCGAGGCGCAGAATATCCGTTCGATTGCAACCGCGCCGTGGCTGTTCCTGCCGGGCGTCGCTGTTGTCATTGCCGTCATGGCGCTCAATCTGCTCGGTGACGGCCTGCGCGATGCAGCCGATCCCTATAATAAGTGAGGTCCTGATGAGCGACATTCTCTCCATGAAGCCCGCCAGGCCGCTGCTCGAAGTCCGCAATCTCGTGACCGAATTTCCGGTCCGAAACGGCGTCTTCCGGGCGGTCAACGATCTGTCTTTTTCCATCGATCCCGGCAAGACCCTCTGCGTCGTCGGCGAAAGCGGCTCCGGCAAATCCGTCACCGCCCGCTCGATCCTGCAGATCATCGACACCCCCGGCCGTATTGCGTCCGGGTCGATCATCCTCAACCGCGCCGATGGCACCTCTTTGGATCTGGCAAAGCTCGATCCGCGCAGCCGGGCCATCCGCTCGGTGCGCGGCGCTGATATCGCGATGATTTTTCAGGAGCCGATGTCGTCGCTTTCACCCGTGCATACGGTGGGTGATCAGATCACCGAGGTCCTGCGTCTGCATCTGAAAATGAGCAAGGCACAGGCGCGGGCCGAGGCCATCGAGCTGCTGCGGCAGGTGGAAATTCCAAATCCCGAAAAGGCGCTGGATCGTTACGCTTTCCAATATTCGGGCGGCATGCGCCAGCGCGCGATGATCGCCATGGCGCTGGCCTGCAAACCGCAACTGTTGATCGCCGACGAACCGACGACGGCACTTGACGTCACCACACAGGCCGAAATACTCGACCTGATATCGCGACTGCAAAAGGCGCATGGCATGGCGGTGTTGTTCATTACCCATGATATGGGCGTGGTGGCGCAGATCGCCGATGACGTGCTGGTCATGCATCATGGTGTCGCCAAGGAATATGGCACCGTCGAGCAGATATTCCACAGCCCGCAGGACCCCTATACCCGCATGCTGATCGGCTCCGTGCTGAAGCTGGAGCAGAAGGCGGAAATCCGGCTTGCGCGGCCTCCACTCGATCTAACGGCTGCGCCGGTGCTAGAAGTGAACGACCTTTCCATGCACTTCGGTGAAATGAAGGCGCTGGATGGCGTGTCGATCAAGCTTCTCCCGGGCGAGACGCTTGGCATCGTCGGCGAAAGCGGCTCCGGCAAGACAACGATGGGCCGCTCCATCATGCGTCTTTACGATCCGACCGGCGGCGAGATGCGTTATCGCCGGGCGGATGGCACGGTGGTCGACTTGGCCAAAATCGAAGGTGCCGAACTGAAGGCCGCGCGGCGTGAATTGCGTATGGTTTTCCAGGACCCTTTCGGCTCGCTCAATCCGCGCATGACGGTGGCGCAGGTCATCGGCGAGCCGTTGCTGGTCAACGGCATTGCCAGGGGCAAGGAACTGGATGAACGCGTCTGTGCCCTGATGGAGCAGGTGGGTCTCGACCCGGCCGGGCGCGAACGTTACCCGCACGCCTTTTCCGGCGGACAGCGCCAGCGCATCGGGATTGCCCGCGCCATCACGCTGAAACCGCGCATCATCGTTGCGGATGAGGCGACGTCAGCGCTTGATGTTTCAGTGCGGTTCCAGGTGCTGGATCTGCTGATGCGCCTGCAGGACGAGCTTGGTCTCGCCTATATCTTCATCAGCCATGACATCGGCGTTATCAGATACATGTGCGACCGTGTCGGGGTGATGTATCGCGGCAAGCTTGTCGAGGTGGGAGACGCCGAAAAAGTCTGCAACGCGCCCGACCATCCCTATACGCAGGCGCTTCTTTCCGCCATTCCGCGCCCGGACCCGCGGGACCGGGACCGCACCCGCAGGTTTCGCTACGTCGAACCGCCAGAGATCAAAAACGGGATCGCCGCCCGATAGTGTTGCGCCCGTTGCGCGCTGCAATTCATGAGGAAGACTAAGCATGAAAATCGATCGCATGCGGGTATTCGTCACCCGCGACAAGGACCGCCCCCGCGTCATCGTCGCTCTCGATACGGATGACGGTTTGACCGGCTGGGGCGAATGTTACAATCACGGCCCCGATCTCGCCTTGCCGCCGGTGCTGGATTACCTCTATGGCTTCCTCGCCGGACAGGACCCGACGCGGGTCGAATATCTCTACAATCTCCTTCTCCAGCAGAACCGTTTTCCGCCCGGCGCGCTCGGTCTGTCAGCAATATCTGCGCTTGATCATTGCCTGTGGGACCTTGCCGCCAAGGCAGCGGGCGTGCCTGTTTACAAGCTGCTTGGCGGCGAAGTGCGCGACCGCATCAAGGTCTATGCCGGCGTCTACACGGCACCGGATGCGCCGGCGGCAAAGGAAGAGTTCGACCGCCTCAACGAGGGCTGGGGCTTCACGGCCTTCAAGCTCAGCCCGTGGCGCGTGGATATCCATGCCCACCGCTGGGGTGAGGTGGTGCGCAGTTCGGCCGACTATTTCCGCTCGCTTCGCGAGACCGTGCGGTCTGACTACGACATCGCCTTCGATGCCCATGCCAAGATTTTTGAACCCGCCGCCGCCCGCCAGCTTGGCAATGCGCTTGCCCCTTACGATCCGCTGTTTTTCGAAGAGCCTTTGCGTCCCGAAAACATCGAGATGTGGGGAGACCTGAAACAGGGGCTGAACTGCACGCTGGCAACAGGTGAAAGTCTCTATAATCGCAATGAGTTCCTGCGTCTTCTTCAAGTAAAGGGCGCAGACATCATTCAGCCTGACATCTGCGTCGTCGGCGGCATTTCCGAAATGCGCCGCATCGCCACGCTTGCGGAAGCCCATTTCGTCAGCATTGCGCCGCATAACCCGATGGGGCCGCTCGCCACCGCCGTCAATGTGCACTTCTCCGCTGCCCAGCAGAATTTCCGTATTCTCGAATACCGGCTGCCGAAGGGCCAATGTTATGTCTATGGTGGCACCGATCTTGAAAAACGCGAGGATGAAACCCGCTATGTCGTCGACCCCTATCTGCCGAAGGACGGATATCTGGAGCTGAGGCCGGATCGTCCCGGCTGGGGGGTGGAGATGGATGAAAAAGCCATGCAGGAAGACGGTTACATTCACTGGCAGAGACGGGTGCCGAAACGGCCTGACGGCTCCTATGCCTTTGCCTGAAACGATCGCGATTGCCTGCGGGCGGCTCTCTGCCCGCCTGCGTCCCGCATGGGGCGGCAGGATGACCTATCTGCACCACGCGGACTACGGTGATATTCTGGCGCCAGCAACCGGGGAGGATTTCCAGCCGTTCAACTGGCCGCGCGCCGGCGCCTATCCGCTGTTTCCTTACCACAATAGGCTCTATGGGAGCTCGTTCGTTCATGCGGGCATCCGCCATGAGCTTTCTCCCCATCCGGCCCTTGCGCCTGATGCCATGCATGGACCTGCGCACCGGCGAGCCTGGGAGATTTCCGGTCTGGCTTCGGATCGGGCGGGGCTGGTACTCCACTATGAGGCTGACGGGGAATGGCCTTTTTCCTTCCGCGCTGAACAGTCTTTTCTGCTCGAAGACGCCGGCCTCACCGTGGACCTGTCGATCACCAATCTGGCGGACGTACCCGCGCCGATGGCGCTGGGCTGGCATCCCTATCTGGCTGCCGGATTTGGCTGCGAAGCGCGCACGGATGCAAGGCTGGAATATCCGCTGGACCCGCAGAACGTGCCGACCGGCCAAGCAGCCGTACTTCGCCAGACGACCGTCATTCCCGCAGCGACGGGATACACGGAGCATTATACAGGTTGGTCTAATGCGCATGTCCAGTTTGACGGGTTTTCACTGCTGATCGAGGCCGATCCCGTTTTCGGTCATCTGGCTGTCCACCGCATGGACAGCTATCTTTGCCTCGAGCCCGTTTCCATGGCCGCCGGAGCGCTCGGCTTGCCGGAGGCGCAGCGGGAAGCGCTTGGCGTCAGGATCGTTGCGTCCGGCGAACATCTATCGGGGCGAATCCGGCTTTCCGTCGGGCCTTGAGGGGGGCAGGGCGCGCGCGAGAACGCCATGCCCCTGCGTCCCATCTCCACAGTCAAAAAAACGCCACATGCCCATATTTTGAGCGTCAGAGATTGTCGCTCAAAAATGCGCTTGACGTCGGCGAAAATTTCTCACCAAATGAACCAATACAAGATTGGTTCAAGAAAATGGTGCGGTGTGGCAGCAGGCCCTAACGACAATTCCAACTACGCGCTGGCGCGGTTGCGTGAATATATTCAGGCGAATCATCTCGTCAGGGATGGCCGTCTGCCGACGGAACGGGCCTTTGCGGAGACTTTTAACGTCGGCCGTCGGTCGATCCGCCGCGCGCTTGAGGTTCTGGAAGCCGAAGGCCTCATCTGGCGGCGGCAGGGGGCCGGAACCTTTGTGGGTGAAAAACCTGATGATTGGTCCGCCCAGGTCACGGAATTGGTCGCCGGTACGGATTTCATGGAAATCATGGAGGTGCGCCTGCGCATCGAACCGCAGCTGGCGCAGCTAGCGGCGATGCGCGCCAAGCCGGCCGAGGTGGAGCGCATGCGGGCGCTGGTGGAAAAGACCGGCCAGAGCACGGATGCAGATGCCAAGGAATTGTGGGATGGCTCGCTCCATCGCCAGATCGCCCAAAGTGCCGGCAACAAGCTGTTTCTCTCGATTTTCGATGTCATCAATCGTGTCCGCCAGGATGATGCCTGGCAGTCGATACGGGAACTCGCCCGGCGCAGCGGAACAAATGTGAGGGCGTCTTTCGAACAGCACATGGCCATTGTCGACGCCATCGCCGATCGCGATCCAGCGCGTGCCGGTGAAGCCATGCGCCAGCATCTTCTCATGCATCAGGAAAGGCTGATCCGCGCCACCTCGCTCGGCTTTCTGGAGGAGGGATCCGGGGCGGGCAATACGGCCGGCGCCGATAATTCGCTGACCGAGGCTTCTTAAGGCCACGGATGAAAACTGTCGCCCCGTCAGGGGCGGCCAATGACAAAAAGTCAAAATAACCAGACCAGAGGAACGAACATGAAGAAAATCCAGACATTGACTGCTGCGCTGTTGGCGAGCGCATTCCTGACCACGCCGGCGCTATCCTCCGAATTGCGCATCGGCCTGAACGACGATGCCGATGTGCTCGACCCCGCACAGTCGCGCACCTTCGTCGGCCGCATCGTCTACACCGCCATGTGCGACAAGCTGGTGGATATCTCGCAGGACATGAAGATCGTGCCCCAGCTCGCCACCGAATGGGCCTGGTCCGAAGGCGGCAAGGTGCTGACGATGAAAATCCGCGATGGTGTCAAGTTCCACGACGGTGAAACACTGGACGCGGCGGCCGTCGTGGCCACCATCGAGCGCAACATGACGCTGCCGGAATCCCGCCGCAAGAGCGAGCTTTCGTCGGTCGAGAAGGTTGAGGCCACCGGGCCGCTCGAAGTCAAATTTACGCTGAAGACGCCTGACGTCACCCTGCTGGCGCAGCTTTCCGACCGCGCCGGCATGATCGTCGCGCCGAAAGCGGCCAAGGAACTGGGTGCGAATTTCGGCTCCAAGCCGGTCTGCGCCGGGCCGTTCAAATTCGTCGAGCGCATCCAGCAGGATCGCATCGTGCTGGAGAAGTTCGCGGATTATTGGGACAAGGACAAGATCCTCGTTGATAAGATCGTCTATCTGCCGATCCCCGACACCACCGTGAAGCTCGCGAACCTTCGCGCAGGCGACCTCGATATCGCCGAGCGTATCTCGGCCTCCGATGCGGAATCCGTCAGGAACGACCCCAAACTGACCTATGCCGATGTCATTGGACCGGGTTACATGGCCATGTATGTCAACATGAACAATGGCGCGCGTGCGGACAATCCGCTCGGCAAGGACAAGCGCCTGCGTCAGGCATTCTCCTATGCTATCGACCGCGAGGCCATCGGCCAGATCGTCTTCGAAGGGACGTCAAAGGGCGGCAATCAGGCTTTCCCACCCACAAGCCCCTGGTTCAACCAGAACCTGCCGGTGCCGCCGCGCGATATCGACAAGGCCAAGCAGTTGATGAAGGAGGCGGGTTACGAGACGCTCGATGTCGAGCTTCAGCACGCCAACAACACCACGCAGACGCAGATGATGCAGGTCATCCAGTCCATGGCGGCCGAGGCTGGCTTCAACGTCACCCTGAAGGCCACCGAATTTGCCACACTCCTGTCCGAGCAGACCGCCGGTAATTACCAGCTCAGCCGTTCAGACTGGTCGGGACGTATCGATCCCGATGGCAACCTGCATCAGTTCGTCACCTGCAAGGGCGGCATCAACGATGTGAAATATTGCAATCCCGAGGTCGACAAGCTGCTGAACGAGGCCCGTGCCTCGACCGAAGATGCAGTCCGCAAGGAAAAATATGATGCCGCAAGCGTCATCCTCAACGACGACATGCCGATCATCTATCTCGGCCACCAGCCCTATGCCTATGCCATTTCCAACAAGGTCAAGGGCTGGGCGCCGTCACCTGACGGTATGATCCGCCTTCTCGGCGTTTCCAAGGACTGACCGTTTCGCATAGGCCGCACGGCTTGCCGTGCGGCCCCCAAGACCGGACACAAACGGGGGCAATGCCATGCCTGTTTATATCGGCAAGCGACTGCTGGTCGCGATCCCGACGCTTCTCATCATTTCCATCTTCGTTTTCTCGCTGCAGAAACTGCTGCCGGGCGATCCGGTTCTCGCCATGGCGGGCGAGGAGCGCGATCCCGCGACGATCGAATTCCTGCGGGAGAAATATCGCCTCAACGATCCCGTGCCGCTGCAATATATCAACTGGCTGGGCGGCGTGGTGACCGGCGATTTCGGTATTTCGCTGCGGTCCAACCAGCCGGTGCTGGAACTGATTGGCCAGAAGCTGCCGGTCACCATTCAGCTGGCTGTCATGGCGATGTTCTTCGCCATGGTGATCGGCATCCCCATCGGCATTCTGGCCGCCGTCAAGAAGAATACCTGGATCGATTACACCGCCAATGTCGTTGCGCTTTCCGGCCTGTCGATCCCGAATTTCTGGCTCGGCATCATGCTGATCCTGCTGGTCTCAGTAAAACTCGGCTGGTTGCCGGCATCCGGTTATGAATCGATCTTCGTGGACCCTGTCCGTTCCATCGAAACGATGATCATGCCCGCCTTCGTGCTGGGCAATGCGCTTGCGGCAACGCTGATGCGGCACACGAGGTCTGCGATGGTTGCGGTCTTGAGTTCGGACTATATCCGAACCGCCCGCGCCAAGGGACTTTCGCCGCGCGAGATCATCCTGTCGCACAGTTTCCGTAATGCGCTTCTTCCCGTCATCACGCTGCTGGCGCTGCTCTTCGGGGAGCTGCTGGCCGGTGCGGTTCTGACGGAGCAGATATTCACCATTCCCGGTTTCGGCAAGATGACGGTCGATGCGGTTTTCACCCGTGACTATGCCGTCGTGCAGGGCATCGTTTTATGCACCGCCGTCGGCTTCATCCTCATGAACCTGCTGGCCGACATTGCCTATGTCCTGCTTAACCCCCGCCTCAGGGCGACGATCTGAGGCTGATATCATGACCGTTCTCGATCAAAACCTCTCCGTACCGGCGACACGGCAGGAAAGCCGCGCCTGGAAAAAAATGAAGCGCAACAAATCGGCGCTTGTCGGCATGATCATCGTGCTGTTTTTCGCCGTGCTTGCCATCGCCGCGCCGATCCTGCCGATTGCCGACCCGGTTGCGACCAGCTGGTCGGCCATCCGCAAGGCGCCGTCGGCGGCCCACTGGCTCGGCACCGACGATCTCGGCCGAGACATCCTTTCCCGCATGATCTATGGCGCCCGCGCCTCGCTGATGGCCGGCGTCGTCTCGGTGATGATCGCGGTGGTGATCGGCGTGCCCTTTGGCCTGATTTCAGGTTATTTCGGCGGCTGGGTGGACATGGTCATCTCCCGCATCACCGAAGCGCTGCTCGCCATGCCCTTCCTGATCATGGCAATCGCGCTCGCCGCCTTTCTCGGCCCGAGCCTTACCAATGCGATGATCGCCATCGGCCTTTCCGCCATGCCGATCTTCGTGCGGTTGACGCGCGGGCAGGTGCTGGCAGTCAAGATGGAGGACTATGTCGAGGGCGCGAGGTCCATCGGCCTCAACCACATCGACATCATGACGCGTTACATCCTGCCGAATGTCTTTGCCCCCATCATCGTGCAGGCGACGCTGACGGTGGCGACCGCCATCATTGCGGAGGCGAGCCTTTCCTTCCTCGGTCTCGGCCAGCAGGCGCCGGCCCCATCCTGGGGTTCGATGCTGAATACCGCGAAGAATTTCCTGAGCCAGGCGCCGTGGATGACGATGTGGCCCGGCATCGCCATCTTCCTCGTCGTCATCGGTTTCAATCTTCTCGGCGACGGCCTGCGCGACGCGCTCGATCCGCGCGAAGCATGATTTTTTACAAGGAATATCGGAATGAATGAATTCACCACACGCCCTGAAATCCTTGGCACCTTCGGCGTCGTCACCTCGACGCACTGGATCGCATCGGCCGTTGGCATGGCGATCCTCGAAAAGGGCGGCAATGCTTTTGATGCCGCCGTGGCCACCGGTTTCGTCCTGCAGATTGTCGAGCCGCATTTGTGCGGCCCGGGCGGAGATATGCCCGCGGTGTTTTATTCCAAGCAGAAGGACAAGGTGGAAGTCATCTGCGCACAGGGCCCGGCCCCGAGTGGCGCCACGATTGAACATTACACTTCGGAAGGCCTGAAGCTGATCCCCGGCGACGGGCTGCTCGCAACCGTCATACCCGGCGCCTTCGACGGCTGGATGCTGATGCTGCGCGACTATGGCACGATGAGCGTGCGCGAAGTGCTGGAACCCGCAATCTATTATGCCGAGCACGGGCATCCGACGTTGCCGCGTGTCTCCGCCACCATCAAGGGGTTGGCCGATTTCTTCGAGAAGGAATGGCCGACATCCCATGAGACATGGCTGCCGGGCGGCGCGGCACCCGAGTCTCACGCCAATTTCCGCAACCCGGTTCTCGCCGCCACCTATCAGCGGATCGTCACTGAAGCCGAAGCGCGCTCCGGCCGCGAAAACCAGATAGAGGCGGCGCGCGATGCCTTCTATCGGGGTTTCGTAGCGGAAGCCATCGACAGTTACGTAAAGACCGCAGAGGTGATGGATGCTAGCGGCGCAAGGCACAAGGGCGTGCTGACGGCGCAGGATATGGCGGACTGGAGCGCGACCGTCGAAGCGCCGCAGACGTTCGACTATCAAGACTGGACGATTGCCAAGACGCCCGCCTGGGGGCAGGGTCCGGTTCTCTTGCAATCGCTTGCGCTGCTGAAGGGCTTCGATATTGCGGCCATGGAGCCGTCCGGTCCCGATTTTATCCACACCATCGTCGAAGCCATGAAGCTCGCTTATGCCGATCGCGAGGTCTATTACGGCGACCCTGAATTCGGCCAGATACCGACTGAATATCTTCTCTCCGAAGGTTACAATGCCGGACGCCGCACGCTGATCGGCAGCGAGGCGTCGCTGGAACTGCGTCCGGGCACCGTGCCGGGTTACGAAAAGCAGGTGGATGCCACCATGGCCATGCTGGCCGAAATGAGCGGCACCGGCACCGTCTACGAGCCGACCATGTCGCATCTGACGGAAAAGCGCGGCGACACGGTCCATATCGACGTCATCGACCGCTGGGGCAACATGGTCTCCACCACGCCTTCGGGCGGCTGGCTGCAATCCTCGCCCATCGTGCCGGGTCTCGGTTTCGCGCTCAATTCCCGCGCCCAGATGTTCTGGCTGAAGGAGGGGCTGCCCACCTCGCTTGCGCCGGGCAAGCGCCCGCGCACGACGCTGACGCCCTCGCTTGCGCTGCATCAGGGCCGTCCCGCCATGGTCTTCGGTACGCCGGGCGGCGACCAGCAGGACCAGTGGCAACTACCCTTCTTCCTGCGTTATGCCCATCACGGCAAGAACCTGCAGGCCGCGATAGATATGCCGTTGTTCCACACCGCGCATTTTCCGGGCTCGTTTTATCCGCGCACCAGCTCGCCGGGGGAAATCACCGTGGAAAGCACCGTGGGTGAAGCGACCTTGCAGGAGCTTCGCCGTCGCGGACACCGCGTCACGGTTGCCGATGCATGGTCCGTCGGGAGGCTCACCGCCGCGCGGCGGGATGCGGACGGCCTCTTGCGCGCCGCCGCAACGCCGCGGCTGATGCAGGCCTATGCGGTTGGGCGGTAAGACCATGGAGATGAAACCTGTCCTCTCCGTCCGGAACCTGACCACCTCCTTCCTCGTCGATGGCGCCTGGAAAAGCGTGGTGCGCAATGTGTCCTTCGATGTCGCGCCCGGTGAAACCGTCGCGATTGTCGGCGAATCCGGCTCCGGTAAATCCGTGACGTCGCTATCACTGATGCGCCTGCTTGCCCCAGCCTCCAGCCGGATAGAAGGGGAAGTCCTGCTCAACGGGCGCAATCTGCTGGCGCTTTCCGAAAAGGAGATGCGTGGCGTGCGCGGCAACGATATCTCGATGATCTTTCAGGAGCCGATGACCTCGCTCAATCCGATCTTCACCATCGGCCGCCAGATTTCCGAAGTCCTCATCCGCCACAAGGGGCTTTCGAAGCAGGAGGCGCGGGCGGAGACGGTGCGGCTTCTGGAGAAGGTCCGCATTCCCAACGCCTCCGGTCGTTTTGACGAATATCCGCATCAGTTTTCGGGCGGCATGCGCCAGCGTGTGATGATTGCCATGGCGCTCGCCTCGCGGCCGAAACTGCTGATCGCCGACGAGCCGACGACGGCGCTCGACGTTACCATTCAGGGCCAGATCCTCGATCTCATCAAGCTGCTGCAGGAAGAGGAGGGCATGTCGGTGCTCTTCATCACCCATGACATGGGTGTGGTGGCCGAAATCGCTGACCGCACGATCGTGATGTATCGCGGCGATGAAGTCGAGACCGGGCCGACGGAGGACATCTTCCGGCGCGGCAAACATCCCTATACGCGGGTGCTGCTTTCGGCGGTTCCGAAGCTCGGTTCGATGCGTAACCGGCAATGGCCGACGCGTTTTCCGGTTCTCGACATGAAAACCGGTCTTTCGACCGAGCCGGAGGAGGTGGCCGAGACGGTTGCAAGCGGACAGACACCGGTTCTGTCGGTCAAGAACCTTGTGACGCGCTTTCCCATCCGCTCCGGCCTGCTGGCGCGCCAGACGGGTGCGGTTCACGCCGTCGAGAACGTTTCCTTCGATCTGTTTCAAGGAGAAACGCTGTCGCTGGTGGGTGAATCCGGTTGCGGAAAGTCCACCACCGGCCGCTCGATCATGCGCCTCGTGGAGCCGTCGTCCGGCGATGTGTCGCTCGACGGTTACGATGTGATGCGCCTCGATAACGTCGGTCTGCGCAACATGCGCAAATCGGTGCAGATGATCTTTCAGGACCCGTTCTCGTCGCTCAATCCGCGCATGACGGTGGGCACGGCAATTTCCGAGCCCTTTATCAAGCACAGGCTGGGCAGCGCCAAGCAGGCCAAGGAAAAGACTGCCGATCTTCTCGAAAAAGTCGGCCTGTCCGCCGATATGGCCAACCGCTACCCGCACGAATTTTCGGGTGGTCAGCGCCAGCGCATCGCGATTGCCCGGGCACTGGCCCTCGATCCGAAGGTCATCGTTGCCGATGAAAGCGTCTCGGCGCTCGATGTGTCGATCAAGGCGCAGGTCTGCAACCTGCTGCTCGACCTGCAGCAGAGCCTCAACCTCGCCTTCCTGTTCATCAGCCATGACATGGCTGTCGTGGAGCGCGTCAGCCATCGCGTCGCGGTGATGTATCTCGGCGAGATCGTGGAGATCGGGCCGCGCGCCGCCGTTTTCGACAATCCGCAACATGCCTATACGAAAAAGCTGATGGCGGCCGTTCCGGTGCCGGACCCGGCAAGACGCGGGATAAGGCGCGGCATATCCAATGACGAGCTGAAGAGCCCGATACGGGCAATGGGATATGAAACGCCGACGCGAAACTACAGGACCGTATCGCCCGGCCACATGGTGCAGATAGCCTGAGACGATTACGGCCGCACGAAATGTTTTGAAGAAGAAAACGTTATGAAGGGTTTTTGGGCGAAACGCCGCGCAGATGCTCCATGAGATAGGCATGGGTCGCGGCATTGGCGACGATCAGCGTTCCGGTCTTCTCATAGAACTCCGGTCCGCGACCCCACCAGTCGGTCACAATGCCGCCGGCCTCCTGAACAAGAAGAATGCCGGCTGCCGTGTCGACGAATCCCGTCTCCTCGTAATAGCCCGTGAGCCTTCCGCAGGCGACATAAGCGCAGGAATTGGCGGCGCTGCCGACAACACGAACCGCGCCGATGGGCGCGCGAATGGCGTCGAGGCGCTGATAGGCACCGGGATAAAGCTGGAGATTGGGCGTGGGCAGGCCGGTGCCGACGCACATGAGCGCGACATCCGTGCTGGCATTGACCCGCAGGCGCTGGCCATTGAGATAGGCGCCGTCTCCCTTGATCGTGGCGAACATCTCGTCGGAAACGGGATTATAGACCAGCCCGCAGATCGTTTCATTGCCGCGGCGAAGCGCAATGGTGATGGTATAGTGCTGGCCGAAGAGGAAATTGGTGGTGCCATCGATGGGATCGACCAGCCAGCGATGATCCTGATCCGCCCCTTCGACAGGCGCGAATTCCTCGCCGGTCAGTCCCCAGGGATATTGTCCGAGCAGGCGCTCACGGATCAGTGTCTCGGAATCCCGGTCCGCATCGGAAACGAAATCCCCCGGTCCCTTGACGCCGATCTCGATGTCGCGGAAGCGCCTGAAATGTTCGAGCGTCAATGCGCCGGCTTCGCGGGCGGTGGCGACCATATGGTCGAGGATGGTGCTGTAATTGACTGTCATCGGCTGAAAACCTCGGTGAGCCCTTCCGGATCATCGGTGGTGATCTGGTCCACCTTAAGCCGCAGGAGGCGTTTCACCTGTTCTATGGATTGCGGTGTGACGCTGTTGATTGTCCAGGCGTCGACCCGGCGGCCGGCGGCGTGGATGGGGGCGATGATATCGACACCGGCATCCTCGGCAGCAAGTACGATCGCGTAGTCGAGATAGATCATCCCGGCATCGGGCGCGGTGGCGAGAGCGTCTTCGATGAAACCCAGATAGTTTCCGCTTGCCTTCAGTTGAGCAAGCGTGCCGCGATGGCAGGGATCATATCCGGTGCGAAGTCCCGGCGCTGAGCCGGCCAGCATGGCGATGGCGTCGAAATCGCCGCCGGACAGGATCACCGAGCTTGCTATGGGCGAAACGCTTGCTCCGAAACCGGCGACCACCTGCGGGGTAAGCGCCTGCAGGTCCTCCTTGAAATCGAGCTGCAACAGGGCGTCGGGATGCACGGTCTCGTGGGCGAGCAGGGCGCAGAGGTCTTCGAGCAGCATCACCTTCGAAGCGATTGGCTGGCCCCCGTTGTCGCGTAGGTGAAGCTGACGCAACGCAGCGGCGGATGTGTCGCGCACTCGGCCTGTGCCAGTGGTTTCCCGCTCCAGCGTCCGGTCATGCAAAACGGCGCAGCCGTGATCGGCATGAATGACGAGATCGACTTCGATGCTGGCGCCAAGCCGCATCGCCTCGATGATGCGCTGGCCGGTAAAGACCGGATCTTCAGCGCGGCGGCGGGCGCGATGCCATTTGAGCCAGGTCCTGTGGCCGTCGCGTTCGATAAGGATCGGCTGGTTCATGTCAGCTCCGATAGATTGGGCGGTTGTCGCGATAGGCCGTGACGGCACGGGGCGAAATCTGTACGCCCTGTCCCGCCCGGAACAGATCCGGATGGGCGACCATGGATTTGATCCTTGTACCATCGGCGAGATCAAGGTCGACAAGGCCGTGGGTGCCGTAATCCGTCACCCGGTGCACGTGCGCTTCCGGTGTTTCGGAAATCGTCAGATCGATGGCTTCCGGGCGGACGGCGAGAATGGCCGGGCCATCGGAGACGGGAAGCGGAAGGGTAAAATCGGCGCGCATGAAATTTCCGTCTGAAACCGCACCCTCTATCAGGTTCATGGTGCCGATGAAGCCGGCGACGAAAGGGGTCTGCGGTTCGCGGTAGATGACGTTAGGCCGGTCGATCTGTTCGGTCTTGCCATTTGCCATCACGACGATGCGGTCGGCCATGGAAAGGGCCTCGTCCTGCCCGTGGGTGACGAACAGCGTGGTGATGCCGAGACGCTGCTGGATATCACGCACCTCTTCCCGCAACCGCTCGCGCAGATGCTGGTCGAGGCTGGCGAAGGGTTCGTCGAGCAGGAGAATTTTCGGTTCGAGAACCAGCGAGCGGGCAAGCGCCACGCGCTGCTGCTGGCCGCCCGAGAGCTGGCTGGTGGCGCGCTCGCCATAACCGGAAAGCCCGACGAGCTCGAGCACCGCCTCCACTTTCTCTTTGATCACGGCAGCCGGCATATGGCGCAGCTTGAGGCCGAAAGCGAGGTTTTTGAAGACGTTCATGTGGCTCCAGAGCGCGTGGCTCTGGAACACCATGCCGGTCGGCCGCCGCTCCGGTGGCAGCTGGGTCACATCTTCGCCATCGATGGTAATCTGCCCGCCCGTCGGCTGCTCGAAGCCGCCGACCATGCGCAGCAGCGTCGATTTGCCCGAACCGGAAGGCCCGAGAAGGCAAACGAGCTCGCCATCGGCGACATCGAGCGAGAAACTGTCGACTGCCTTGGTGCCACCGGTATAGGTTTTCGAGATCTCGCGGATGTGAAGTACGGACATGCTGATTTCCTAACCGCCGAAACCGCGGGCGAATGCACCGCCACCGATGACGCGGCGGGCGAACATGAGGGCAATGAAGGACGGCACCCAGAGCAGGACGGACAGAACCGCGCCGTACTGGATGACCATCTGGTTGTTGATATAGCTGATCATCAGCACCGGCATCGTGCGGATGCCCGGCGCACCGATGAGCCAAGCGCCTTCGGTCTCATAAAAAGTGCCAACGAAGCTAAGCAAAACGGCGGCGGCAATGGTTGGTCCCGCCTGCGGCAGGGTAATCGACCAGAAGACCCGGAGCGGACTGGCGCCGACATCACGGGCCGCCTCTTCCATACGCCGGTCGACGGCCTGGAATGCCGCCACGGGAATCCAGATCATGAACATCAGCGTGCCGACGAGCTGGATGAGAACAACGCCCCAGAAGGTGCCGATGAGGTTGAGCTGCAGGAAAATGGCGGCAATCGCTACCAGAAGCCCGAATTTCGGGAAGGCGTGGCCGGCCAGGAAGGAGAAGAACAGCAGGTTGCGGCCGGGAAAGCTCATGCGCGCAAAGGCATAGGCGGCGGGAAGGCAGATCAGCGCCGAAAGCAATGTCACCACCGTTGTCAGCCGAAGGCTCAGCATCAGGGCGTTCCACACGTCGGCGCGGCCGAGCGTCTGGCCCCAGAAACGGAAACCGAACTGCTGGGGAATGACATTGGGAAAACGCCAGACCTCGGTGAATGCCCAGGTGCCGACAACAAGCAGCGGCCCGACGATGGCGATAGTGAGAAGGGTTGCAAAAAAGATGCCGGGCCAGTCCATGCGGGCACGGGCCCGCGTCAGCGTCGTCATGTCATTTCCCCTGGTTGCGCGCGACCGAACGCACGTAGAACAGGCCGAAAGCGATGCAGAAACCGAAAGCGATGACGGCCTGGGTCATGGCGCCGATGGGGTCCTGCACTTCGCGCAGCGTGCGCTGCATGAAGGGGCCGAGCATTTCGGGAGAGGCCGGGCCCAAGAGATATGGCAGGGTGAAGGAAGAAAAAATGCCCAGCACCGAAAAGGAAAGCGCCACGAGAATGGAATTGGAAATGTGCGGCAGGATGATGTGCCAGAAGACCTGCAGCGCGTTTGCGCCCACATCCCGCGCCGCCTCCACCGACTGGTTGGCGACGCTGCCGAGGCCCGCGAGCAGGATGAGAACCGTCAGCGGAATATTGTCCCAGACAAGACCGATGACCGGCCCCCAGGGCGTGAGATAGGGCGTGCGGATTTTCGGCAGGTCGACCGCATTGAGCAAGATGTCCACCATGCCGTTGGGGCCCAGAACGCGGATGAAGGCGAAGGCGAGGATGATGGAGGGCACGAACATCGGAAAGATGGCAAGCGCCTGCACATAAGCCGAAAGACGACCTTGCGAAAAGCGAAGGTAAAGCGCGATCGGCAGGCAGATGACCAGCAGGAGGACGGCGCAGACCATCGTCGTCCACAATGTCACGGCAAGATTGTCGAGGCTGTAGCGGTCTGAGAAGAAGAAGCCGTAGCTTGAAAGGTCGAAACTCGTTTCACCATCGGTTCCGGTGCGCCACACGGTGCGGCCGATGGCGTTGATGGCAGGCCAGATGACGAGCCAGATCATCAGGAACACGGGAATGGCGACGAGCAGGAGGCCGATGGGCCTCCTGCCTGCTGTATTGTCAATGAGCGGGCGAACCGCTCCCTCTGCGACCTCGGTCACGACTTGCGGTTAACGTTGGGAGCGACGTTGCGGTACCAGCCATCATTGATGGCGGTTTCCCATTTGCCGGCCGGGAAGGTCGGAATGGTCTGCGGAATGATGTCGGCGAAACGCTTGCGCAGGTCGGCCGACACATGGTCCCAGGAAACGCCGGGGAAGCCGCCCAGCTCGTTGAGGATCGCGCCCTGAATTTCTTCGGACAGCACAAAATTGGCGAGCTTCAGGGCAGCATCACGATTGGCGCCGTTAGCAAGCACCACGGCGCGCGAGAAATCACCGCAGAGCGCCAGATCCTGAAGCTGGACGAGGCCGGTTTCCTTCGGCAGAACGCCCTGATCGATGGCCTTCAGCACCTGATCGGACCAGACGGGGGTCATGGTGACGACGCCCTGGGAAAGAAGCTGCAGCGACTGCGTGTTGCCGGAAGAGTATGCGCCCTTGTCATAGAGCGACGGGGCGATATCGGTCAGCAGCGCCCATGCCTTGCCCAGAGCCTTGTCGCCGGCTTCCTGGGTGTAATTATCAACCGTAAAGGCCTTGGGATCGAGACCGTTGGCCTGATGGATGGCGCGGCGGACGAAGTTGCCGCCGGAGCCGCCCTTGTCGGGACGGTTATAAACGAACTGGCCGGGATTTGCCTTGATCCACTTGACGAGTTCATCCCAGGTCTTCGGTGCGTCCGCCGGCTTGAGTTTGCTGGTGTCATAGGCGAGCAGAACCTGGCTGCCGCGATAGGGCAGGCTGTATTCGCTGCGGATGGCAAGCGGGTTGACGCGCGAATAATTGGAAAGGCCGGCCTTTGCCATGTTCACGTAGATGCCGGCATCGATCGCGCCGGTGGGGAGCAGCGGATCGGCCGTTTCGAAATAATCTGCCTGCGGATCGGTGCCCGTCTGCTTTGCGGCGATGGCGCGCTCGCCGATGGCCATGATGCCGGCGCTGTCGCCGGCATCGACGAGGTTGAGCTTCAGGCCGGGATTGGCGGCTTCAAAAGCGGGCTTGATCGTATTGGACCAGAAATCGAGGATATTCGTATCCGAACTGGTGTACCAGTCGATCGTGCCCGGAGCAGCAAAGCTCATGCGCGGTGCAAGGGCGAGACCGGCGGCGGCGCCTGCGGCGGACATCATAAAGGTGCGGCGTTTCATCTATGTCTCCGATGTTTTCGGCGCGAGTGGAACTCTGAGCGCTGAGGCTTGAGAGATGGACGGGAAAGGCTCTGGCCATCAGTTGCACAGCCGTGCATTTTTTGAACGGGCCGGCGGCGGTTCTAATGTCTTTCCATAACGCTTTCGTGACGGTTGATGCCGGCCGGTCTTGCCGCCCTCTGTGCCCACGGGTGATCCGAAGGCGCAGGGGGCTCTACCAAAGCGGTTTCCGGGCAGATAGGATGACCGCGATAATTAGGAGGGAGGGGAGCGATGATCGCAGCCTATATTGACGAATTCATCATGTTTTGCGCCGGCCTGTGGATGACATGTGTCGGCTTTGGTTATCTGCCGCTGTCAAAAAACACGGCTAGCCAGCCGCCGGTTGTTCGTCATTTCAGATGGATGGGGCCGCTGCTGATCGTCATCGCTGCTGTTCTGGCCGTGGCCAGCTGACCGGGAAATCCCGCGCAAAGAAAAACCCCGCCGAAGCGGGGTCTCGTCTTACCAGGTCTGGCGTCCATACCAGTCGTCGATATCTTTCCTGGTGCGGTCCTTTTCGTAACCGTAGCGCTCCTGGATCTTGCCTTCGAGCTGCTCGCGTTTGCCGTTGATGACGTCAAGATCGTCGTCGGTGAGTTTACCCCACTGTTCCTTGATCTTGCCCTTCATCTGCTTCCAGTTGCCTTCAACGCGATTCCAATCCATCGGTGCTCTCCCATTTTGTTTGGCTTGCACTGGTAAATGTCTGAGCCTCCGCAGGGTTCCGCCCGGAGGCCGTAATGTTCGGCGCAACTGTGGCTGCTGCCACGAAAAGATCACGATTCATTCAGCCACAGTTCACCCGGCAGGGCGCTAAATCCCCCCATCCCACAAGGAGGGAAATAAGATGCGCAAGATGATTTTAACCGCCGGACTGATTTTCGGCGCCCTGTTCGGAACCGGTGCGAATGCCATGCCTGTGGGCCAACCGTCTGCACCCTCGGCATCCCACATTCAAACGGTCGATTATGCCTGCGGACGCGGCTTTCACCTGTCACCCCGCGGCTATTGCCGTCCGAATGGTCCGCCCCGGTATGAGCGTGGCTGGGACCGTCGCGACCGCTGGGAAGGCCGCCGTGAATGGCGTGAGCGTCAGGCCAGACGGGAATGGCGTGAGTGGCGCGACCGCAGAGACTATCGCGACTACCGCGACCGCCGCGACTATTATCGATATTGATCGGGCAAGGCCCTCTCCAGCCGGGAGGGCCTTTCTCATATGGGGCGGTCAGTCCATCCCGCCCCGGCAGGGCGTGAATACAGCGCCGCCGCCTCTCATCTCCATGACCTGCGACAGAATTGCATTCAGCGTGAGGAAACCCGGGCCGTAGTTTGGGGTTAGTCCCATATCACCGTTCATAAGGAGGATATGATGGACATCACCAGACGCACCGTTCTCACCGCCGGCGCAGCAACTGCTGCCGCTGCAATCTTTCCCCGCCCGCATGTCGCGCGCGCCGCACTGCCCCTGACGCAGCCCAAGCTTCCCTTTGCCGAAGCCGATCTCGCGCCGGTCATCTCGGCGAAGACCGTGGGTCTGCATTATGGAAAACACCACAAGGCCTATTACGACAAGCTGAATACGCTCGCTGCCGGCACGCCTTATGCCGACATGGAACTGGTTGATATCGTCACGCAGTCCGCCAAATCAAAAGAGGCGGCTGATGTCAAAATCTTCAACAATGCCGCGCAGGCCTGGAACCATGTCGCCTATTGGGACCAATTCGTCCCGGGCGGACCGAACCGGCCGACGGGTGATCTTGCCGCTTCGGTAAACGAGACCTTCGGTGACTATGACGGTTTCATCAAACGTGCGGTCGATGTCTCCGATACGGTCTTCGGCACCGGCTGGGTGTGGCTGACGCGTGACGACGGCAACAAGCTCGCGCTGATCGGATATGAGGACGGCAAGAACCCCGTTGCTGTCGGCCGCCCGGCCTATCTCGGAATCGATATATGGGAGCACGCCTATTACGTGGATTATGAGAACCGCAAGGCCGAACATATCCGCGCCGTGCTCGACAAGCTTGTCAACTGGCGGGTTTTAGAGGAGCGCCTGAAAGCGTAACGAACCCTCTTTCTCCTGAAACCCGCCGGGAGCGTCCGCTCCCCGGCGGGTTGCCCTGAGGTGCATTTGAGCTACTATGCGCCCATGGCGAGGAGGCCATGTTACAGGAGGGTTCATGATTTACCGGTCTTCAAAACGGCGCACAGTGCTGAAACTTGCCGCCGCGGCGGTTTCTTTGGGCATGCTGGGAACGACTGCGAGCGCGCAGGGCTTCCCCGAGCGAACGATTACTCTGGTCGTTCCTTTCGCGGCGGGCGGCTCTACCGATGTGGTCGCGCGTGTTATCGCGCAGAAGATGGGTGATGAACTCGGCCAGCAGATCGTCGTTGAAAATGTCGCCGGCGCCGGCGGCAATCTTGGTGCGGACCGCGTGGCCCGCGCCGAACCCGACGGATACACGATCCTGATGGGCACGGTTGCCACCCACGCCCTCAACCCGCTCATTCTCAAGACCAAGCCTTATGATCCGGAAAAGGATTTCACGCCCGTCTCGCTGCTCGTGGTGGTGCCGAATGTGCTGGTCGTCAATCCGAAGCTCAACGTCAACAGCGTCGCGGAGCTTATTGCCCTGCTGAAGGCCGAGCCGGACAAACATGCCTATGCTTCTTCCGGCAACGGAACCCCGCTGCATCTTTCCGGCGAGCTGTTCAAGAGCATGGCCGGTGTCAGCATGCAGCATGTTCCCTATAAGGGCGCCGGCCCGGCGCTCAACGATCTGCTCGGCAACCAGATTTCCATCATGTTCGACAATCTGCCCTCTTCGTCAGGACATATAAAATCCGGCACGTTGCGGGCGCTCGGCGTCACGACCAAAGAACGCGCCTCGTCCTTCCCGGATCTGCCGACCATCGCCGAGACCGTGCCCGGTTATGAGACCTATACCTGGAACGCGCTCTTTGCGCCCGCCGGCACGTCGGCCGAGGTGGTCGACAAGCTGAACGCCGCCGCCAAGAAGGCGCTTGCCGATCCGGCGGTGGCCGCACGCATGGCGGATTTCAGCGCCAAGATCGTCGCCTCTTCGCCGGATGAGCTGAAAACCCACGTTGCGGCTGAGATCGCCAAGTGGGGACCTGTGGTCAAGGACGCGAATGTGCAGATGGACTGACCGGCAACGGCAGATACCAGTCCGATTTTCCGCCGTGCATCCTGCCGGTTGCGGGCGGAAGTAACGAACTGATAAAATCGTGGCCGGCGCGTCAGTCGCATCGGCCACGATTTATATCGTCGCATCCAGCCGGTGTGGCGTTTCCGCATCACTCACCAGCCGGTTGTAAAAACCCGCTTGGCAAGCTCGAACTGCTGAGTTACAAATCTCAATACCGCGTCAGATCGAACAAAGGGAGGCGTTGCATGACACCAGTATTCATCAAAACCCTCCCGCAGGGAATGGCCCGCCACTAGGTCATATCCATTCGCGGCCCGCCCTGAGCGCGCCCGACATGCGGTTCTGTTTTCCTTCATAGCCCGATTGATCTGACGGGATCATTTTGTCTCCCGCCCGGGCTGTGCCATCCAACTTCCGTTTTGAGGACCGGTTGCCGAATCCGTCGCGCCGGGCTGGTTAAAATGTCACGCAAGAAGCTCGATTTCCGCGCTGATGCATATCGCAATGTGCTCGGCTTTGTTTTCAACCATTGGCGCAATCGGCCGGCGCTGGTGGGTTTCATCATCGTGCTGGTGATTGGAAGCACGCTGGCCGAAGTGATGGTGCCGGTCTTTTCCGGCCAGATCGTCGATGCCATTGCTGGCGGTAACGGCGCTGGCAATGGGGGCGATGGGGCGTTGCGCGCCTTCGTCATCGTTGTGTCGCTTGGGCTGGTGAGCGTGGTGCTGCGCTGGTTCATCTTCAATGGTATCATCAGGCTCACCCTGAAGACCATGGCGGATGTCACCCATAACGGCTTCCACAAGGTCCAGCGTTTCTCCACCGACTGGCATGCCAACAGCTTTGCCGGTTCCACGGTGCGCAAGATCACGCGCGGCATGTGGGCGCTGGATTCGCTTAATGACCTGCTGCTCGTCGCGCTTTTGCCTTCCATCGTCATGCTGGTGGGCGCGACCATCGTGCTCGGCAGCTACTGGCCGGTCATGGGCCTGATCGTCGGCCTCGGCTCTCTGATCTATGTCGGCGTCACGGTGGGGCTTTCCATGGGTTATGTCTCGCCGGCGGCAAGGCTCGCCAATGCCTGGGATACCCGGCTTGGCGGCGCGCTGGCGGATGCCATCAGCTGCAATTCGGTGGTCAAGGCCTTCGGTGCCGAGACCCGCGAAGAAACGCGGCTGGGCCATGTGCTGGTGAAGTGGGACAACCGCACACGCAGGACATGGAAGCGTGGCACGCTGAACGGCACGATCCAGAGCTTCATGATGGTTTCCATGCAGGCCGGCATTCTCGGCACCGGCCTCATCATGTGGCGACAGGGGCTGGCGACTCCGGGCGACATCACCTTCGTGCTGGCGATGTTCTTCGTGCTGCAGGGTTACCTGCGCGATGTGGGGCAGGATATCCGCAACCTGCAACGTGCCGTCAACGACATGGAAGAGCTGGTGCTGCTGGACAAGATGCCGCTTGGCATCGAAGACAGGCCGGACGCCGGACCGATCAAGATCGGAAAGGGCGAGATCGTCTTCGATCACGTCACCTTCCAATATGGCGCGCATACCACACCGCTTTATGATGACTTTTCGGTCACCATCAAGGCGGGTGAACGTGTGGGCCTGGTCGGCCATTCCGGTTCGGGCAAGACAACCTTCGTCAAGCTCATCCAGCGGCTCTACGACGTCAAGTCGGGCGCGATCCGCATCGACGGCCAGAATATCGCCGGGGTCACGCAATCGAGCCTGCGTGGCCAGATCGCCATCGTGCAGCAGGAGCCCATCCTGTTCCACCGCACGCTGGCGGAAAACATCGCCTATGGCCGGCCGGACGCCACGCGGCGTCAGATCGAGCAGGCGGCGAAGCAGGCGAGCGCCCATGATTTCATCATGTCCCTTCCCAAGGGTTATGAGACGATGGTGGGCGAGCGTGGTGTCAAGCTGTCCGGCGGCGAGCGTCAGCGTGTGGCCATTGCCCGTGCTTTCCTCGCGGATGCGCCGGTGCTGATACTGGACGAGGCGACTTCCAGCCTCGACAGCGAAAGCGAAGTGCAGATCCAGCAGGCAATGGAACGGCTGATGGTCGGCCGCACCACACTGGTCATCGCGCATCGGCTTTCCACGGTCAGGGCGCTGGACCGGCTGCTGGTCTTCGACAAGGGCAAGATTGTCGAAGAGGGTGACCACCAGGCGCTGATCCGCCTCCATGACGGCATCTATCGCCGGCTGTTCGAACGGCAGGCGCTGGAGCTGACCAAGGGGCTGGTGGCCTGAAAAAACGAAACGCCGGGGTTTCCCCCGGCGTTCCCTTCCCGAACATTAAACCCGCGCCACGAACACGCCGCTTTTTTCGCGTAAGGGCGTGTTCTGCGCAACACCAACAGGACGGTGAACCATGGATTTCCACCCGATCACAAAGCCGCAACGCCTTGTCATCAGGGGAACCCATATCCATGCCGCATTCCATCACTCTCTCGGACCTTTCGTGGTCAACACCTGACGGTCATCCGCTCTTTTCCAACATCAATCTTCGCTTCGGAGCGGAACGCACCGGCCTTGTCGGGCGCAACGGCGTCGGCAAGACGACGCTTCTGAAACTGATTGCGGGGGAACTGTCGCCATCCGCGGGCACGGTTTCCGTCTCGGGCAGCGTCAATCTTCTGCGCCAGAGCGTGCAGGTGGCGTCCGACGAGACCATCGCCGACCTGTTTGGCGCGCGCGATGCACTTGAGGTCCTTGCCCGTGCGCAGGCGGGAACGGCCACTCTCGAAGAGCTTGAAGATATCGACTGGTTGCTGGAGGGAAAAATTGCCGAGGCTCTGGCGCAGGTAGGGCTGGACGCCTTGCCCTCCACACCGCTTTCGGCGCTGTCCGGCGGGCAGCGCACGCGGGCCGCACTTGCGGCTCAAATCCACGCCGCTCCCGACTTCCTGATCCTCGACGAACCGACGAATAATCTCGACCGGGACGGACGCATTTTCGTCGCCGATTTTCTGGCGGCCTGGCGTGGCGGCGCGATCGTCGTCAGTCATGATCGGGAACTTCTCGAAACCCTCGATGCAATCGTGGAAATGACCACGCTCGGAGCAACCCGTTACGGCGGCAACTGGAGCCACTACCGCGCACAGAAAGCGCTGGAGCTGGCCGCTGCCGAACAGGACTTTGCGAGTGCGGAAAAACGTCTGTCCGAGGTCAGACGCCGGTCGCAGGAGGCGCTGGAGCGCAAGGCTCGCCGTGACAGCAGGGGCGCCGCAAAGGCGGCGAGGGGAGACATGCCCCGTATCCTTGTCGGCGCGATGAAAAGGCGCGCCGAAAAGACGAGCGGTGACAATGCCAATCTGGCCAGCCGCCTTACAGCCGAGGCGACGGAAGATCTGAAGACGGCGCGGGAGCGGATCGAAATCCTGCAGGGCGTCAGCGTCACATTGCCGCCCAGCGGGCTGCACGCGACAAAAACCGTGCTCAGCCTGCAGAACCTGACGGCGGGGTATCGGGCCGAAGAAGCCGTGCTTCGCGATCTTTCTTTTGAAATTACCGGGCCGCAACGCATTGCCGTGACCGGTCCGAACGGATCGGGAAAAACGACGCTGCGAGCCTGTCCATCCGCGACAACTTCCTTCGGCTCAACCCGCAGGCCGGGGAAAATGCCTGCCGCTCCGCGCTTGCACGCTTCATGTTTCGTGCCGATGCCGCTCTGCAGATCGTTACAACACTCTCGGGCGGGCAGATGTTCAGGGCAGGTCTCGCCTGTGTTCTGGGAGGCCCGCAGCCTCCACAATTGCTGATCCTTGATGAGCCGACGAACCATCTCGATATCGATTCCATCGCCGCCGTGGAGGCTGGCCTTCGGGCCTATGACGGCGCCTTGCTGGTCGTCAGCCATGATGAGGCGTTTCTCGCCGGCATCGGCATCGATCGGCGGCTGGAACTTGGAAAGTCAGAGGTGCGTTCGGGCCCTCAGTAGTTCACCGTCACGACGACCGTATCGGAGTAGTTTCCCGGCGCCGGCGTGTTCTGCGCCGGTACGCGTCCGTAGACGGTCAATGTCTGCAGGCTGCCTGTTCCAGTGCCGGTGGCTATCTGCCCGGCGGCACTTCCCCAGACATTCGTGCGGCTCACGTCGCGGTAGAGACCGTAGGTTATCGATCCGGCCGCCTGCACCATCTGGCGCGCGGCCGGGGGGCTGTTGCTCAGCCCGCCATTGAGCGCCACGCTGTAGTTCAGACTGGTGGTGCAGGTCAGATTGATTGCGCCTGTCGCATCGACTGCCGTGTTTAGCACGCCGTGGCTGCCGAAATTGATGTTTTCGGCCGAAATGATGCAGGTCGGAGCAACCGCAGCCGTCACGTTGAACGGCACCTGCGTGGGGTTCTGGGTCACGGAGGAGCAGCTCGGTGCGAACAGGGTATAGCTTGTATAGGTGAAACTGGTCTCTGCGCCGGCAAAGCTGGAGAGATAAAGGCCGCGCGCCGCCGAGGCCTGGCCGGCGTTGATCCTGCCATAGACCGTGCGGCTTGTGGTGTTGATCAGGAGCGGTAGCGCCATATCGATCGGCGGAGGTGATCCGAGCGCCGGCTGCGTGACCGATCCCCAGGAAGTCGTGCGCGCCGCGTTCTGGTAAAGCTGGTAATTGAGGATGTTGCTGCCCTGAAGCATCCGGCGGATACCGCCCGACTGCCCGCCGCTTCCGGCATTGATGTTGGGGCAGATGCGGATGGAAAGCGCCAGTGACAACGGGTTGGAACAGGTGACTGACAATGTTGCCGTCGTGTCCGCGGCGCTGCCGCCTGCGAGATTGACGAAGCCGAAATTCATATCCGACATGTTGAAGGTGCAGCTTTGCGCCAGAACCGGTGAAGCGGAGAGGAAAGCGGTGATGGCAAGGCCGGTGCGGGTCAGGACCTTCATTGGATGCTCCTGCATAGGGTTTCGAGAGTTGCGCGCGTCTCGCCGGCAGAAGGGACGGTGATCTGCGCCTCGCACTCGCCTTTCGTCGGCTGCATGATGCGGAGGCGATGCGTGTCGCTGATATTGTCGAGATAGGCCTGCCCGTCATAACCGACGATGAAATCGCGCTTGCCGTCGATTTTGCCTGTTGATCCGGTTTCGATGAATTGGCCGCTCTCGTCTTTCAGCGTCACCAGCGCCACCTGACCCTCGGTTTCCACCTTGAAATTGACCACTGCTCCCGCCCGCTCCGTTGGTGTCACGGTCTGTTTCGTGCGGTCGATGCGGGCGTCCACCGGCAGATTACTGGGGTCGAGCGTGATGTTGTTGACGTCATAGGAACGCAGGTTCGGAAGCAATATCTTGCCGCGGCGGTTCGTCTGGCCGATGGGGCGGTTTTCCAGCAGGATATCGACACCGGGCGCGCCCGCATCCACCACGGCGAAAGCGTCATCGATGCGGTTGCCGACAAAGACATCGCCGCCGGCGAGCGCTATCGATCCTTCGATCTGCGCATAGGCCTGTGTCGTGCGGTTGAATTGGTCGACGCCGGCCGAAACGCGTGCGGCGCTGCCGCGGTAACTGCCGGAAACGGATGCGATATCGTTGCCGCCTGTCGAGCCGCGCAGGCGCCAGCCATAACTTCCCTCGGCCTGCTCTTCGGATTTTCCGACCTCTGCTGTCAGAGAATACCCATCCGCATCCGAGGACATGCCGGCCGAGCCGGAGACGCCGCCGCCGAACGACCAGGACAGACCCGCGAAGACGCCGTAGGATTGGCTGTCCTCAAGGTCCTTATAGGCGGTGATGAAGATATTGCCATTCTCACCGAACGGCCGCATGGCGGAGAGGCCGAGCAGCCGGGATTTCCTCTCATCGAAGGTTTCCACCTGCGTATAGGAAAAGTTCAGGCTCGTTTCATCGAAAGCAAGCTGTGTGGAAACGGAAATCTGGTCCACGGCACGCGGTGGCCGCGCGCTCAGCAGACCGGATATCGTCCTGAGTGTCGAGCTGTCGGCGGAGACCGACGCCATGTCGTGATAGTCGCCGAATGCCCGTTGCGACCGGGCGTGAAATTTTAACCCGAGCAATTCCGCTTCGACGCTTGCGGAGAGCTGGTAGCCGCTTTCCTCGCCAAAACGGCTCGACGCGCCGGAAAGCGCCGCCAGCCCATGGGCCCCAAGTGTGAAGACGCCGCCAAGGCCGATATTGTAGAAATCCTCGCCGCCTTCCGCATGGCCTTCCAGCGTAAGGTGGTCCGACAGGCCATAACGAACCGTCGCCGATCCGAGCAGTTTTTCGTCGTAATCGAAAGAAGAGGTTCCGTAATTGCGCCGGGCAAAACCGAGCTCCGCCGAGAAATCGACGAGGCCTTTTGCGAGCAGGTCCGGTGAAGCATAAAACGGCGTTTCGGATACGGTTTCGCGACCCAGCGCATCCCGCACCACCAGCCGCGCATTGCCCGCGCCGCTGATGACGGGAAGATTGGTGATGGAGAAGGGGCCTTCGGGAACATCCTGCGACAGGCGGCGGATATTGTTGACATAGACATCGACGGTGGAGGGCACGGCTGCCGAACCGGCAAATTCGGGCATCGGCATGGTAACGATATCCGGCCGCAGGTCGAAGTTGCGGCGGAACTGCAAGCCACCCAGCCGCGTCGGGCGTGTCCAGCTCAGCCCGCCGGTGATGAGGTCTCCGGCCCGGTAGCTCGTCAGTGTTTCCTCGTCCGAATAGCTCCAGGTGGTATCGAGGCGCTGGGTGTCGAACTCCGACAGGCGGGATGTGCTCAGAACCTGTGACGAGGACAGCACGCCGAGCGGACCGAAGACCCTGCTTTCCAGAAGGGCCGAGACCCCGTTGAAATCGGCGATGTCAGACCATTTGTTGCCGCCGGAGGAGCCATAGATCGTGTAATTCACCACACCTCCAAAATCGTTCGCGGCCTTTTCCTGCGTTTCGTCGTCCTCTTCCGTCGCATTCTTGCCGGAGCCGTCGATCACCCTGTTTGCCCGCGCCGCCATCGGCAGGGTGAAATGCATGGACTGGGTGCCTTCATCGTAACGCGCCACCACGTCTGGCAGTCGGGAAATGTCGATCCAGCCATCATCGCCGACTGCGCTTTCAACCGGAGAAATCCCGATATTGTTCAGCTGCTCCGGCTCGATGAGAAACGATCCGGCGTCGTTTTGACGAAATGTGGCGATCAGTTCTGTCGAAACATCGTTGATGTAGACTTCGAGCTGAAACTGTCCCGCTTCTTTTGCGGCAAAAGAGGCTGGTTGCGCCGCAGGGGGTATATCCTGCGCCACGGAGAAACTGCCCGATGAAATGACCGTCAGAGCGGCAATCGTCAAAACGGCAAGGTCAGCCGCCCGAGACGCGCGCCGTCGCATTGACGGGGCCGCCTTCGCTGTCTGCCGAAATCTTCAGCGTGCCGCCGCCTTTTTTGCCGCCCGTTGCCGGAACCACAAAGCTTGCGGCGGATTTGCCAAGCACATATCCCACCAGCCCCTGCTGCCGGGCAATCGCCTGACCGTTGCCGCCGGAAAGCATCAGGTTGGCGATCCTTATCCGCCTCTCGCCCGTATTGGACACCGAGACCCTGTAGCCATTGCCCTGCGGCGTTATCTTCCAGGCCGGTTCCGCATCACCTGTGGAAGCGGGCGAGAAGAAAACGGGGATGGAATGGCGCACCACAAGGTTGACCGTGCCGGATTGTGGTCTTCCCGCCGGCGGCAACTCATCGACGATGACGCGGTAACTCTCTTCGGCCCGCAGCGGCGCCTTGGAAAGCCGGACGATGCGGATAAGGTTTTCCGCGCCTCCCTTCAGCTGCGTCATCGGCGGGCTGGCGACGACGTCCTGCGCCGCCGTATAGACGTCTTGCCCGTTCTGCTGGGTCCAGCGGAATATACGCACCTGAACGTTGATCGGGGTTTTCGCATCGTTCCAGATGCGAAGGCTGGAGGCCGCCGTGGGCGCTTTAAGATCCAGAAGAACGGGTGCGACCCGTAGCGAGGCAGCCTGTGAAGGTGAAACACTCAAACCGGCAAAAAACGCAGCCGCTAAGGTAAAAAGACGCATGCGCGATCCTCCCTATGGCGATCAGTAATTGAGCGTGGCCGTCACCGTATCGGTATAGACGCCGACCGCGGGTGTCGTCTGGGCAGGTACGCGCCCATAGACAGTGAAGGTCTGCGGTGCCCCGGTTCCCGTTCCCGTTTGCCGGTCCGTTCCCACGGTGTTCCCCCACACCGTGCTATGTGCCGCAGTCGTATAAAGCGAGTAGGAAATGGTCGCGCCGGCAGGCGATGTCATCAGACGGTTGGCGACCGTCGCCCCCGAGCCCGCGCCGGCGCTGAGGCCCAGGCTGAAGGGCGTGCTTGCCGTGCATTGCACGATAACATCGCTGGTCGCATCGATATTGCTGCCGATTACGCCATTGGTGCCAAAATTGAGATTGCCGGCGGAATTGATCTGGCATGCCGCCTGAATGGTGATCTGCACCGTGAAATTCGTCGAGGCGACCTGCGCGATACCAGATGCCGGTGCGAGAACCAGTGCCGCAAATGATAATAGATAGCCTGATGCTGCAAACTTCATGCTGCCTCCCCAAGCTGTTGCGCTGCTTATTTTTCGGTGCGCAACATGGAATTACGCCAATAACGGGTAATTAGAATAATCTAATACTCGTACTGATTTGGTTAACAAATCCTTAACGTGGCCGCCTGAAAAGCCACTGGCTGAAATGCAGTAGATGCAACAACCGAAAGTGTAGCAACGTGACGTGATCCAGGAGCACAGGATCGACGCTAAATGCCGTCTACGAGTTCTTTACTGGAATGCGACATCTTGTCAGCCGGCCCCGGTTGGCGTACTCGAAATCAATAGAAACCCGGGCCGATCAACAGTACCGTTCAGTGGCGCTCTGTACCGGCTCCATAGACATCTTGACGTTGGGATTGCGATGAACCTTTACTTGGATTACCTGGCTGAAATCAAAAGCAGAGAACCACAGGGTCTCGCGCCCAAGCCGATTGACGACGGTGCACTGACGGCCGAGATTATCGAGCTGATCAAGGATGCCGGCAGCGAGCACCGCGCCGATGCCCTGAAATTCTTCATCTACAACACCCTGCCGGGCACCACGAGCGCCGCTGGCGTCAAGGCTGACTTCCTCAAGCAGATCATTCTCGGCGAAGCGATCGTGCCGGAAATCACGCCTTCCTTCGCGCTGGAACTGCTGTCGCACATGAAGGGCGGCCCGTCGATCAGGGTGCTGCTCGACATCGCGCTTGGTAACGACGCTGCGATTGCCGCCGAAGCCGGCGAAGTGCTGAAGACCCAGGTCTTCCTTTACGATGCCGACATGTTCCGCCTGCGCGACGCCTACAAGGCCGGCAGCGCCATCGCCAAGGCCGTACTGGAAAGCTACGCCAAGGCCGAATTCTTCACCAAGCTTCCCGACGTTGAAGACGAGATCAAGGTCGTCACCTTCATCGCCGCCGAAGGCGATATTTCGACCGACCTTCTGTCCCCCGGCAACCAGGCGCATTCGCGCTCGGATCGCCAGCTGCACGGCCAGTGTATGATCTCGCCGGAAGCGCAGGCGGAAATCGTCGCGCTGCAGCAGCAGCATCCGGACAAGCGGGTGATGATGATTGCCGAAAAGGGCACGATGGGCGTCGGTTCGTCGCGCATGTCCGGCGTCAACAACGTGGCGCTTTGGACCGGCAAGCAGGCCAGCCCCTATGTGCCCTTTGTCAATTACGCGCCCATCGTCGCCGGCACCAACGGCATTTCGCCGATTTTCGCTACCACTGTCGACGTGACTGGCGGCATCGGCATTAACCTCAAGAACTGGGTGAAGAAGCTCGGCGAAGACGGCAAGCCGATCCTCAACAATGACGGCAATCCTATCCTCGAGCAGAAATATTCGGTTGAAACAGGCACGGTCCTCAAGATCGATGCCAAGAACCGCAAGCTGCGCGACGAGACCGGCACGGAACTGGTGGATCTCGCCTCTTCCTTCACGCCCCAGAAGATGGAGTTCATGAAGGCCGGCAGCTCTTACGCCATCGTCTTCGGCAAGAAGCTCCAGACGTTTGCCGCTGAAACGCTCGGCGTCGAGGCCACCCCGGTTTTCGCGCCCAACAAGGAAATCTCCATCGAAGGCCAGGGTCTCACCGCCGTCGAGAAGATTTTCAACCGCAACGCTGTCGGCGTCACGCCCGGCAAGGTGCTGCATGCCGGCTCGGACGTTCGCGTCAAGGTCAACATCGTCGGCTCGCAGGATACGACCGGCCTGATGACCGCGCAGGAACTGGAAGCGATGGCGGCCACCGTCATTTCGCCGCTGGTGGATGGCGCCTATCAGTCGGGCTGCCACACGGCCTCCGTCTGGGACAAGAAGGCGCAGGCGAATATTCCGAAGCTCATGTCCTTCATGCATAATTTCGGCGTCATCACCGCACGCGACCCGAAGGGCGTCTATCATTCGATGACGGACGTGATCCACAAGGTGCTGAACGACATCACCGTGGATGACTGGGCGATCATCATCGGCGGCGACAGTCACACCCGCATGTCCAAGGGCGTCGCCTTCGGCGCTGACTCCGGCACCGTCGCACTGGCGCTGGCAACGGGTGAGGCGACCATGCCGGTCCCGCAGTCGGTCAAGGTCACCTTCAAGGGTACGATGCAGCCCTATATGGACTTCCGCGACGTGGTGCACGCCACGCAGGCGCAGATGCTCCAGCAGCACGGCGACAACGTCTTCCAGGGCCGTATCATCGAAGTCCACATTGGCACGCTTCTGGCAGACCAGGCCTTCACCTTCACCGACTGGACGGCCGAAATGAAGGCCAAGGCGTCGATCTGCATTTCCGAAGACGAGACGCTGATCGAGTCGCTGGAAATCGCCAAGTCGCGCATCCAGATCATGATCGACAAGGGCATGGACAATGCCGCGCAGACGCTGAAAGGCCTGATTGACAAGGCAGATCAACGTATTGTAGAAATCCGTTCAGGTGAAAAGTCAGCTCTGAAACCGGACGCCAACGCGAAATATTTCGCGGAAGTCGTTGTGGATCTCGATGTCATCAACGAACCGATGATCGCCGACCCTGACGTCAACAACAACGATGTCTCCAGACGCTACACGCACGACACAATTCGCCCGGTATCCTATTACGGTGCGGCCAAGAAAGTCGATCTCGGCTTCGTAGGCTCGTGCATGGTGCATAAGGGTGACGTGAAGATCGTCGCGCAGATGCTGCGGAACATCGAAAAGACCGAAGGCAAGGTCGAGTTCAAGGCGCCGCTCGTCGTCGCCGCGCCGACCTACAACATCATCGATGAGCTGAAGGCGGAAGGGGATTGGGAAATCCTGCAGAAATATTCCGGCTTCGAGTTCGATGACGTCAATCCGAAGACGTCCAACCGCACCGAATACGAAAACATCCTGTATCTCGAGCGTCCGGGCTGCAACCTTTGCATGGGCAACCAGGAAAAGGCGGCAAAGGGCGATACGGTTCTGGCAACGTCCACTCGTCTCTTCCAGGGCCGTGTTGTTGAAGACAGCGCCGAAAAGAAGGGTGAATCGCTGCTGGCCTCCACCCCGGTTGTCGTGCTCTCGGCCATCCTCGGCCGCACGCCGAGCATCGAGGAGTATCGGTCTGCCGTCGAAGGGATCGACCTGACGAAGTTCGCCCCGCCGAAGGTAACGCCGATCGATTCCCAGTCGGTTCACTACTGAGGCCGAGACCATCGCGGTGTGCGGGCCAAGGACGCCCGCGGCGGCGATGCAGTGAAAATGCCGAACCAACGACAGCAGCGGGGAGAAATCCCCGCTGTTGCTTTATGTGCCGCCGGGATTTCGGCATTACAGGCTTCAAACATGTCACGGCTTGGCCTTCGCCGGTTTTTGCGGTAACCAGACTGAATGATAAAAGCCTCGAGTATCACCTGCATCTAGCTCCCGCGGTTGCGTGAGGAGCATCGAGCGAAAAGCCGACAGGCTTGGCGCTCGGCGTCGGCTTGCCTTGAGGTAAGCGAATGCGAAGATATGTAGTGAGATTACTCCAATGGAAAATTACTTCGAAAGCCCGTTCCGGGGCATCACGCTTGACAAGCAGGTCAAGAACCCGAACCTCGTGGTCGGGAAATACAGCTATTATTCCGGTTATTATCACGGCCACAGCTTTGAGGACTGCGCCCGTTATCTGTTGTCGGATGAAGGCGCGGACAGGCTGGTGATCGGAAGCTTCTGCTCGATCGGTTCGGGTGCCGCCTTCATCATGGCGGGTAATCAGGGCCATCGCAACGAGTGGATCAGCACCTTCCCGTTTTTCTTCATGCCCGAGGTGCCGGAATTTGAGAATGCCGGGAATGGTTATCTGCCGGCGGGCGATACCGTCATCGGCAACGATGTCTGGATAGGCTCGGAAGCGATCATCATGCCCGGCATCACGGTTGGTGATGGCGCGGTGATCGGAACGCGGGCGCTGGTGACGAAGAATGTCGAACCCTATGCCATCGTCGGCGGCAATCCCGCAAAGACGATCCGCAAGCGGTTCGATGATGACAGCATCGCCCTGCTGCTCGAGATGAAATGGTGGGATTGGCCGGCGGAGCAGCTGAAGGCGGCAATGCCGCTGATGACCAGCGGCAATGTCGCGGAGCTTTACAGGTTCTGGCAATCCGATAAGTCCCAGTCGTAAAATGCCCGGCCCGCCTCATCGAGACGGGCCGGAACTCCCTCCGGGTCAGGACAGATGATGCGGCTTTTGCAGTCCGTAAACGGGTGTTTTCAGGCCCGCCTGTCTCGCCTTGAGCTGCAGCGAGAGATATTGCGAATAATGCCGCGATTGATGCAGGTTGCCGCCGTGGAACCACAGCGCCTGCTGTTGTGTCGGCTTCCACATGTTGCGCTGTTCGCCTTCCCATGGGCCGGGATCCTTGGTGGTGTCGGAACCGAGGCCCCAGCATTTGCCCACCTTGTCCGCCACCTCACGTGAAATGAGATCGGCCGCCCATCCATTCATCGAACCATAGCCGGTCGCATAGACCACCAGATCGGCGGGCAGTTTCGTGCCATCCTTCAGCACCACGGCATTCTCCGTCAGGTGCGAGACATCCATCCCGGATTTGAGCTTGATCGAGCCGTCGATCACGAGGTCACAGGCCCCGACATCGATGTAATAACCCGATCCGCGCCGCAGATATTTCATGAAGAGGCCGGATTCGTCGTCACCGAAATCGAGCATGAAGCCCGCTTTCTCCAGTGCCGCATAAAAATCGGCGTCCTGTTCGCGAATGCGGTCGTAAACCGGAACCTGAAACTCGTGCATGATCCTGTAGGGCAGGGAGGCGAAAATGAGATCGGCCTTGCGCGTGGTCATGCCGTTTGCCACCGCCCGCTCGGAATAGAGGTCGCCGAGACCGATATCCATCAGCGAGTCGGATTTGACGATATGGGTGGAGGACCGCTGCAGCATGGTAACGTCGGCCCCGGCCTCCCAGAGCGCTGCGCAGATATCATGCGCCGAGTTGTTGGAGCCGATCACCACGACCTTCCTGCCGGCATAGGCGTCCGGACCCGGATGCTGCGAGGAATGCTGCTGCTCGCCCTTGAAGACATCCTGTCCGGGGAATTTCGGGATATTCGCCTTGCCGGACATGCCGGTCGCCAGCACCAGCTGTTTCGGCTGCAGCACGACCTCCTTGCCGGCGCGGTCGACAATCACGGTCCATTCGCCCGTCACCTCGTCATATTGTGCCGACTTACAGGTGGTGGAGCCCCAATAATTCAGCTCCATCACCTTGGTGTACATTTCCAGCCAGTCACCCACCTTGTCTTTCGGCGTGAAGACGGGCCAGTTTTCCGGGAAGGGAATGTAGGGCAGGTGATCGTACCAGACGGGGTCATGCAGGCAGAGCGACTTGTAGCGCTTGCGCCAGCTGTCGCCGGGCCGCTCATTCTTTTCGATGATGATCGCCGGCACACCAAGCTGGCGAAGACGCGCGCCAAGTGCAATGCCGCCCTGTCCGCCACCGATGATGACGACATAGGGCTGCTCCGAATAGCCGAGTTCGGCGGCTTCGGCCTCGCGTTTTTCCTTCCAGGTCCGGCGGTTGCGGTCGTGGCCGTGCTCCGCGCCCATCGGGCGGCGGATGCCCTTCGGTTCTTCGTGGCCCTTCAGTTCGCTCATGGTGGTGAGCAGGGTCCAGATCAGCCCGTCCTTCAGGCGGATATGGCCGTAACCGCGGGCGACACCGGTCTCGAACTCGAACCAGCCTTCGGTGACGCCATCGCCTTCCGAAGCCTGCTCCTTCACATCCTGCACCAAGCCCGAGGGTTTGATGGCGGAAAGCTGGCTCGTCAGCATGTCGCGGATCTGCTCACGGCCTTCCAGCGTCTTCAGGTTCCAGGTGAAGGTCACGAGGTCGCGCCAGTAACAATCGGCCTGAAACAGGTTGACGGCGGCGTCTATGTCTCCATTTTCCAGCGCATTGCCGAGCTTGGAAAGAACCGTGTCGATTTTGGTGGCGGGACTGACATCAAGCATATTCATCTCCTCCATGGTGCTTGGTCTGATGGTGGAGCGGCGAAGTCGCCGCCCCGAAAGCCAACGGCTCCCGCATACCGGGCTCCTCTTCCCGGCATGCGGAGGCGGAAAGCCTATTTCGAAAGATCGATCAGGATCTTCAGATGAGTGCCGGCGGGATCGAGCAGGGCATCGAAGCCCTCAGACATGGCCGTATCGAGCGTGATCCGCTTGGTAACGATCTTCGTCGCCGGCAGCAGGCCGGAGGCGATGAGTCGGATGACCCGCGGCCAATAATGGGTCGGATAGGCCCATGAGCCCTTGATCTCCAGGTCGCGGAATGTCACCTGGAACCAGTCGATCGGGTTTTCATGCGGATGCAGGCCGGTCTGTACGACGACGCCCTGTTTGCGCACCGCATCGACGCAGGCCTTGAGCGCATGTTCATTGCCTACGCATTCAATGGCGACATCGCAGCCGACCTTGTCTTCCGTTGCCGCGCGCACGACATCACCGACATTGTCGCGCTTCGGGTTGATAGTGATGACGTCGGGGACGATGCTGCGGGCAAGCTCAAGGCGGGCATCATTGAGATCGGACACGAAGAGCTGGGCAGCGCCGGCCGCACGCGCGGCCAGAAGCGTGAGCATGCCGATCGGGCCGGCGCCCGTGACCAGAACGCTGTTGCCGGCGGTGACGCCGCCGCGGTCGCAGGCATAAACGGCAACCGCTGAGGGTTCAACGAGTGCGGCCTCTTCATCTGTCATCTCGTCGGGAATCTTCTGAACGTTATATTCGTTGACGAGTGCTGCCTGCGCCATGCCGCCGCCTTCCCAGCTGAGACCGACCAGCGCCAGCTGCGTGCTCAGATGGAAGAGGCCACGGTCGGCGAAATAGTCACCGGATCGCGGCATGATGAGCGGCTGGATCGAGACGCGATCACCGACGCCGACCGAGGTGACGCCTTCGCCGATGGCCTCCACGACACCGCCGAATTCGTGACCGAGAATTTGCGGGCCATGTGCGCCGGTAAAGGGGTGCGGTTCGGTGGGGATGAAGATCGGACCGTAACTATATTCATGCAGATCGGTGCCGCAGATGCCGACGAACCGGTTGCGGACGAGAACCTGCCCCGGCCCCGGCCGTTTCGGCTCGGGAATGTCTTCGATCCGCAGGTCCCTGGCTGCATGAAATCTGAGCGCGCGCATGTTTTCTCCTCGATGGCTCCTGATGCCGGAGAAGGTGCAATGCCCGTGCCAGCACGGTTTGCCGTGCTGGAAGCCTGAAATTGCGGGGTTTTACCAGAATGCCGGTTTTGTATGACGCCACAGCTGTGGCGCAACAGCCGTGGCATACGCCTCACCTGTTAGTGAGGTTTTCCGATGCCGAGGCGTCGCATTCGCCGGTGCATCGTCGTGCGATCGATGCCGAGCCGGCGCGCGGCCTCCGACACATTGCCGTTGCAGGCCGCCAGAAGCGCGCCGAGATCGGCACCGCGACTGTCGATCATGGGGGCTGACGTTGCGGAGACCAGATGATCGGGAAGGTCTTCAGCCGTAATCACCCCGTCATCGCAAAGGGCGGCGGCAAAGGCTATCGCATTGTCCAGCTCGCGGATATTGCCGGGCCAGGAATGGCCAAGGATCAACATCCGGGCGGCGTTGGAGAGCGTCAGAGGACGACCCGGTAGCCCATGTTTTTCCAGAAGCCTATCGAGGAGCCAGGGGAAGTCGTCGCGCTCGCAAAGCGCCGGCAAGGTCAGCACGGCCGCATTCAGGCGGTAGTAGAGATCTTCGCGGAAATCACCTGTCCGTACCATGTCGCTCAACGGGCGGTGCGATGCGGAAATCACCCTGAAATCCACCTTCTGGGGGGTGGAGCCACCGACGGGCAGAATCTCGCCTTCGGCCAGCACCCGCAAAAGGCGGCTTTGTGCCGCAAACGGCATGTCGCCGATCTCGTCGAGGAAAAGCGTTCCGCCTTGTGCCTCTTCCACCAGCCCCTTGCGTCCTTTTGCCAGCGCGCCCGTGAAGGCTCCCGGCAGATAACCGAACAATTCGCTCTCGATCAGCTGTTCGGGAATGGCGGCGCAATTGACGGCGACGAAGCGGCCGGAAACGCTGCTGGCGTCATGAATGATGCGGGCGAGATGTTCCTTGCCGGTTCCGGTCTGGCCCTGCAGCAGGATCGGCAGTTTTGCAGGCGCCAGTTTTTCCACCTTGCGCCTGAGGTTTCGAACCGCCGGCCCATCGCCGCCGATCTCTTCCATGACCGGCTGGGATTTTGGATGGGCAAGCGGCACGGTCGACCGGCGCTGCTGCGGTTCGATCGCGTGCGCATAAAGCACGGTGCCGTCCTTCACGACGATGCGCCTCTCCTGCGGCAGGCTTGATCGGGTGAGGGAGGCGAGTTCATCGAAGCCGGCCTCGAAAAACTCCTCCACGCGCTCTCCGAGGAGGCGTTCCGGCATGCGCCAGTCAAGCCCGCGCGATGCGGCGAGAAGGCGGGCGGCGGCGTGCGTCATGCCCGTTATCCGGCCGGAGCCATCGACGGACAGGGCCGCTTCGGGGTCGACATCCAGAAATTCGGGCGCGCCAGCAAAGCGCAGCACGAGATCATGGCGGCTGCTGGCCATCAGATTTGCAAGTTCGATCCTTCGCACGGTCGATGAAACCAGATGGCGCGCCATGTTCTGGCTCGTCTTGAGGATGGGGGAACTCAGCAGCGAAATATCGAGTACGGCGGTGAGTGCGCCCTGGGTATCGTAGATCGGGGCGGCGGTACAGGAAAGCGGCGTATGCGTCACATCAAAATGATCGGTCTGGTGGATCGTCAGCGCTTCGCCGGTGGCGATGCAGGCGCCGACGGCGCAGGTGCCGGCGCGCGGTTCCGACCATTCCGAGCCCAGGTAAAGCCCGGCCTTGCGCAGATTGTTGTTGAATGACGGGTCGCCCAGAAACTCGACCGTCACCCCCTGCTGATCCGACAGAAGAAGAACGTAATTCTGCTCGGCCACCTGCCGATACAGCCGCTCCAGGCCGGAACGGGCGATGTGGACGAGGTCTTCAGCCCGCTGGCGATGCTCGCGCAGGCATGTTTCGGAAACGATGACGGCTTCGCGGGCCTTGGCCGGATCAAGCTGATAGGTGTCGAGACAACGCCGCCAGGATTCGAGCACCACCGCATCCCGGCCGGTATTCCTGCCCTGTCCGACGTGCTCGATTTCCTTGATGTGATCCGAAAAACCCATAAATCACCGGCCCTCGACAGCCGCCTCCCGTGATTTTTCCGGCGATCATAGCCAGTTTTATGAAATCTGGCTAACCTTCCGGCGATTTTTTAGCGCATGGGCTCGATTGTGCTGGCAACGACGCGACCGAGTTGCGCCCGTGATGCCCGTCTTATCAACTGACGCCCTTCAAACTGCGTGACCGCAGACGTCGCAGCCGGACCTCCATCTGCCTTTTGGCCTGAATGTCGCCACGCCTGATGGCCACCGACATGCCTTCCACCCACGCCGCAATGGCGCCATCGTCATCTCCCAACCGTGCGCGGCATTCGCCGAGTTCGGCCCAGACTGCCGAATAGTCTGGGTCCTGCCGGATAGCCTCCTGCAGATGATGTGCAGCATCTTCGAATTGCCCTGCGGCCGCCAGAGTCCTCGCGATTGAAAAGCGCAGCAGCGGACTGTCCCGTCCGTCTTCCAGCATCTTCATGAGTTTTTCTATCATCGTTATCCCGTTGCAATGGTGAAGCACCATGCAATCGGTACGACCTCAAGCGCAGTTGAGGTCAAGCGGTATTCCGCGCGTTCATTTGCCCATGCGGCGTAATGCAACCGGGTCCCAGATATCGTCGAGCGGGCCTTCCAGCGCGGTTCGCGGGGGAATGAGCTGCGGTTCGATAATGATGACCTCGGGTTCGCTCCGGTTATCCTCCAGCAGTTCGAAACCCTTTTTGAGCATCTGCGCGATATCGGGCTTGATCATATAGACCGGGAAGGGAAGGAACGATGCGAACGGGTCGTAGTCGAAGCAGCCGACCACGATGTCGCCGAAGGTCTCACCGTCATGACGCCCCATGAAACGAAGCAGCCCTTCGAAATTTATCGATGAGTTGACGAAGAAACAGCGGGGCAGGCGGCCCCTGCGCTCGAAGAAACCTTCGAAAGCCAGTTCCGTCATGCGAGGGGAATAGCCGGTAATCTCGATATCGTCTCCGCTCTCAGCCCCGAAATAGGCGGCCTTGGCAGCGTGGAAGCCGTCGATACGGGCGCGGCTGGCGTGGTCGTCGTGACCACCGAACAGTATGACGTCATCAGGACCGAGAGGCCCGCCTTTTGCCGCATGGGCAAGGATTGCCGATGTCAGTATTTCCGCGCCGCGCCTGTTGTCGGAAATGACCGAGGAAGCAAACTTGCCGGGAAGATCGATATTGACGTGCGGAAGGGCCGCGCGGGCGCAGACCTGGTGCACGCCGTCGGGATCGGTCACACCGGCAATGAAGAGCGCATCGATCGAATAGGCGATCAGGGTCTCCACGGTGCGACGTTCTTCCTCGGGATCGCGCCGACCGGAGACGACCATGGGCGACAGGCCGCGTTTGCGCGCCTGCCCCTCGAAGGTCTGCGCCATAGAGGAAAAGAACCGGTTGTCATAAACCGGCACCAGAAGCCCGACGAGACCGGATTTCGAGCTCCTCAAACCGCGGGCCTGCAGGTTGGTGGTGTAGCGATGCGCCTTGGCAAGCGAGAGAATCTTATCGGCGGTCTCCTCGGAAATCCGCCGCTTGCGCCATGATCCGTTCAACACGGCGCTTACCGTCGAGGCTGATGCGCCCGACAATATCGACAAGTCATAAATGGTGGCTTTCTTGGAACTTATGCCCGTCACTGTGATCTCCCCAACTGATTCCAATTATTAGAGTAGGCGTCCCCTTGACGGAAGGGAGCTTCATGATATGGTTATTGCACCATCGATTGTGCAATTTAGCAATATCGATTGTGCAAGATGGTTGCTGTGGGAGTGGCAAGGGAGAGTCTCGAATAAGCGAGATGAGAAATTTTGAACGCGCCAGATGAAAAATGGCTGCGGCGGGTTTCGTTTGCCGATTTTTTGAGGAGGAACATCATGAAGAAAATTATTGCTGCAGCGGTCGGTCTGTCGCTCGCACTGCTTTCATCCGCAGCCTTTGCCGAAGGGCCGAAGGTTGGCGTCGTCGTCAAGATCGGTGGCATTCCGTGGTTCAACGCCATGGAGGCCGGTATCAAGGAACAGAGCAAGAAGCTCGGCGTTGACGGTTTCATGGTCGGCCCGACCAGCGCCGACCCGGCCCTGCAGGTCCGCGCAATCGAAGACCTGATCGCTCAGAAGGTCGATTTCATCGGCGTGGTGCCGAATGATGCAAAGGTGTTGGAACCGGTGCTGAAAAAAGCCCAGGCCGCTGGCATCAAGGTCATCACCCATGAATCGCCCGAGCAGCTCGGCGCCGACTGGGATTTCGAGCTCGCCTCCGCCAAGGGCTTCGGTGAAGCGCATGGCAAGCTTCTGGCGGAAAAGATGGGCGGCAAGGGCTCCTATGCCGTTTTCGTCGGTTCGCTCACGGTTCCGCTCCATAACGCCTGGGCTGATGCCGCCATCGCCTATATCAAGGCCAATTATCCCGACATGAAACTGGTCGGCGATCGCTACGGTGTCGCTGAAGACCTCGACAAGAGCCGTTCGACGGCGCTTGACCTGATGTCGGCCAATGCCGATCTCAAGGGCTTCCTGGCCTTCGGTTCGCAGGGGCCGATCGGTGCCGGACGCGCCGTCGAAGAGCGGCGCAAGGATGGCAAGGTCTTCGTCATCGGCCCGTTCTCGCCGGGGCAGGGCGCAAAGCTGATCAAATCAGGCGCGCTGACGGGTGGCTTCATGTGGAACCCGAAACAGGCCGGTGAAGTCTTCATCACGCTCGCCGACCGTATCGCCAAGGGCGAGACACCGAAGGCCGGCGACAATATCGAAGGTCTCGGCACCATCAATCCTGAAGGTAACACCATCGTCGTCGACCAGCTTTTGAAGATCGACAAGGAAAGCATCGACAAGCTCGTTTCCATGGGCCTCTGATCCTCCCCAAGGCCAAGGGCGTCGCGCGGGTGCGATACGCGCGCGACGCCTCATCTGGAAAAACATGCCGAGCGCCACGTCTGCAATGCTTTCGCGGCGGAAGGAGATTTACGTTATCATGAGCGCAGAACCGCTCCTGTCCCTCAAAAATGTCAAAGTCACCTTCGGCGGCGTCCGCGCGCTGAAGGGTGTTTCTTTCGAGGTCAATCCGGGTGAAGTGCATTGCCTTGCCGGCGAAAACGGCTGTGGCAAGAGCACGTTGATCAAGGTCATAACAGGCGTTTACACGCCCGAAAGCGATGCCGAACTCTATTTCGACGGCAAGCCGATAACCGCGATGACCCCGACGCTTGCGCAATCGCTTGGCATTCAGGTGATCTGGCAGGATCTGGCGCTGTTTGATGAAATGACGGTGGCTGAAAATATCGGCTTTCAATATGCGGTAAACGGAAAATACGGGCTGGTTGACAAGCGCGCCATCGAACAGGCTGCCGAAAAGGCGCTGGCCCGGCTCGGCGTCGAGATCGATCTTGATAAGCCGCTCAAGGAGCTGCCCATCGCCCAGCGCCAGATCGTGGCGATTGCCCGCGCGCTGGTCGGGGAAGCGCGGCTCGTTTTCATGGACGAACCGACCGCGTCGCTCACGCAGTCCGAAACCGATTATCTGATCGACATCGTCCGCAACCTCTCTGCCTCGGGTGTGGCGGTCGTCTTCGTCTCGCATCGCCTTGCGGAAGTGCTGGAGATTTCAGACCGCATCACCGTGCTGCGGGATGGATCGCTTGTCGGCGTCTTTCCCGTTGAAGGCATGACCCAGTCACGGGTGACCGAACTGATGACCGGCCGCAATTTCGACAGCGCCGTCATCGCCGCCGATCACGACGATAAACCCGTTGTTCTCTCGGTGCGCGGGCTGAGCCGGGCCGGCGAATTTGAAGATGTTTCTTTCGATCTGCGGCGGGGAGAAACGCTCGGCATAACCGGTCTCTTGGGAGCCGGCCGCACGGAACTGGCCTTGACCCTGTTTGGCATGCATCGGGCGCAATCGGGTGAAATCCTCATCGATGGAAAGAAGGTGGATTTCCATTCCAACCGGGATGCGATCCGGGCGGGTGTCGCCTATCTTTCCGAGGACCGGCTCTCGCTTGGTCTGAACCAGCCGCAGTCCATTGCCGATAATCTCGTCATGGCCTCTCTCGACCGCTTGCTGAGCGGCGGCCTGATCTCTCCGTCGAAAAAGGCGGATGTCGTTTCCCGCTGGATTTCGGCGCTCGGCGTCAAGATCGGATTGCCGGAAGATCCGATCCGCACGCTTTCAGGCGGCAATCAGCAGCGTGTGGCGATTGCCAAGTGGCTGGCGATCGGGCCGAAAATCCTCATCCTCGACGCGCCGACCGTGGGTGTCGATGTCGGCGCGCGCGCCGGCATCTTCGAAATCGTCCGTAAGCTCGCCGCAGAAGGTCTCTCGATCATCGTGATCTCTGACGAGCCGCCGGAAGTCTATTTCAACACCGACAGGGTCATCCACATGGTCGAAGGCCGGTTCCACGCCACCTATGATCCGCGACGCCTGTCGCTTACCGAACTGGAGTCCGCCATCTATGCGTAGGCTCATCCTCGGACATACGACCGAATTCACCCTGCTTGTGGTCATGGTGCTGCTCTGCACGGGACTGTCCTTCGCGACCGACCGGTTCCTCACCATCTCCAATGCCTTCGATGTGCTGAATGTCTCGGCGGTCAACATCATCTTCGCGGTCGGCCTGCTCGTGGTGCTGATTTCTGGTGGTATCGACATCTCCTTCGCGGTCGCGGCCTCCGTCGTCCAGTATGTAACGGTGCTGGCGCTCAATGCGCTCGGCGGCGGCAACTGGGCGGAAGGTTTCATCATCGCCGGCGCCGTTGGCCTCGGTCTCGGTTTCGTCAATGCCTTCCTCGTCTGGCGGCTCAATATCATTTCCATCGTCGCGACCATTTCCACCTTCAACATCTTCTTCGGGCTGTTGATGTTCTTCACCAAGGGCGTGTCGATCTACGACCTGCCGGAGTGGCTGTCGACGCGCGTGGTGTTCTACGAGCGTGAGATGCCTGATGGTTCCTGGGTCGAGCTGACGCTGCCCGTTGTGGTGATGATCCTCTGCTGTGCCGCCACCTGGTTCATGATTTCGCGCACTACCGTCGGGCGCAAACTTTATGCCTTCGGCGACAACCCTGAAGGCGCTCGCCGCTTCGGCGTCAATATCGGTGCCATGCATTACATCTCCTTCGGCTGGCTAGGCCTGATGGCGGGCATTGCCGGGCTCATGCAGGCGCATTATGCGCAGGAGGTGGTGCCGAACGCGCTTTATGGCCGCGAGCTGGATGTTCTTGCAGCAACCGTGCTTGGCGGCGCGCGGCTCGGCGGCGGCAAGGGTTCGGTCATCGGCTGCGTGCTTGGGGTGCTGATGGTCTCGATCACCCAGAACGGCCTCAACCTGATGGGCGTTTCTCCCTTTGCCTTCAAGATGATCGTCGGGGCCATCATTCTCATCGCCATCACGCTCTCTTCCACCCGGTTCGACAAGCTTCTGCCGAGCGCCCTACGGACATCCGCAAAGAAGGGGAGCGCCCAGCGATGAGCAGCCTTGTCAGGAAATTCAACGCGATCTTCGGTGCCGATATGGCCGGACCGGTCATTGCCTTCATCGCGGTCATGCTCATCTTTGGAACGTTGGCGAACAACTTCCTGTCGCTCGGGACATTCGGTTCGGTCGCATTCCAGCTGCCGGAGCTCGGCCTGCTGACACTGGCGATGCTGCTGCCGCTTCTGACGGGCGGTATCAATCTTTCCGTCACCTTCGCCGCCAATCTGTCAGGTCTCGCCGCGGCCTGGGTGCTGCAGGCCCAGGGCGGGGTGGATGCGCCGCCGAGTGCATTTCTGCTGGCCTGCCTTGCCGCACTTGTCACCGGCGGGGCTGCCGGTGCCATGACGGGGGCGGCGATCGCTTACACCCGCGCCCATCCGATCCTTGTGACGTTGTCCATGATGATCTTCCTGCGTGGCCTTGGCGAGTTTCTCACTCGTGGTGGGGATGTCTCGGGTTTTCCCGCCTATATGGCGCCGCTTGGCCACGGCACGCTTCTCGGCCTGCCGATCCCGCTTCTGATTTTCATCGTCTGCGTCGGGCTCTGGCATGTGCTGCTGACACGCACCAAGCTCGGCTTCGGCCTGTTGATGATCGGCTCAAACATCGAGGCCGCACGTTATTCAGGCCTCAACACGCGCAGAATCCAGGTTCTCGTCTACACGCTCTCGGGTCTGATGTGTGCGGTTGCCGGCATCATCATGCTTGCCCGTTTCAACTCCGTCCGTGTCGGACACGGGGAATCCTATCTGCTGATCACGGTCCTGGCGGCATTCCTCGGCGGCATCAATCCGTTTGGCGGTTTCGGTCGGGTACTGCCCGTTTTCGTGGCGCTCATCGTTCTGCAGCTCCTGTCGTCCGGCCTCAATCTTCTCGGCGCTAACCAGCATCTGGCAACGGCGCTCTGGGGCGTGCTGATGATTGTCGTCATGGCGGCGCGCGGCCTGTTTTCAAGCTACTTCGCATCTCTCAGAAAGAAGGTATGACGTGAAAGGCTTCGGTGTTCACGCAATGATGTGGTCTCTGAAATGGGACCACGACAACGCCAGACGGTCCATTGCCGCTGCCGCGGATTACGGTCAGGATTTCATCGAGATTCCGCTCATCGATATCCCCTCCGTCGACGCAAAATACACGCGCGCCCTGCTGGAGAAATACCGCCTACGCGCCGTCTGTTCGCTTGTGCTGCCGGAGCCCGCCTGGGCGTCCGTACGTCCCGACGCGGCTATCGACCATCTGAACGCCGCGCTCGACAAGGCTGCAGAAATGGGGGCGGAAGCGCTGACGGGGGTCACCTATGGCGGCACCAATGAGCGAACCGGATTTCCGCCGACGCAGGGTGAATATGACAACCTGACAAGGGCACTTTCGCGGGCTTCCGGCCACGCGAAAACGCTCGGCCTGCAATTCGGCATCGAGACCGTGAACCGCTACGAGAACCATCTGCTCAATTCCGCCGAACAGGCGGTGGCGCTGGTCGAACGCATCGGTGCCGATAACATCTTTATCCATCTCGATACCTTCCACATGAACATGGAGGAAAAGGGTATCGCAAACGGCATCATCGCCGCCCGCAACCACCTGAAATACATGCATATGTCGGAAAGCGACCGCGGCACGCCGGGGTTTGGCAATGTTGCCTGGGATGAAGTGTTTTCCGCACTCGCCGCCATCGATTTCAAGGGTGTGCTGACCCTCGAAAGTTTTGCCGCGATGCCGCAGGAGATGGCGGGCGCGATTTCGACCTGGCGGCCGGTTGCGCCGAGCGCTGATGAGGTTCTCGACAAGGGACTGGCATTCCTGCGCGACAAGGCAAACCAGTACCGGATTTTCTGACAGCATCCATTATCGAGGCGAAGAATACCTTGAGCAAAATTGACGACAATGCCCGTGAAATTGCGGGCCTGACCCTCAAACGTCTTGCCGGCGCCAAAGGGCGGCGCGTGATGATTGCAATCGCCGGCGCGCCGGGATCGGGAAAATCCACCATTGCCGAGCATGTGGTTGACGTCTTGAATGCAGGCGAAGGCGTGTCTGCGGCGCTCTTTCCGATGGATGGCTTTCATTGTGACGATGCCGTGCTCGAAGAGATGAAGCGCCGTCCCTTCAAGGGCGCAATCGACACGTTCGATGCTCACGGCTTGCGTCACATGCTTGAGCGCCTGAAGGCCAATGAGGATGATGTCGTCGCCGTCCCCGTCTTTGATCGCGCCATCGAGATTGCCCGCGCAGGCGGCCGTCTGATCCCGCAATCCGTCGATATCATCGTCTGCGAGGGCAACTATCTCCTTGCCAGCCAATCGCCCTGGGATCGTCTCAAACAGATTTTTGACCTGACTGTCTTTGTCGATGTCGATGAGGACGACCTGCGTGCGCGGCTGAGAGACCGCTGGCGCAGCTTTGGCCTCGGTGAAGACGAGATCAATCGCAAGGTTGAAGAGAATGACCTTCCGAATGGCCGGTTCATCATTTCCTCGAGCACGGAGCCGGACCTTCGTATCGGAAATCCGGGAAGCAAGCCGACTTCCTGAAGCCGGCTCAACCACTGCTCCGCCCAAATCAAATCCAGCGAAACGAAAAGCGAAAGAAATCCCCATGAAACACGGCATCTATTATTCTTACTGGGAACATGAGTGGAGCGCCAAGTTCGGCCCTTATATCGAGAAGGTCGCCAAGCTCGGTTTCGATATCATCGAAGTCGCCGCACACCACATCAATGAATACAGCGACGCCGAGCTCGCCGTGATCAGGCAGAGCGCGAAGGATAACGGCATCATCCTCACCGCCGGCATCGGCCCTTCGAAAACGAAGAACCTGTCGTCCGAGGATGCTTCCGTGCGCGCAGCCGGCAAGGCGTTCTTTGAACGTACCCTTTCCAATGTCGCCAAGCTCGACATTCACACGATCGGCGGTGCGCTGCATTCCTATTGGCCGATCGATTACTCCCAGCCCGTTGACAAGGCGGGCGACTATGCGCGCGGCGTCGAAGGCATCAATGGCATTGCCGATTTCGCCAATGATCTCGGCATCAACCTTTGCATCGAAGTCCTCAATCGCTTTGAAAACCACGTGCTCAACACGGCGGCCGAAGGCGTCGCCTTCGTCAAGGATGTTGGCAAGAACAACGTGAAAGTCATGCTGGATACGTTCCACATGAATATCGAGGAAGACAGTTTTGGCGAAGCCATCCGCACGGCTGGCCCGCTTCTCGGTCATTTCCACACCGGTGAGAGCAATCGCCGCGTACCGGGCAAGGGCAGGATGCCCTGGCACGAAATTGGTCTGGCCCTTCGCGATATCAATTACACCGGTGCTGTTATCATGGAGCCCTTCGTCAAGACCGGTGGCACGATCGGCTCCGACATCAAGGTTTGGCGCGATCTCAGCGGCGGCGCCGATGTCGCGAAAATGGACGAGGACGCCCGCAATGCCCTGGCATTCTCCCGTTTCGTCCTTGGCGGCTGATACCCCATAAGCGCGTTGACCGGGCGGCCGCTATCTGTCGCCCGGACAGCCGCCACTATCCGCCCGCCATCGCCGAGTTGAAATGACAACCGCTTGTGGGCTAAAGCACTGATGTCTCTTCAGGATCAAAACGATCCGCCCAGGACCATTGGTTTGCATGATCCCTGTCGCATTGCCCTCCGTCGAAGCGCTGCTTCTCCTTGCCTTCTTTCTCGTCACGACCCTTGTGTGGGTCGTCTGGACGTTGTTGCTGTTCGTTCGATATGTGCGCGGCCGCTGGAAGCGCCCGATGATCCTGCCTTACGGGCTGGTGACGGCCGTTGCGCTTTTCACACTTTTTCGGTTCGGCGATTTTTATCTGCAGATGAGTGCTTACGACAAGGAGAGAGCGGCACGCTATCGGCCGGAACTCTCGGAGCCGGCGCGCCTTGGTGGGATCGATATGCCCAAGGGTACGAAACTCGAACTGGCCATTGCCGATGACAGGCAGGCCTTCAATCGGGCCGTGTTTCCGCATCCGGTGCGGGTCGCTGATATCGATGCGATCGAGATCGCCCGTTATATCGCGATAAAGACCAACGAGAACTACGAAACGATCGGCTTCACCCCTGGCAACATGCGCATAACCGGCAATGGAGTGACCACCCAGAGCGGCTGGCGCTGCGACGCGACGCAGCCCGTGGAGTTTGACTTCATGACCGATGGCGGCATCTCCGCCTTCAGCAAATGCATTCTCGCCGAAGGCAATGTCGTTGACGGTATCAGCCTGCCGAAAGGCACGTCCCTGCGTGCTTCCACCGGTAATGTCTACATCGATGGCTTTGTCGATTCAGACAGATGGATTGTCGACACACCGCAGGAGCAGACCGTTCACATTGATAGTTTCGAGCTTTCGGAGGTAACGCTTGCCCTTGATGGCAACCGAAAACTCCACGCAATCAGCAGAGGTGTGCTTTCAACAGATGCCACGATCGGAACGCTTCGCCATGCCGCCGGAAGCAATATTCGTTATAATCCCCGGCATCTTCGCAATGATTATCCCGGCGCATGGCTGATAATTCCGTCTCTGCCCGCTTCCGGTGCTCTGCCGGTTCCGTCGCCGGATATCGTTCAGAGCAGGGACGGAAAGGTTCTTGCGAATTGAGCCTGTGGAGACGACCCGCAAGGATCGCTGTCCTGCGTCGCCTTACCAGCCATAGCTGAAAGTCAGCCCGCTGCCGTTATTCCCATCCTGCACCACATTGGTCTCCGTGTTGCGGCCGTACTGGAAAATGCCATAGGCATTGTTGTTGCCATTCTGCTGCAGCGTTGCGGAATGGCCGGTGCCGCGTTGCCGGATAAAGCCGAGATTGCCGCCGCCGTTCTGGGCGATGCCGGCGGCGTTGCCACGGCCGAGCTGGCGGATATCGGCCTCCTTGAGGCCACGGTAGAGCGAATAGGCGCGAAGACCTGTCGAAAGCAGATCGCCATCGGCGGCATTGCCGGGTGCGAGGTCGAAGGAGATGCGGCCGCCGGCATGGGCGGGTACGGCAAATCCAAGGGGTGTGAGACCACCAACAAGCAGGGTAACGGTAAGAAGTTTCAATATGTTGCGGGTCATTCTGATCTCCATCTGTCAGCGCCTTGCCGATGATCGATAATCGCATCCCGCAACTGAACCCGACCGGAATTGCCCATTCACATGTCGTTCAGTCGTTCGGCACGATCAAAAGAAAAGGGCGCCCTAAGCGGCGCCCTCTATGGGAGTAATTCACAAGCATGCCGCAGCTTAGTCGCCGTCGACCTGCTTCGTGCAGCTGAAACTCCTGCCATCGATCACCATATCGAGCACCGCCTTGTAACGGGCTCCCTTGGCATCGAGCGTCACCGCGCTCAGCAATTGCGAACGTCCGGCGGCAGCATCAAAGTCGCCGCCCTGATTGATGACCGAACGTCCGCCGCTTCCCGATTTTTCGACGTGAAAGGCGTAGGTCCCGCCGGCAGGCGTGTCGCCCCCGGCAAAGGCCTCCAGCCTCACCATGCCCGCCTGCGGCGTTGCCCTGATCTCGCAGACCTTTCCCTCTGCCGGTTCCCTTGCGGTCGAGATGGCCGCAAGGGCGCCGGCGGGAAGCAGTGCCAGTACTAGGATCGCCGCCAGGCGGCGCGGATGTCTGACGCTATGGGGCATGGCTCGTCTCCCTGATGATCTGATGTTTCGATCCCGACCAGTTTCACGTCGCGCCGCCGGTTAAGGGCAGGCCTGCACGAAGGCCGCGACATTGTCGTTGCCGCCCTGACTCACATTGGCGCTGCAGCCGCGGCCCACCTGCACACCGGCCGCGATGTTGCCGTTGCCGTCCTGCGTCAGGATGGTGGTGTGGTTGGAACCGAACTGGCCGATGCCGGCTACGTTGCGGCTGCCGTTCTGATAGGTGGAACCGTAATTGTCGTGCCCCTCCTGGCCGACAGCCGAAAGATTATGCCGGCCATACTGGTGACCGACAATCCGGTTGTAGCCGCCGTTCTGATAGGTACGGATCCGGTTGCCGTAACCCTCCTGTGCGCCGCCGGCAGAATTGGACCAGCCATATTGTTCGATGCGCACGTCATTGGCCATGGCGGGTGCCGCGGCAGCGATGCCGACGAGAGCGACGAGTGCACTTGCAATGAAAGACTTCCGGATCATGACTGTGTCTCCTCAGGCGGATAAGACCGCGGTTGAACGTCTTTGTTGTAGACGCTCCCGTCGGAACGGAAGCTGAAGGCGCTATTCAGTCGTGGTTCATTGGCAGGTCACCGCTCATCGCCTTCGGCATCACGGAAATCCGTCTCGCCGCTCTTCCAGTATCCTGAGGCGGTGATACGGCTGCGATCGAACTGCCGATCATTCTGGAAATGGCGTCGCACCATTCTCACGACCGTAGACTCGGCTGCGAACCAGACCTCGCTCTGTCCCTGCGGCAGGCTGGCAGCCGTCATCGCCTCCTGAAGGGCCGTGCCGGTTCCGGCAGGCGATCCATTGCGGGGTAACCACGTAATATCGGCATCCGCCATCGTGACGATCGTTTGAATGTCGCGTCTGTCCGGGATTTCAATAAAGGCCGTCACCTTGATCCCGGCGGGCAGGTCTTCAAGGATCGCGCCGATCGCGGGCAGCGCCGTTTCGTCGCCGCCGATCAGAAGATGGGCCACATCAGGGGCAAGGCTGAAGCCGCCGCGCGGCCCGGCGAGCTGGATGACATCTCCGATCCGGGCCCGCTCCGCCCAGGAAGAACACGGACCATCACCATGCAGAACGAAGTCGATATCCATCTCGGCATCGCCTTTGTAATAATAGCGGATCGTATAGGCCCTGCCGCTTGGCTTTTCGCTTTCAGGTGTTGGGACAAACAGTTTGACCCATTGCGCCGGCCGGCGGACCGGGAAACCTTCAAGCGCGTTTGATCCCACGGTTATCCGCTTCATATGCGGGGTAACGAGATGCACCTCGCGCACCGCCGCAACAAGCAATCTGCGTTCGGGCGGGATTGGATGCCCGGGGTTGTTATTGTCGTGTTTCATTTTGTTTTCTTTCGCGGGGTCGTTCAGGCCGCGCTGCGGCGGCGAAGAGTGGTCAGAGCCAGAATGAAAGCTGCCGCGGCCATCAGCGCGGCGATCTGGAATGCGAGGCGCATGCCTGATGTGATCGCCTCCGGGCTGGCCGTGGCGGCGTCGCCAACCGCGTGGGAAAAGATTGCCCCCATCAGAGAAGCGCCGGTGATCAGGCCGAGATTTCGGGCAAGCGCCAGCAGACCGGAGACGAGCCCGCGTTGCTCGGGCCGTGCATTGGCCATCACCGCCGCGTTGTTTGGCGTCTGGAAGAAGGCAAGGCCAATGCTGATCATCAGGATCGCGGCGATATAGGTCGATACGCCGCCTGTTGCAGTCACCCATGACATCACGAAGCTGCCAATGGTGAAGAGAGCAAGCCCGATCACCATCGTAATCTTCGCGCCGATCCGGTCAGCGATGAAACCTGCAGGAACGCCCATCAGAGCCGCAGCAAGCGGACCGACGGTCATGACCAGGCCGACAGATCGTGTATTCAACCCAAGCGCCTTCGACAGGAAAAACGGTCCGAGCACCAGCGTCGCCATCATCACCGCATAAACCAGAACACTCATGGCCATGCTGGTGGAAAGAAGAAGGTTGCGAAACATGGAGAGCCGCAAAAGCGGTGCTTTCGCCTTCACCTGAACGCCGAGGAACAACGAAAGACCAATGAGGGCGCCGAAGGCCAGCTGGATAACCAGCGTATCGCCAAATCCCCGCGTGCCGGAAAAGGTCATCGCCAGCGAATAAGCGCCGAGCGTCGCCGCCAGCAGCACCGTACCCAGCCAGTCGAAGCGCGCAGCGGGAGCGGGATGTTTCGGCGTATCAACCGACACCGGCAGGTAGCGGCTCACCAGCAGGTAGGCGAGGATGCCGAAAGGAAGGTTCAGCCAGAACATCGCCTGCCAGCCGAAGGCGGCAAGCGCCAGCGAGCCAAGCGACGGCCCCAGCGCTATGCCGAAGGAGACCATGGTCGAGAGCACACCCATGGCAAAGCCCGCGCGTTCCCTCGGAAAGACCTCGCCGATAAAGGCAAAGGACAGAGCCATGATGATCGCGCCGCCAAGCCCCTGCGCCGCGCGTCCGGCGATCAGCAAAGGAAGTGTCGTTGACACGGCGCATATGATCGATGCGAGCAGGAAGATGGCCAATCCCCAGAGATAGAGCCGCTTTTTGCCGAGCTGATCTCCGAAGCGGCCGACGCCGACGATGAGCGAGGTGACGACAAGCAGATAGCCGACGACCACCCATTGGACGGCGCCGAAGCTTGTCGAAAAGCTCGTGACCAGTGTCGGCAAGGCGACGTTGACGATGTTGGTGCCGAGCTGTGAAAGAAGGATGGCCAATGAAAGGCCGGCAAGGACAAGGCCGGATCTGACCGGCCGGTGATGAGCCGCATGGCCGGAAGCGGTTAGGGTGACGGTGTGTGACGACATGTTCATTCCAATCGAAAAATGCTCCTTGGAGCCGTTGATTTTCGATCGTTGATAGCCTCCGACATTTGTTGCATACAGTGCAATATAGCTAAGTTATAAGTGCATCAGGTGCACTCCATGGTGGACGGCGGATACGGATATGAACGAGAAGATCAGAACCCCGATCGACATGAATCTGCTTGTCACCCTCGACACGCTTCTGTCAGAGGGGAGTGTCGCAGGCGCCGCCCAGCGGCTGAACCTCTCCGCTCCGGCGATGAGCCGACAGCTGAGCCGCATCCGCCATCTGCTCGGCGATCCGGTTCTGGTGCGGGCTGGACGCGGCCTTGTGCCGACGCCAAGGGCCGAAGCCCTGAGGGAACGTCTGCGTCGGGTCGTGATGGACGCGGAAGAGATCGTGCGCGGCCAAGGCGAGATCGATCCCGCTCAGATTGACCGGACCTTCGTCATTCGCGCCAATGACGGCTTTGTCGCAGCTTACGGTGCGGCAATTGCCAATGCCGTTTCTGCCGATGCGCCTAAAGCCCGGATGCGTTTCGCCCCGCAGGGCGAGGAGGATGTGGAATCCCTGCGCGAGGCGAGGGTCGATCTCGACATTGGCGTGATCGGCGCGATGGGGCCGGAGGTTCGGCTGCAGGCGCTATTTCACGATCGCTATGTTGCGGTTGTTCGAAAAGACCACCCCATCATTGCAAGCGCTGTGACGCTGACCGGTTTTACGACCTATCCGCATATTTCCATATCGCGACGGGGTCGCTTCGAGGGTCCGATCGATCAGGCGCTCGCCGCTCTCGGGCATGCCCGCACCGTTAGCCTGGCCGTGGCAAGCTTTGCCGATGCGTTGGAAATCGTTCGAACGAGTGACCACATCACCGCCATGCCGGATCGCCTGACAAAGGTCGCAAGGCGCGATCTGGCGTCCTTTACCTTGCCGGTGGAGACAGACGCGCTCGCCATCTCCCAGGCATGGCACCCGCGTTTCGACGCCGACCCCACCCACAGATGGCTTCGCTCGCTTGTTCGCGCGATTTGTACGAGGTCGGCAGCGCGACCTGTTCTGCCTTTGTGAGAACCTGTTGCCTGTGCAAGACCCTGAAGGACTGCTGCGTGGAGATCGGAGAGTTCCTGAATTTAGGGGTATCGTCCCGAAGCCTGCCGCATAGATGTTTGGCGAATGGAAACCGCAACACTAGGACGTGTCTTTGAGGTCAACTTAACCGGTCCATGGCTTTCGATGAAACATGAAATCCGCGTGATGAATACAACGGGCGGCGGTGCTGTGGTCAACATCACGCCGCAGTCACCGGGCATGATCCCGATGAAAGCCCGCTAGGCGTGATGGAATGGATCATTGCCGGCGCTCTGCTCGGACCGGGATTTGGGTATCTACTGAAGTGGAGAAAAACCAGAGGCCGCTAGCACGGCCGCCTTGGGCCAAAGGCAAATCATTCTGGACCGGCAACCTTTCAAACCGCCATCCGTTTAAGCATCCATGACCGATGCTGACGCAAAACCGAAACCAGTCGATGGCACCGGCCAGAATGGTGCAGAGAATGTTCATGCTAACGATGATCCCCTCCCGCCGGAGGAAATGGAACCTGCTTCGGGTTTGACACCGGAAGAGGCCGAAGAGGCCCGCAAGAAATATCTTCTGAAACGCTTCTGGATCAGCGCGCGAGGGTTCTGGAGCCGCCGTGGCGATGCGTTGGCATGGCCGTTCTCCATCGGGCTCCTGGTGATGATCGGCATAAATGTCGGTTTCCAATATGGTATCAACGTCTGGAATCGCGGGATTTTCGACGCGATTGAAAAGCGGGATGCATCCACTGTTTATTTTCTCGCTTCGATATTCCCGCCGCTGGTTCTCGGAAGCGTTATGATCGTGACGTCACAGGTCTATGTCAGAATGCGCATCCAGCGGCGTTGGCGCTCCTGGCTGACCAAGGTGCTGGTCTCCCGATGGATTGCACATGGTCGCTATTACCAGCTCAACCTGATCGATGGTGACCATCAGAATCCGGAGGCGAGGCTGTCGGAGGATATGCGGATCGCCACCGAAGCACCCGTGGATTTCGTGGCGGGCGTCATTGCCGCCTTCGTGTCGGCTTCCACCTTTATCGTCGTCCTGTGGACGATCGGCGGCGCGCTGACGCTGCCGATCGGCGGGGCATGGATCACGATACCCGGCTTTCTCGTGGTTGCGGCGGTGATCTATGCGCTCATCACGTCAAGTTCCATCGCGTTGATCGGCCGGAACTTCGTCAGGGTCTCCGAGGTCAAGAACCAGCTCGAGGCGGAATTCCGCTACACGCTGACCCGCGTCCGAGAAAACGGGGAAAGCATCGCCCTGCTTGGCGGCGAAGAGGAGGAGCGAAGCGACCTCGACAAAAGATTCCGCAATGTCCGGCAGCAGTGGAAGCAGATGGCGCAGCAATATATGCGCACCACTGTCGTGTCGCATGGATCGATGTTGATTGCGCCCGTTGTTCCGCTTCTTCTCTGCGCGCCCAAATTTCTCGACGGCAGCATGTCCCTCGGCCAGGTCATGCAGGCGGCATCCGCTTTCACCATCGTTCAATCCGCCTTCGGCTGGCTGGTCGACAACTATCCCCGGCTGGCGGACTGGAACGCCTGCGCACGCCGTGTTGCCTCCCTGATGATGTCGCTTGACGGTCTCGAGCGGGCCGAACAGAGCGATAAGCTTGGCCGGATCGTCCGTGGTGAAACGGAAGGCGAAACGATGCTCAGCCTCAAGGATGTTTCTGTGTCGCTCGGCGACGGTACGTCCGTCGTCAAAGAGACCGATGTAGAGATCGGGCGGGGAGAAAGAGTGCTCGTCGCAGGGGAGTCCGGATCCGGCAAAAGCACGCTTGTTCGGGCAATCGCGGGCCTGTGGCCATGGGGCGGCGGCAGTGTCAGTTTTCGCGCCAGCAGCCGGCTTTTCATGTTGCCGCAGCGGCCATATATTCCCTCCGGCACCCTGCGCCGGGCGGTCTGTTATCCGCAGGCGGCCGAGAGCTGGACCTTTGAAGAGATAGGGGAGGCTCTCGACAAGGTTGGTCTCGGCCATCTCAAGGACAAGGTGGAAGAGGAAGCGCCGTGGGACCAGACGCTGTCGGGCGGTGAAAAACAGCGGCTGACCTTTGCCCGCCTGTTGCTGAACGACCCTGACATCATCGTCATGGACGAGGCGACTGCGGCTCTCGACGAAAAAAGCCAGGACAGGATGATGCAGACGGTGATTGATGAATTGCCAGACGCCACGATCATCAGCGTGGCGCATCGTGCCGAGCTCGAGGCCTTCCATAGCCGAAAGATAACGTTGGAACGCCGGGAAGGCGGCGCAAAGCTGGTCAGCGACATCCACCTCATTCCCCGCAAGGCCCGATCCGGCTCCCTGCTTCGGCGTATGGTCAAGCGCAGGTAAGAGGTCGTCAGTGGCCCCGAAATTCTAACGCGAACGAATATCGCCCTTTCCGGTGTTCCCGTCTTTTCCGGTGTCACCCGTAAGAACGATAGACGACCATTCGGTGACGTCATAAAATGGCTGGCAGAGGAGGCAACGAAATACTCTTGGGAGGAACCAATGCCTATCTTCATGGACCGGCACGAGCTTGCCGGCGTTTCCGCTGCGGATATTGCTGCGGCACACCTTAAAGACCTCAACATCCAGGATCAGTATGGCGTCAAGTTTTTGACCTACTGGTTTGATGAAAGACGTGGCACGGCCTTTTGCCTTATGGATGCCCCGGACGCCGCAACCGCGCAGTGCGTGCATCGCGAAGCGCACGGGTTTGTCGCCAGTGAAGTGGTGGAAGTCGCCCTGTCGGCCGTGGAAGCATTTCTCGGGCGCATACAGGATCCGGTGGCTGTTGGGGCTGTCTCGAAAGATATGGACGCCGGCCACCGTGCGATCCTTTTCACTGACATTGTCGGCTCAACCGAGATGACGGCCCGCCTTGGCGATCGTATGTCGGCAGAACTCGTCCGGGCGCATGATGCTCTCGTGCGTGGTTGTCTGGGGCGACGATCGGGACGGGAGGTCAAGCATACCGGTGACGGCATAATGGCCGTGTTCTCCTCCGCGCCGTTTGCCGTGGACTGCGCCATTGATATCCAGCGCGAGTTCCATCGTTACAACAGCGCCAAAGGGGAGCCCATTCACATTCGCATCGGGCTGGATTGTGGGGAGCCGGTCGAGGACAGCAATGATTTCTTCGGCACGACCGTGCAACTGGCAGCAAGACTTTGTGCCGCCGCTGGGAGCGATCAGATACTGATCTCGGACAAGACCCTCCAGGAATATGGCGGCGCTGATGTCCTCGTGCACGGCGATCGTTACAGACTGAAGGGCTTTGCCGAGCCGGTCCTCGCTTATAGTTGCGAGTGGCTGCATTAGCTACGGCTCGTGCTGCAGGGGAACGCCGCCCTTGGGCAAAATCCAAGGCTGAAATCGCATGCCTGCCGGGTATAAGGGTAGATCGGCGGGCTGGCCTTCAGCGCCATATTTCCATCAGGCCGCATGAGGCTCCATGCACTGGGTCTGTCTCAGGTTTCGGCAGGGACCTTATCCGCTCAAGCATTTCCGCGCTTGGTGCAGAGGTCTGAATATCGGCCTTTTGACCGGGCGGATAAGCACCTACCACTTGAAAATCCGCAGAAGATCTCAGCTTCATATGGCCGGTTCCGGCGGGCAGTATCAGGCAGTCACCCTGCGCGACATCAAGAATTTGCCCGTCCGGCCCGCCGATCTGCAATGTCGCCTCGCCACGCCCCACGCCCAGAACCTCATGTGCGCCGCTGTGGTAATGGTGGTAGTCGAACACGCCATTGCGCCAGATGCCGCTCCATCCGTTGCGGGAAAATACTGCTTCGAAATCCGTGGAATGAAAGTCTGTGCCGACATTTCGATAAATGACGACGGCAAAGGTCTGATTGTTGGGAACCTGCCCGTCGGGGCCGAAAGTGAGTTGCTCGGTTTTCATGTTGATGCTCCTCATGGCCCTGCCCGCAAGAGGGCGGGCTTCTCAGACGTTCACGTCATAATCTCATGAGAATACCAGTTCCGGCAGTCTCAAGCTCGGAAAACCAAGCTTGAGACTGCCGGAGGAGTGGCCGGTTTATTCGGCCGTCGCCTGAATATCGACCTTGTCGAGAAGACCCATCGGATTGTCAGAGGCGGCAACCAGGTCAAAAATACCGAGGCCATTTGCGCCCGTGGATTTGACCGTTACCGTCAGGGTTCCAGGTTTGCTGATGAACTGGACGAGCGCTTCCACCGCGTTTTGCAGCTTCGGCTGTTCAGCTGCCACCTGCGGCAGCATCATGCCCGCCACCAGTGTCAGAGTGGCGCGCACCTGATCTTCCGTCATATCGTTCTGCAGGGCATAAAGCTTGATCGCCTTGGCCATCAAACCTTCGTCCCTGATCGTGAGCTTCACCTCGCGGCCGGCGAGCCCGAAGAGCGCCGCCTGCGCGCGATTGACGTCAAAAGAGAAGAACTCTTCGGTAAAGCCGCTTACCAGACCGGCAAAATTGACGCTGCCGAAATCCTTGCTGCTGAGCGAGATGTCGCGGATCACCAGGTTGCTGTTCGGTTCGTCCCAGCCGGCCGCAAGGCCATAAGAGAAGGCGAGCGTTTCGAGACCCAGTTTGCGGGCCTCGACGAAAACCTCCTCCTCCGAGTCGGCGGGGATCGGAAGCGTGAGCTCGTCCTGCCTGATCTCGATATCGGTGGGGATGCCGTTGAAGGGCTTGGTCAGCCCCATCTCGAAATTCTTGAGCGTGAACTTGATGCGTTCAGGCGTGCCGGTCGTCTCTTCCTCAGTCTTTTCCGGCGCGGCCATATCGACGTTGATGCCGCCGACGCGCACCCTGCCAAGTTCCGGTATCAGGCGATTAAACTGGAAGGTCTCGATCTGCGTCTCGTCGAGCGCGATGATCTCGGAAATTCCCTTGATCGTCGAACTCCAGTCAAAGCCCTTGAGGCTTGCTTCCGCGACTTCGATCTTGCCGTCGCCGTCTCCGATCGACATGCCATTCAAGCCGAAGTCGAGCTTACGGCTGTCCATCTGCATGTCGATACGGTCGATGGTGGCCTTGACCCTTTTGCCAGCCGCCCCTTCCTTTTCATCCGGCGCGTCGACCTTGAAGCCGATGAGCTGCATGTTGCTTTTGCCGACCATGTCGAGAATGGACACGACCTTTGCGAAAAGCGCCTGGCGCGCTTCCGGTGAAAGCTCGTCAGGATTTTGGGTGGTCGTCAGCGCTTTCAGGGTCTCCAGCAGCGGCTCAGACGGCATGCGGGCGGTAAAGCCGTCGCTGCGGATTTCATCGTAGCTGAAATGAGCGTCTCCGTCAGAAAAGGAGACAGCCTTGACGGAGAGCGGCCCGTAGAGCGGTTTCGCTTCCTTGTCTTCGGGACCGGCCTTTTCCGTATAGAGCCGGGCGAGATAAGCGACATCGATGCCTTGGCCGGCGATTGCGCCGGTCGAGACGACCATATGCTTGTCCTTCATCGCGCCATCGCTGTCGGGAAGCTGCATCTTGATGTCGTAGCCGCCATTGTCGATCGAATAGCGGGCGATGCGACCGCCGGCGATCTCGGAGAGAGCGACGTTCTTGTAAACGGTCTTCTGCTCGGTGGTCGCGACGGACTGGGTAAACGTAACCTCAGGCGTGGAAATGCGCGCGGCTGCGAAGCGCTCGATGCGCCGGGGCAGGGAGTTGCCGTTTTCTTCCGCCTGTCCCGGCTTTTCGAAAGCGGCATTCTCGACGCGGGCCTGCGCCATCGAAATCTTTCCGGTGGGCACATCGATATCGATGGTCGTCATGTCAAGCGCGCCGTCCAGAAACGGAAGTTTCGGACGTCCGTCGATAGCCGCGATCTTGATATTCTTGCCGTCTTCAAGCGGCAGCGTCAGATCGCGAACATGAATTTTCCCGAGAAAGTCGACCTCGATGGAAGTGGCGGTCGCGCCGCTGCGGGCAACGAGTTCCTTCACCTTTGCTTCGTAGAAGGTCTTGCCGCCGATGACGCCTGCGGCAGCAACGGCAATAATTGCAACCGCCGCCCAAAGCGCCCGGCGCCGACCCTTGCCGGTCTGGATGTTTTCCTGTTCCACGAAGTTGGTCCTCTCTAACGAACTGATATTAGCCGCCTTTTAAGCACGCAAAAGTTGCTTAGCAAGGGGGCAGTGCTGTCTGAATCCTGGCGTGAAAAGTCTCGACGCGGATGAGGCGTTTCCGCACCCGTTCTCCATCGGGTTGAAGCTATCTCCAGAACATGAGCGCCATGCCGGCCACGACAAGTGCGGCGCCGGCCCATGCGCCGGGTGCCGGCACTTCCCGCGTTCTCAGCCACAGCAATGGCAGGATAATCACCGGCGTCGTTGCCGACAGTGTCGAGACGATGCCGACCTTGCCGCCGGAAAGGGCAAAAAGAAGCAGCGTCATGCCGAAAGCCAGGGCGATGATGCCCGTGAACGCCGTCTGGAGGAACAGGCTTCGGGTCATCGGGCCTCTGGGCCGAACCGCGTCGATAGGCAGCATGGTAAGCGCAGTCAGGCAAAGGGCGGCCACCCCGACACGCAGCATCGAAGCGGCAAGAGGATCGATCCCGGTCGCCATCACGGGCCTTGCAATGAGCGAGCCGACCGCCTGGCTGAGCGCCGCCAGAAGGCCGAAGAGCACGCCGAGCCAGAGAGGCCCCTTCACGCTCTCCCATTCATGCAGCTGCGCCTTGCGCTTGCCGAAGAGGATTGCCAGTAGCACGCCGCTGAGCGTCAGGCCTATGCCGGCAATGGCGCTTGCGGGAAGCTGCTCGCCAAGCACCGCCCATGCCAGCAGTGCGGCGATCGGGGCATTCAGCGCAAACAGGATTCCCGAACGGCGCGGCCCCAGCCGGTTGAGGCAGGTAAAGAGAAGCGTGTCGCCAACAAAAATGCCGATGAAGCCGGAAAGGAGAAGCGACGACAATGCCTCGGGCTGAAGCTCCCGCCAGGAGCCTGACGCGAGCACATAGACCCCCAGCAAAGCGGCGACAAAAAGCTGCCGCGTCCTGTTGAAGGCCAGCGCTCCAAGCCGCCCCGCCGGGCCCGCGGCAAGAAGCCCGGTTATCGCCCAGCACGTCGCGGCGCCCACGGCAGCCAGTTCATGGATCGGCATGTTTTCCCCGTCGATTCGCAGCCTGCTTCCGGCCGCGGATAGTATCCCTGTCTGCACCCATCGCAGATTCCGGGTTTGCCCGCCATACCCTAAGCATCGCCATCAACGGCATACACCAGCCACATAGCCCGCCGCCCGCGCCGGGGCCAGCCGCCGCGTCCGTTCGCAACAAATGCGCCGCACCCGCACAGCTCCCCAGTCTCGATGTCAGCGTGCGCCGGCGTCGAGACTGCGAAGGGGCGGTTTATTCACCGTGCGTCACGCGCCATTGATGATATTGCAGATGCCCTCGCGAATGACGTTCTTGTCCGCGATCTGTCCTGCCTGAATGTTGAAGACAGCATCAATTCGCACCGCGGCGCCTTTCTGCCGGGCCACGACCCGCAGCGTCTGAATTCTGCCGCTGCCGCTGGTCTCCTGGTGCGCATCGATGGAAGACAGCGCCTTGTTGATCTGGATGCCGGAGAAACCTTCCGCCGCCACGGCCTGCGCGAGCTTTTGCAGCACGGCGGGCGCTTTCGCCTTCGGCAGTTCCTGCCAGGACTTGTAAGAGACAGCCGTCACCATCGGTACGCCTGAGACAGTGAAGTTCTTCTCGCAGGATGCCGCGAGGGCGGGGCTTGAGAAGGCGATCAGGCCAAGAGCTGCTATGACATATTTCATTTCGAATAATCCAATCGTTGGTAAAGGCTGAAAGCTGCCGGCCGCATCAGAATGTCGACCGTTTTCCTCTATAGGTGGACGGAGGCGGAAGAGCCTCATGGGCTTGCGCCAGCGTTTCCAGCCATGTCGCCAGGCCAGCGGGAACCTCCTCGTTGCCTGCTTCCAGCGCCTCGATCCATGAAAGTTCGCATTGCAGCGCGGACGCAATATTGATCGGCGTCCAGCGGATCACCCGCAGGCATTGATTGAAGCGTTCTGGTGACATGATGATTTGATTTTTTCCCCGTCTTTTCCCGGCGAAGCTCACTCAGGCGGCAGCGAGAGTCAATCTTTTTCTGCAACTTTTGATGGCTCGTTTCCGGCCCGTCAGTTGCATCCGCCGCCCGTTGCCGAACGCCAGGCGCATGAAGAGGAAGGGTTCCGTCACCCAAACGAAACGGTCGGGCGACGCATCGGCATTTCATCCCCGGGACCATCCCTCCCGATAAAACTTAGTTAATCTGCTAAGTTTCCCCTTGCCCCGTCACGACGAAACATGATAGTTAGCAATATGACTAAGCATCATCAGGAACTTTCACTGATCTTCCAGGCTCTGGCCGATCCGACGCGACGGGCAATTCTGGCGCGCCTTGGCGGCGGGCCGGCACCGGTCATGGAGTTGTCCGCTCCCACGGGGCTGCGTCTGCCCACGGTGATGCGGCATCTTTCCGTGCTGGAGGAGGCAGGGCTGATCATCACCTCCAAGGATGGGCGGGTGCGCACCTGCGCCATCGTGCCCGAAGCGCTGGAGCCGGTAAGCACATGGCTCGATGAGCAACGGGCCGTGTGGGAGAGCCGGCTTGACCGGCTGGAGGCATTTGCAATGCAGGCTATGAAGGAGGATTCAGAATGATAACGAAACCGGGTCAACAAAGCGCACACGCTGAACCGCATCCACAAGACCGTTTCGCGACGCTCAGCTTCGAACGGGAGATTGCCGTTCCGTTATCGGCTCTCTGGCAGGTCTGGCTCTCACCCGCCGCCCGGGCGGTGTGGGCCTCTCCCACGCCCTCGGTCACCGTGGAATTCCTGGAAGCGGACAGCAGGCTGGGCGGTCGCGAAGTTTCGCTCTGCAAGGTCGCCGGCCAGCCGGATATTCGCTGTGAATGCGGCTGGCTGGAGCTGCTGCCAACCCTCCGCAGCGTGAATTATGAGGTGGTCTCATCCGGCGGCGTAACGCAGTCGGCAGCGCTGGTAACTGCCGATTTTCAGGCTGCGGAAGAGCGTAGCCGCTTGACCGTAACGGTGCAGCTTTCCTCTCTGGCGGAGGATATGCGCGATGGTTATCAACAAGGTTTCAGCGCGGGTCTCGACAATCTGGCCAGCGTGGCCGGGCGGACCATGGTGCTGGAGCGAACGATAAAGGTGCCGCGAAACATCCTCTGGAAAGCCTGGATGAACGAGAAGACGCTGCCGCAATGGTGGGGTCCCGAAGGCTTTTCCTGCCGCACGAAGAGGATTGATCTGCGCACCGGCGGCGAATGGGTCTTTGACATGATCGGCCCTGACGGCACAGTCTTCCCGAACCATCATCGTTATGTCGAGGTCCGGCCCGAAGAGAGGATCGGCTATACGCTGCTATGGGGCGAAAACGGGCCGAAACATGCCGATGCCTGGGCCTCCTTCGAGGATCAGGATGGCGAGACGAAAGTTGTGCTGGGCATGGTGTTCAGCACGGAAGCCGAGTTCCAGCAAGCGAAGGGTTTCGGTGCCGTGGAGCTGGGTCAGCAAACGCTGGGCAAACTGGAACGCTTCGCCAAGGCGCTATAGATGTGCCGTGCCGTCAGCTCCATGTGCGGACATCTCGATGCTGGCCTCTTGCCCAGACCGGCAATTAATTTTCAAAACCGCTCTGCGCGTGCGAGATCTTCTTGCAGGTCCCGCCATCCTTCTCGCCAACCATGCGCTTATCGCGGATGACCGAACCCTTGGCGATGTCGATCTCCCATGCCACCGAGCCTTCATTCAGGCTCGCTTTACCGCCGGCAAAGGTGCCTTTCTCCATTCTCTGACTTCCAGAAGCCGGGACATAAACTCCAAATGTCCCGGCGGCTTCGTCGAGAGCGAAATTGAATACCTGAGGGGTTCCTTTCGAGCCTGCGAATTCGCAGCTGAGATATGTCGGCGCGGCAAACGCAATAGAGCCCGCAAAAAACATGCTGGCAACGGCAAATCCGGTTCGTATGATGGCCTTCAGCTCCTGAACCTCATTCGTACTTTTTCGTCCGACTCACGCTGTGCTTAGCGTCGTCGGAATTTAAAACCCGCGTGACGAATTATAGAATGCTATTTTCGCCGAACCCGCCCCAAATAGTCCAGTTTTTTCACACGACGGGCGGGCAATCCTTGATATTCGTCGATGGAGGAGCGCCCGTGATGATCTTCTATTGTCACGATACAAGTCGGCTTAAGGTTTTTTGTCAAGAAGCGGACACTAAGCATACGAAACTCGGCAACCTCAACCCCATTCCGTTTGCAGAAGCGGGGCAACTCCTCGCTGTAGAGTTTAAGAGCCTTCATGAGCGAAGGTGAAGCGGCTCCGCCAAATGTACTGCCAGTGAGGAAATCTACGTCGATGTAACCTTCGTCGGTAGAAGCGGCCTCACCGTAGATATCCATGGAGTAGACTCCAACCATTAGTCCTACTCCGGAGCCGACCGAGTCAGCTATGTTGTGCCCTATTGCTGTTAGAAGTCCAAGTTTCGACACGAGAGTTAACCTTAAGTCGCGCGGCGTCATTCCGAGACATTATCCGGCGATGGTATCAATGATTGACCGTATTTCGCGGCTTTTGCTAGAAGTATTATCTGCCAGAAATGAGTGAAGATCATTTTGGCAGAATTCAATCACATGGCTTAGATCTTTTCTTATGCCAAGGTACGTTTCGAGATCGCCTTCGCGCAGTATGAACATACCATTTGCTGCTGATGCGTTTATGTGGCCTTCCCAATCTAAGTGTGACTGTTTGAATGCGGCGATCTCTTGAGCTGTTCGGAGGCGAACTCCGACGTCAGCGCGATAGTGCATATTTACGACGTAGTCGAAGTCTGAGATAGCGTAAACGCGGAGGCCGAAGCTTGAAAACAAACTGTGCCACTTTGAAAGTTCTCTCTTTCCGCCGACATGGAGAACAGCAATTTCTTGTTCGAGCAGACGGTGTCGCTCTTGGAGTAGCGCCCTAAAGAAATAGCGATCGGTATCGCCCTCCACCAGCACCACTTTTTTCGAGAAAAAGGCATAAGTCGATCGGGAGTTGTCGAGGATGCGTATTAGGCTTTTTTCGTCTGCGGAAAGTGTAGGCGAGAAGATTGCGGTGTGACCGCTAGTATTGAGTGCAAACCGCCGTACAGAGCTTATGGTACTCGAATTGATGAGCGATTCCGAATGGGTAACCAGAATATATTGGCACCTCTGCGTCCGGTTCAGTTCTCGAAGTACCTGCAGATACTCGTACTGGAATTGATAATGCAAATGGATTTCAGGTTCATCTATGATGACGACCCCACCCTTCAGCTCCCCCCGCCCATAAGCCTCAAGCACTAAGTGGATAATCGCTTTTTGACCTGCGCTCAGGCTGTTGATGTCGCCGATCGGTTTATTGCGACGGGTGTCGTAGAATTCGAAGCTATACTGCCATGTACGCTGATCCAGAAGCTTTATTTGACAGCGCAGATTTACCACGCGCAGTCGCTCATTAACCGACCTTACAAAAGGAAGATCGTTCGCTTCTCGTTCACACTGTGCAAGGTCTTTTGCTTCTGAAATCAGGTTGAAGTGGCGCTCAGCAACTTGTAGCCGGACGAGAGCGAAAACAGGAGGTTCATTGCTCTCAGTAGCGTTGAGGCTACGGCTAAAGTCTTGATTCCGTATATCCTGAATTTGTTGCGATGCCGACGCGTTGCTAAGTGAAATGGAAGGCTGAAACGCGTGGTAGTTGCGATAGCTACCGATAAGCGTAAAACTTTCATGGAGGGGTGGGATCGGTTCACCACTCGTAAGGGTATTGTGAAGGGAAATGGCCTCTCTAAAGAGGTGATAGTCGGTTAGATATGTGAAGCCAAAGTCGTGCTCTCCGCCCTGTAGCTCAACCCTAAAATTATTTGCGTTACGATTTAATATAACATCAGTAACGTATGTATCTCGCTCCTCGCCATTGGCGTTAACGTTGTAAGTTGAGTACGATCCCAGTGTTTGGTTAAGATCGACAAAGTAAGCTCTGATATTAGCAATGTTCTGGCGGTCGATGTCGTCAAGTCGTAGTGCTATTCGAATGCGCTGCTCTTGATTTTCGCTATCCCAATTTGCGTCTAGCCGGAAACCGCTGATATGGGTGTGATGAGCTGGCAACAGAATTTGTCGCCTTTCATTCGTCGGAAGTGTTGAGCGGCGTCCGAAGAGCTCGCGATTGAAGCTGAACTGACGATATATGACCCTTCGAAACAGGAAGTTGACAACCTCGAGGGCGGTGGACTTTCCGGATCCGTTCTCGCCGATAATAATATTTAGACCATCATCAAATTCTATTTTATCGGCCTGATTTATATCGGCTCGATAGGGAAAACTGAGGACATTTGATATTTGAAGGTATTCAATGCGCATGCCTTAACCCTGCATCCATTATCGAACAGCATACTCATGACAGATCTTTTGCGCAATCTGTGGCTGAAGTGGTTTTGTGGTGTATGCCGTCTACTGACTCCACG